>CAYTBG010000021.1:0-35008 GCA_964435925.1 uncultured Eubacteriales bacterium | reverse complement strand
TTGTTCGTTTCCCATTTTAAATCTGGCAATTAATTGCGACCCAGTCTGAATGACACTTTTATTTTCAATATCACTAAGGTTTCTGTTTCACGAGCTTGCTGTTTCTGCACTCATCATCCGTTTTTCGTACTTTGATATCTTAGTGCTGCTCCTTCGACCAGAGCAGTTCTTGAAACGGCGGATATTCACGAAGTGCTTCTAAATCCATATCCCGGTGTAAATACACACCATGAGCATAGCCCTGAGCAAACGCCTCCCTTAGTAACTCGACTGCCTGTTCGCGCTCGCCAAGCAGCGAGGCAATACAGGCACGACAATACGTATGATAACCGAAAAGAGAGGGACGCTTTATCTGTTGAAGTTCCTCAGAAATCTTAAGTGCTCCCTCCCGGTCACCCCCCCGGGCAGCCAGCCTTCCTAGAAAACCTTTGTGTTCAACGTTGTCAGGGTTTTTCTCGGCTAATTCTTTAAAGAGGGCCTTCGCCTTTTCCCATTGCTTGCCTATATACAGGGCAAGAGCAAGATCAGATCGATATATATCGCTTTCTGCATCATCAAGCGTTCTATTTTTATACCAGTCTGCAGCAATATTAGCTATTTCCTGCCCTTCATTCAAATAGCCATGGGCTCGCAGCTCTTGCGCGGCCTCAAGCATGACACCACCCGCTGTTCCAGTTCGCCACTTCAAATTCAAGATATCTTCAATGACACCTCTTACTTCCTGTATTCTCCCCAATGCTGCTAGTGCTCGAACTTCACCAACTCGTAGCTCTAGCCTATCGGGATAGTTTTCTTGACCTTGTCGAATTTCTTCAAGCTCCAACTGATAGTCACCCAGTATATGACGAGCCTCAGCCAGAACTCCAAACTGCCAGGCACATGCTTCATGATCGTAGATGTGTTCAGAAAGCTCTTTTTTTGTAAATATATTCACAGTTTCCTGGGCATTATTATTCCTTAGCGCTTCAAGCCCTATCAAATAATTGACATAAATATTATTGGGAGCTTGTTTCTCTGCTTGACGTAAGGATTGCAGAGCTTCAGCGTAATTTCCCTTTAGGCGTGACATATACCAATCCAGGTAGCTTTGTTCAAAAAGCGTGAGATGCTCGCGGTATTTATTTATAAAACGAAATTCAGAATCAGCTTTGGCATATTCGCCTAAAGTACCATATATGATGGCTATACGAGTGCGAGGAGCTAAAAACTCCGGATCACGCTCCGCTGCCAGCTTAAAGTGGCGAAGCGCTTGGAGATAATCTTTACCGAAATATTCCAATCCAACTATATGTTCTCGGTAAGCATCGTAAATAGGAGGTTTCGAGACTCGGAGTATTTCACTGGGTATGGAATCGAAGTAAAGCTTCAGGGTACCCAATACTCGCTGGCGCAATGTTTCGATAACCTCCATCGGGGAATCACGTGATCCGTTGACATCCTCAAGGGAATGAATTAGCTTTCCTTTTGCCGAATCTGTTATCTCGATCTGGAATCGCAGGATCTCGTCCTTCAAATAATAAGAGCCCCAAATCACTGTTCCTACATTTGTCTTCTTAGCCAGTGCACGGAGTAGAGCTATGCTATCAAGCCCGCTGGTTTTGATCCCCACCTCATTTGAAGACTGTAAAACTATTGTCGTCGGCACTACCTCAACAACATCGGTCCGCGAAAGAGCTTGTGTAATCCAATCGGCGGCCACTCGTCCATAGGGATCCAGTAATTCATCGCCAGTTTTGTTATCGAATGTAGCCACCACGATGCGCTTAGGATCAAGGCTCAATTCACGCGGGCCGAAAAAAATCAGCCAAGCGACTGCAAGCCCTGCTAAAACTAAAGCGGACACGAATATCTTCTTCAAGTTTAAGGCTGCCAGTATATTCTTTGTTATTATTGGCTTTCTCGCGGGCAAAGCTAGCTCTCTAGTAGGAATGTCCTTCTCAATCTTGTCCAGGTCTGACAGGAGCTCCTCTACTTTCTGATATCTTTTCTCTTTATTTTTATGCATGCATTTCAGTATTATATTACTAAGGTCCGCGGGTATTTGGTCGTTGATCTCCCTTGGATCTTTTGGTTTTTCTGTCGTATGCTTTAAAGCTATAGTCAAGGCTATTTTCCCTTCAAAAGGAACCTTCCCGGTTGTCATCTCATACATGATTACTCCGAGCGAATAAATATCAGAACGTTGGTCCACCTCTTTCCCTTCCACTTGCTCAGGAGACATGTATTCTGCTGTCCCGATTACCACGCCTGTATCTGTTATCCCTTCTGTTCTCACCGAGCGGGCTATCCCAAAATCCATAATGCGCGCATTTCCCATTCTATCTACCATGATGTTTTGTGGCTTTAAATCTCGATGAACAACCCCTAGCCCATGAGCCTCAGCCAGTCCCTCGCACACCTGTTTTGTTATGAAAATAGCCTTTGCTGCACTTAACGGACCCATTCTTATTAGTGAGCCCTTTAAATCCTCCCCAGGCACAAATTCCATGGTGATGTAGTTGGCTCCCCGCTCCTCCCCGAGGTCATACATGCGGCATACATTCCTGTGAGATATCTTTCGGGCTAATTTCAGTTCATTCTTGAACCGCTTGATAGACTCCTTATCAGTCTCAGTTTCAGGATTAATGAGCTTTAAAGCTACCTTCTCGTTTATCTTTTTGTCATATACTTTGTAGACTCTGCCCATGCCTCCTTTAGCCAATTCTTCAATAACCTGGTACCTCCCAGCAAAAGTGCTTCCCGTAGTTAGCTCACTGGCAGCTGCTTGAATAGTATCGGTTTTAGAAACATAGATTTTCTTTGAACGAGAAATCTGAGCTCCGCATTTACGGCAAAAACTGCTATTAATTGGATTCGTAGAAAGGCATTCAGGACATTTTTTAGTCTTTGATTTCCTTGGCATATTAGTTTATAAGATAATAATTAATGGAAAAATTGTCAAATTTGATTTCAATATTGGGTATTGTTTCAAAGTTGCTTGATAGAAAAATCTGTATTATTCATTACTTTTCGTCATTCAGACTGTGTCGCAATTTAAAAATATGAAAAAGTTTGATAAAAATTTCCCATTTAAGGCTATAATTAAGGTGAACAAGCATATTAAAGACTCTTTTTTAGGTAGAATGTTTTGTTCGTTTCCCATTTTGAATCTGGCAATTAATTGCGACACAGTCTGATTGTGGGGAGCGAAGAAGATTCCTCACCTGTCATTGCGAGCCCCGTAGGGGCGAAGCAATCTCATAAAAAAATTGAAAGGTAATTTCCCCGAAAAAATAAAATCCTGCATATATATAGCAACAAACAGTTGACAGATGTGTTAGGCAGTCTACAATAAAAAATGAAGGAAATTGTTCCTTGCTTACAATCAAATATTGGGGGAGGAGCTATGTCCAACAATAGCATGGAAAGAAGAGATTTTTTAAAGGCCTTGCTTGCCGGGCTACCCTTGGTTGCAATCAATTGGGATGCATTGCCAAAAGGCAAAGATGCCAATAAAGGCAATGAAAATTTTGATGCGGTGGTCATTGGCTCAGGACTGGGAGGGCTATGCTGTGCCGCTGCTTTCGCCAGGCAGGGATTCAAAGCCTTAGTCCTGGAGCATCACAACAAGCCAGGAGGATATGCAACAACATTCAAAAGACCCGGGGGATATGTCTTTGATGTCTCCCTGCATTCCACAACAGTCGGAGAGCGAGACGGAATACACAATCTCATACCTGGCTTTCCTGAAATAAAAGATATCGAATTTGTGCCTCACCCCTATCTCTACCGGATAATCTATCCTGATTACGATTTCCGTATCGGCCAGAAAGATCTGCCTGGCTACATACGCACCCTGATTGGCTACTTCCCGGACGAAAAAGAGGAAATTCAAGGAATCTTCGACGACATGAAAGGTTTGGCTCAGGATATCAATAAATACTCAAGGGCGGGGGGCCAGGTTGACATGATGAACTTTCCTCGTGATTACCCTTACCTATTTAAAAGTTACAACAAAACCTGGGGCCAGATGCTGGACGCACGCATCAAGAATCCCAAATTAAAGGCGATAATCTCCTCCCTTTGGGGCTATTACGGGCTTCCTCCGTCTAAACTGTCCAGTCTCTACTATGCCCTTCCCACAATAGGTTATCTTCAAGAGGGCGGCTATTATCCTATAGGCAGGTCCCAGAAGATAAGCGATGCCATGATGAAATTCATTGAAGAACGCGGTGGCAGGATTATGCTTAAAAATATGGTGAAAAAAATACTGATAAAAGATCATTCTGCCTATGGCGTAAAAACGGCTGATGGTCGAGAATACACCGGAAAAGTAGTTGTCTCTAATGCAAATGCCTACGATACTTTTCGCACGATGATGGAAGAGGAGGAGTATCTAAAAGACTATCTGGCAAGGATGGATAAATTCACAACCAGTCTTTCGTGTTTTCAGGTATTTCTGGGATTAAAAGAAGATCTGGTCGGAAAAATCGGGATTAAAGACACAGAGATCTTCTATGAAACAGGCTACGATATCGAAGCCAACTACAAGGCGATTCTCAACGCAGAACTGGAAAATCTTGGATACGGTCTCATGCTCTACGATAACCTTTATAAAGGCTATTCCCCTAAAGGAAAAAACACACTGAACATAATAGCCCTGCAGGGCTATGACCATTGGAAGAAATACGAAGCCGACTACTGGAAGGGCAATAAAAAGGCCTACCGGGCAGAAAAGGAGCGTATGGCTGATATTCTGATTGACAAGGTAGAAAAAACACTTCTCCCGGATCTCAGAAAAGCAATAGAGGTCAAGGAAATCGGCACCCCCTTGACAAACGTCCGTTACACAAAAAATTATCGTGGAGCGATATACGGCTGGGATCAGACCTTAGACAACTCTCCTCCGAGGCGGCTTCCGCATAGGACGCCGATTAAAAACCTGTATCTATCCGGAGCCTGGACGAATCCTGGCGGAGGCTATAGCGCCGTAATCGGAAGCGGTTTAGAATGCTCCGGAGAAATTATGAATGAATGGGAGAAAAAATAAGTAGAGAATAAGTTCCTTTCTCTACATTCTATATTAAAGAATTCTTTTAGAACATATACACAAATGTTAAATTTTAAGAGGAGATTCCTATCTTTTTTGTAAAATGATTCTCGATGCAATGAAAAAGATTTACTTCACATATAACACAACGCGAGCAAGGAGAAATTTATCCTTGTTCCGCAGGATGACACTCGCAGACTGCCCATCTCCTGCAATCTCAATACGATAATCAATATCTTTCTTCACGTGTTTTGGTAAGAGTCCTACTTTTTTTATCGCAGAAAGCTTAAAATCTTGGGCACTCAACTCAATGGCATCCGTTTCACGGAGGTCAACTCTGCCTTGAAAGTCTTCGAAACTAACATCTTTGATTTTCATTCCTGAAAGACCGAGGAACGTCCCTTTTATCTTTCCATTTGCTTTAAGCTCTTTCTTAGTGTCTGCAAGGTAGTACACAGAATTTAGCCTCGAGTCTAAATCCGTATTCTGGCCTTGTAAATTTGCTACCTCTTGATTAAGGGAGTCAATTTGAGATTTAAGTTCTTCCCTTTCTTTTTCCAATTCTTCTATCTTCGCCGTGAATTCCATGCTCTGTTTTTCAATCTCTTCTTTAAGCTTCGCAATTTCATTCTCTAACTTTAACTTTTCCTCTGCTATTTTCTTAGTATCTACCCTAATAAGAGAACCGGGGCATACTTTCGCGCTTCCCTGCAGAACAAAGCTTCCGTACTGTCCTTCATCCATAAAATTCCAGACCTTAAAACCAACAAGTAGCGGATCCAAAAGATAAGCGTTAGTCAGCATTCTCCCTGTTTCCTCAGGAGAAACTCCCCGTTTTGTTGTCAGATAATCATAACCAATTTGCCAATGATTGTCTCCGGGCTGTACCTCGTACGCTGAAGGAAGCCTTCGCTGGATACGGGCGGTCTCTTCTTTCAACTGGTTGATTTCAGAATCTTTTCCGGCCAATTCTCTCTGTAGTTCGTCCAATTTTGCTTGGAGATCCGGAACCTGTGCAGTTGGCGCTACTTCTTTTTTTTTGCAGGAAATCATAAATGAAACTCCAATAATCAATATGAAACAAAGAACCAACACCAGCGAATTTCTGACTGAAATTCTTTTTCTTATTTCTTTCATGATGCCCTCCTATTTATTAGACATTATTATCAAATCAGTGAGTATAAATCAAGCGGTCAAAAAAAGTATTGGATCAGACCTTTCAAACTTTCATTATCAAGCTGCGTCAAAGCAATTAAATAGAGCGTAATTTCTTCAGGCAATAGGAAAAGAAAATTACGAATTATAAAAGTTTGAAAGGTCTGATCCCTAGCTTCAGTTTCTAAAAGAAAATTCAACCAATTTACCCATTATATAACCCAAAAACATCGCCCCTAGGATAAGAATAACTTTCTGAGCTGAAAACTGCCAAAAAAGAACTTTAAAGTTCACGTAACCAGAATTCTGAAAGAGAACGATAAGAACAATTACTAAAATTAATGTTAAAAAACTTAATGCTTTATGTCTTCGTATCAAATTAAAAAGTTTCACTTACTATTGATTTCCTTTTAGAAGCAGACACTTAGATCTCGTACAAAAAATATAAATTTTCGTTAAACACCTCAAACTTTACTACTACCTTTTAACATGAACTTGAATATCTTGATTAAATACTAGCTCTATTTCTATTCTTTCTTAGGCCTTATTTTTTCCGCGAATTTGCTCTTTTCCCAAATATCCGAGACTAAATCCTTACTTCCTAATCCAAAAGCAATAGCTAGAGCTAAACACAATGCTCCAAATAGAAGAAGAAAAGTGCTCGTAATGAGATCAGATGCAATGTTAAGCTGATTAAGAGCAACCGGAATTATGAAAATTATAACACCGGCATAAGCAAACTTCCCTATTACATCTGGCTTCTCAACACCTATATTCCCAGCAAAAACCTGAACCAGGCCAGATACGAACCGAGCTAAATAAAAGCCAATGACCAGAATAACTAAAGCAACAAAAATATTAGGGAAATAGAGTAGCAACTCATTAAGAACATTGGAAACAACAGTCAGGCCTACTGAGTTGAAAGCAACAACGAACGTTATAATAATAAAAAACCAATAAGCAACACGACTGATAATTGTAACAGCGTCTTTCTTAAGACCTCCCTTCTTGAGAAATGTTTCTACGCCTGCTTTCTCGGATAAAATGTGAATTCGAGCTAATCTGAGAAGCTTTTTAATAACAAAGGCAAAGAGCTTTGATAACAACCAACCTATAATTATGATCAGTAGAAATCCAACTAATTTAGGAAGAAGGCCGCCGACTATTTCAGCAATCTTTAGCCAAGCAGCTTGAAGAGGAGCAGTAACATCCTTCACAAATTCAGGTTGATTAAAAGTGGAAATCCCCAGAAATTTCATATTATCCTCCTTTAAAAATTTTTGAATAAAAAAATTTCTATAATCCCTCTTAAGCCCATCTCTTTCTTTTAAAATATATAATCATCAAACCTGCAATTGGAATTATAAAATGCTTGCCCAAAATCTCCCGTTTTTAGTTGCTGCTCAGCGATAACGATATTTTCTATAATGAGAAAACAAAAGTCAATATGTTTGTTACTATTTTCTCTATAATTAAAAAGTTGTATCCTTATTTATTTTTCAGCTTTTTCTATAAGTTTTTCCACAGGAATAGTGATCTTTAGATATATTCCGAGGCCAATTATCAACAGGGTCGCTGCAACAAAAACAAGAGCTGAATACGGAAGAAGATGAGTTTGATCTGCTTTATTAAATCTAAAAATCATGATAAAGCCTTCGATTAATGTTGCAATGATTATAATTGTTCCAAATCGAGTCAGGCTTCTTCTGAGATGGGAAGGATGCCTTTTATCTACTTCTCTCAAAATGACTTCACGAAATATCGTAGTTGCTAAGTCCAAAACTGCTACCGCTAAGGCCGCCAAGCCAATCGCATCAAAAAGATGAATTAAGCTCTCGCTTTCTGTAATATCAATTGCTTTAGAAAAATATAATACAGCCACTGCAAAAACACTTAAAGATAGAATACCCAGCATAAGAAAGAATATAGAAGCTAATAATTTAGCAAGAGAAAAAACAATCTTCCCTCTGGGAAGTAATCCGTCCAATATTTTCGATATTCTTAAATTCTCCTTAAGATTTTTCTCGGGAAAACTATGGTATTTTGAGTTTTACCGGGTTGTTGTTTCCTCCAATTTATGACCAATGAAAGTAGATTCATGAAATCCATGGATACTCCCTTCTTAATTTTAATTCAGAAAAATACGGAATTACTTAACATTATCTATTAGCGAGTTTACTAACTCTCTCTTTTCATTCCAGCGGCTATGAATCCAAGAAGGAATCCTATAAGCGCTGTTATTGCTATAAGAATGATACGGGACATCCTGATTTTCCAGAAAAATAACTGGAGGGTGACAACCTGCGCATTCTGAACAAGAAATACCAGAAATAATGTCCATATGATGATAAAAATTATAGTTTTTGTTTTCATATTTAAATACACCTTTGTTAATTTAATTTCATTCTGGGCTCACAAAGACAATAGGTAAAAATTTTAGAGCCATTTCTTCCTCTTGAAAAAAATCAGCATAAAAATAGCAATTACCACGACAACAATCCAAACCGCAAAATAAGCCCAACGCCATTCCAGTTCCGGCATAAATTTAAAATTCATTCCATAAATTCCAGCAATAAAGGTCAAAGGAATAAATATAGTGGCAATAATGGTCAGCACCTTCATAACCTCGTTCATTCTGTTACTGATAACCGATAGATAAGTGTCATGCATCCCGGAAACCATATCTCTGAAGGTCTCCACTGTATCAATGACCTGGATCGTGTGATCATAGACATCCCGGAGATATATGAGGGTTGATTTCTGGATTAGCGATGATTCTCCTCTTTCCAAGATATTGATTACCTCTCTCAAAGGCCAAACTGATCTTCGTAAGAATATCATTTCTCTTTTCAATCTGTGTATTTCCTGTAAAGTACCAGGTCTGGGATCATTGACCAACTTATCTTCAAGCTCTTCGATCCGCCCTCCTAGCTTCTCCAGAATCATAAAATATTTATCAACAATTGCATCCAATAATGCATAACCCAAATAATCGGCTCCCATTTTCCTGATACGGCCTTTTCCACTTCTTATCCTCTCCCTAATAGAATCAAAAATATCCCCTACCATTTCCTGAAACGAGATAACAAAATTTTCACCAAGAATTAGACTGACCTGTTCTATTTTTGTTTCATGCTCTTTTTCATCATAATAAAGCATTTTTAAAACAATATAGATGTAACGCTCGAAATCTTCAATTTTCGGCCGCTGTTCTGTGTTCATGATGTCTTCCAGTATGAGAGGATGTAATTCAAAATGCCTTCCGATTTTCTCAATAATATCCACCTGATGGACACCATCTACATTTATCCACGTCACAGTTGATGTATCTTTGAAGGGGAAACATTCCTCAATAGTTTTTGCTTCCTTTTCTTGAAATTGTTTTTCATCATAGTCAATGATTGTGATTTTTGCTTTTTCAATCTTCTTCTCGCCTACAAACACGGGTGTTCCGGGGGGAAGACCGATTTTCTTTCCTCTTTTCTTAACGAATCTACTCATTCTAATCAACTTTCCCTCCTTATGATAAATTTACATAAATTTTTTACAGCAAAAAAATTTTAAGATTTTTCATTATTTTTTCCAACTTCTTTGCCCATCGCTACTTGCGTTTTTAAAATGCAAGGATAACACAAATGAATTTTATAAGGAACAATAACAACGAGCCAAATGCCAATTCCAAAACTGTCAGCAAGGTTATTGACAAAAGACTGGAGTGGAAGATTTCAAAAGGCCTGACCAATGCTAAAGAAGACTTTTGAAAGAGATTCTCCTGGACGGCGGTCCAGTTTAAAGCCCCAATCAAACCGAAGCAAAACAAAGCGTGTATTGAAACGCAATCCAAAACCTGCGGCCTTTCGCACACTGAAAGGATTAAAATCAGATGCTTTTGAGTAAACATTTCCAAGGTCTACAAAGACCACACCGCTCAGCTCTTTGTATAAAGGAAATCTGAGTTCTTGATTTAAAACAAAAACTGCCTCCCCCCCCTTCGCCAATCCGGTATATGGGTTTTTAGGCCCGACTTCATCCTTTTCAAACCCTCGCATAGTGGTCCCCCCTCCAGCAAAAAATCTTTCACTCGGTATTAAATCCTGCCCCAATCCTTTGCTTAGCCCAATTCTCAGCCCAGATGCATGAATAAGGAAATCATTCAGCTTATTAAAGGTATAATATTGGACAAAGTAGCGAATGAACCTTACATCAGAGCTGAGCAATCCTGGTGCATATCCCAAGCTATGAGATAAGAACATTCCCCGACTGGCATTAAGGATGTCATCACGGGTATCCCGTGTTAAGGCCGCGCTTAGGGTGCCAACATTTACCGTCGTATCAATGCTTTGATTTCCTTCAAGATTGGAGTCAAAAGTATGATTACGCTCGAATGTGTAATCATAAGAAAGGATATAAGATTTGCTAAACTCTATTTGTTGTTGAAACGTAAAGCCAATTCGATCGACCGTAAACGATGGCTTTATGCTTCTGTTGATAAAAGTAAAAAATTCTGTGTTTATTCTTTTCGAGAAAAAATAAGGACTTCTAAAGAATCCTCTCACATCGCGCTCATCACGATTTAGACGAAAACTTGATCCCAGTAGCTGTGCATTCCCTAGGAAATTACGATTTATCAGATTTCCTGTTACCCCGAAGGAGGACTCTGTATCAAATTGTAAACCGTAACGCAAACGATACCTTTTTAGCTCAAGCACATCAATTTCAGTTCGATACAGCCCCGCAAAATCTGATTGGCCTTCTGACCGTTCATAAGAAGTAACCCTATCCTGTCTAACAGGGCCAATTTCGATGTTCACTCGCTCAAAGATTCCTAAATCATACAATCGCTTTCGTGTTTCGTTAATTTTTTGAAAATTGACTTCATCACCTTCTTTGAACATCAGCGCACGTTGGATGGCATTTTCATGCGTAATTGAGTTTCCAGAAATTTGAATTTCTGCAATTTTTCCTTGGTGATTCTCGTAAATATCAAAAATCAAATCGACCAAGCCTCTCTCTCCATGAACCTGCATTTGGGACTGCACACGCACATCATTAAATCCTTTCTGGGCGTATACTTCTCTCACCTCTAAGGTGGCATCATTAAATTTTCTTAGGGAAATGATATCCCCTGGCTGAATATTGATTTCATTAATTATATGCTTATCGCCAAAAAATTGATTTCCCCTTAAAATGATCTGTCCCACTTTAAATTGAGTTCCTTCCTCAATATGAAAACTTACATGGACTTTTCTTCTTTCTGGGCTAAAGCTTATTTTTGGAGTATGAACTTTTGATTGGAGGAACCCATTTTGGGCATAGAAATTTTCCCAATTTTTCGTAACTTTATCAGGATTTACAAAAATAGAGCTCGTAAAATGACTTTTTTTAAGGAATGAATTAAGCTTTTCTTTAGAAAAGAACCGATTTCCTTCATAAGTAATAGCTGGTCTGTCATATTTGATTCCTTCATCGATTTGAAAGATTATAACTTTTTCATTTTTTCCATTGACCGACTCTTCTGTGTAGATCGTTACCTGATAGTATCTCTTTTTTAACAGGTGAAGACGAAGCCTGTGTTTTATGTCTTCTTTAACCATCTGTCCAAAGGAACTGCCAATCCAAATGTTCATTATCTCTTTTTGTAATTTTTTGGGGATTTTTGCTCCTTGATATTTGAGAAAAATTTTGGGCCCTGACTCGATATGAAAAATCAAATTCATTCGACCACTTTTCTCTTCTTTCTTTGTATTTAGAGTGGAGCTCAGATAGTTATTTTTGAGATAGAGCACACGGATTCGGGTAAGACTTTCTTGGAACTTATAAAAGTCAAAGTGCTTTCTTTCAATAAGCTCTATCTGTTTTCGAATTTTCTTTTCGGGCAGGCCAAGATTTCCTTCCAACCCAATCTTTTCGACAGTTAGGTCTTTCCTCGTTAATCGACTCAATGGCTTTTTCCTCTTCTTGTCATCTACATCGAAATCAAGCTCATGGCGAAGCGCGAAATTATATTGATTATTATCCCGTTTAACTCCCTGGAGATTTATGTTGCGCAGGGGATTGTAATTTAAAATCCAAGTCCTGTTCTGTGCATCTTTTAAGTCCTGAGAAAAAACCAACTCAAAACCGCGAACAATGTGTTGACCAACAGTAATCCGCGCCCTAGGGTTCTCTTCCATGGATACCAAGCTTGCATCAATCCTCACGCTCTCCAAGCCTAAGCTCTTCGCTGTAGCTTGTTCGATCTTACCTGTAATGGCACTGTTGATATAAGAAAGAGCTTTATTTCCAGCCACGTTCATCATTGAGGTCGAAGTACTTTCTAAGGTTTTCCCTGATACAAGCAGAGCGATGATGTTCGGCTCAGAGAGCGGAGGATCTGATACAAAACTGCCAGATAATTTATTCGGAGTCCCGACGAGAAGCAGTTGGATATCATACTCATTAATCCGAGTGCGGGCGCTAAGATCTAAATCAGGCTGAATCTGGTTAGGATTGATGAAATTAACTGTTCCTCGCTCTATAAGAAAAGTGTTTTGGCTGAAATAGATCTCTCCTCCTTCTACAAAATTAGCGTGTCCAGCTAATACCGGAATATAAAAAGTGCCTGCTAATTTAAGATCAGCGTTAATCTCTGACTTTGAAATATTATTATCGATAAAGATAGAATTCTCGGTAATGATTGCAATATTGAAATATAAATTATTCAAGAAATGATCTGGTTTCCTTAAGGCTTCGGTGACTGTCCCACGAAGCAAGTAACGAAAAATCGCTGATTCAATACTTAAGTGTTCT
The DNA here is from genome assembly GCA_964435925.1 of uncultured Eubacteriales bacterium. Classification (GTDB taxonomy): domain Bacteria; phylum Acidobacteriota; class Aminicenantia; order Aminicenantales; family Aminicenantaceae; genus SOIV01. The sequence goes on along the minus strand of CAYTBG010000021.1, from coordinate 22,035 downwards.
GTATATTTTGCGTTAACAATAGTGACTCTGCCGTTTAAAAAGTGCTCTTTCCCGTTGGACTCAAAATTCAGGTTGCTTGAAATTTGGGAATGTAAATCTTTAGGAAAATCAAACAGGGAATCGTCGATGCTGAGGAAAATTTTCGCATTGCTAAGTGCCCGTTTGCTTAAACCGATGTCTCCGTTTAGCTTTAGCTCTCCTCCATTCAAATCTCCATGAATCCATTCTACTTTAAGCCGATTCTGATCAAGCTGTATTCTTCCGTTTAACTGGTCAAGAAATACGCGTGGATATCCCATTTGCAGGCCACTATTTTGAATTTCAACAAAGCCCTGCATCCTTGGATTATCAAAGTTACCAGAAACTTGAATCTGAAAGATAGTCGATCCAGAAATGAGAGTATCTTTCATGAATGCTTGAAGCATTTTTAAATCTAAGTTGCCATCAATAAACAGGTCTAAAGATCTTGTCCCATCTACATCAGCTGAACCCATTATGGATAAACGATTTTCATCCCCTGAAAGAATTAATCTTTGAATCATGACTTTTCCGCTATTCAGAAGAATATGAGTGGGTTTTTCTTGAAAAATCGGGATGCCAAAGATGTTTAGCTCCAAGCTATCTAAAGTCGCTTCGGCTGATAGATCTCTTAACTGGATACGCTCTCCCTTGACTTCAATTTTTCCGTCAATTTTTCCTCTGATCTGCTGGAAAATTTCGTTAGAGAACAGAAGTTTCAAGACCGATGGATCAAAATTATGGAAATTAAATAAAATATCTGCTGTCCTCTTTCCAAAAATACGAAAAGCTCCAGGGAGATTTAAAGGCAAAGATTCTAGAGGAATATTCCCATTTAATTCGTACTCACCATTCTCTAATCTGAAAGAGAAAGATTCTATGTTCATCATGTTTTTCGCTACTTTAATACGTAACCTTACGTCTTCAAAATTTGCAGGGAGCTGCATCAAGGTGAATTTGGCTCCGGACAAATCTAGATCTGCGGATAGTTCAAGATCTGAAATTGCTCCAATGGCTTCTGCTTCTATTTTCATCTGGCCTTTACCATCTATATACTTGAGGAAACTGCTAATTAAAGATAGGTCAATATTTGCACTGAGATACAATCCTTTAGATGATGGGAGCTTCAGCGAAAGGTTTCCCTCAGCCTGAACTTTCATTCCTGTTCCTGAAAGCAAAAGATTTTCTATTTGGAGAGACGTGGAATCATAAGAAATGATAAAAGGGCTATCATTCTTGAGCTCGTGTTGTGCTGTTTTTATTTGGAATTCTCCAACATGTGCTTGGATATCCAAAGTATCTTTAGGATTACTGAGCTTCATCCTTAAACTCACATCTGCTCTTAAATTTCCCGAGAGAGCAAGTTTTTTATCAGACAGAATACGGCTTTTAAGTTCCTCTAAAGATAGATTGATGAATTCTAATTCTGCATTCAACGGATAGGGATTAGTTAAGCGTAAGAAGCCTTTCATAGCGCCAGAAAACTGAGGAAGCATGATCTGGAACTTCAATTCTTCTCCCAAAGAATTAGCCTGAATTTGCAAATCTCCAATCTCTTTAGCGTTGTATGTAACATCTCTCAATGAGCTGCTGGCGACAATATGAGGAGAATGAAGCGTTCCTTTTGCTTCAAGTCGAAGATCTATAATTGCACCAATTTTTCCAAAAGATTCAGAAACCTGAAAATCCTCGAGTAATAATGAATTTATTGAAAGATGAACATTGTAGCTTTCCTGTTCGATATTGTACCAGCCTTTAGCTTCTATACTGCCACCAGATTTTTCAGCTTTTAAAGAGTCAAGGATAATCTCTTTATTCCGATAAGTCCCAGATAATTCCAATTTATCATAATTCTGGTTATAGAAAGATGCCTCAGTAAATATTAATGAAGACTTAACAACTGGATCGTTAGGTCTTCCCTCTATGAGTGCTTTTAAGTCTATTTGTGACTTTGCGGGTAGATCTAAGTTAAAAGCTTTGAGTATCTTCTCGAGGGAAAGCTGTTTTCCAGTAACATCAAAATGCATCGATTGTCCAGAAGGTTTTAATTGATAGAAACCAGATATTTTGATATTAGCCTCATCCTCCTGAAGCCAAATAGGATCAAATCGGAGCATATTAGAATCATAAATAAGCGTTCCATCTAATTCTATGTTTCTCAAATTTTGGATCGATATTTTTTTGCTTTTCAGTTCTGCTCTAATAAGGGGCGAATTTGAAGTCCCTTCTAATATTCCTGAAATACTGATTTGGCCATCGATGTCCAATTTCTCTATTTCCTTTTTGTACAAGTTATTAAAAGAAGAGAGAACAAAAGGAGATAAGGCTTTAATGTCTCTGGCATCCAGTTTAAATCGTCCTGATACCATGCCCATGCCAAGATTAAATTCTCCCTCTAACAACGCTCCTGGAATCGAAAGATTGTTCATGGATAGGGTAATTATTCCAGAATCAACTTCTGTAATGATACGGCCTGAGAGGGGTACTCGTTTGCGAGAAAAACTCCTTCGATCCACTCCATGTAATTGTATGTCCGAACGGCCTTTAACTGAATTTAGTGAAAAATTTGACCAGAAAGCTTCAAAGGAGCCCGATGTTCTGGAAGCAAAATGGCATGGCAGGTCAAAGAAAAAATCGAAATGTTCAAGATTAAAGGATTTCCACTGGAGATTAATGTGGTTTCCGTCTTCCCAGTGTAGAGGATGCAACTCTCCATTCCCCTGAACTTCTCCACCTGCCATGGCTATGTGCATGGACTTAATTAAAAGAAGTTTATCCTTCCATTGGATATCTGCTTTTAAGTCAATATCCTGCAGTTCTTCAAGATGAAAATTTTTACTCTCCAATTTAAACCGAGCAGAAATTGCATCAAGAGATCCCTGCAATTGAGATCGGAAGTGAAGCTCTCCAGAAAAAGTTTTATCTGTTGGAATGAAAGGGCGAACGTCATTTAAATCTACTTTCCCCTGAAGGACTCCGTTGAGAGATGGATAAGCGATGTAATCGAGTCGGCCAGCAAATTCGAATCTATTTTGGGCAAGTCTTAAATTGAATTTTTTAAAATCAATTCCTTTATAATCGTGATAGGCGACTATTTTGAGATCGTCTACAGGATAGAATGTTCTCTTCAAGCTAGCATAGCCTTTTTCATTCATTTCCAATAGAAGCGAATGTTTGCCTTTCCCGAGCCAATAGAGCTCCAGCTGCACGGCTGGAAGTTCAAATTCAATATTTCTCACCTGATCTACGAACCGCAGTTGTGCATTCTTAATCCAGAATTGTTTAAAAACAAACTCTGATATTATCGTTAGTATAGGAGTCGTCATTTCAGAATCAATTTTGTAAGGGATATTATTCGTACCATCCTGATCAATGTGGATGTTAATTTTAGGGTTTTGAATATACAATTCTTGTATCTGAAGTTTCTTTCTGAGAATGAGAGATAAAGGAATTCTTATTTTAATTTCCTCTGCTTGAAAGAAAGGAGGAAACTTTTCCTTATTTAGATCCCTAAGCAACACTCCTTTGAGGGTGAATTGAAACATCAGCAGGTTGTAATCTAATGATTGGACCGTTAAGTGAATATTCTGTCTTTGTTCTAAATAATTCAATGCATACTGCAATATTCTCGACTTTATAAAATGTGTATGAAGTAGGAGCAAAAACCCTATTATTAAAAGCAAAAAAGCGATGGGGAAGATAAAAAGTTTTCTTTTTATAAATTCTAGTTTCATGTTAAACTTAATAATTCTCGCTTTTTTCAAAATATATTTTATAATATTCGCTTAAACAGGTAACCTAAGGGCTGAATTTCCCAGTTGCTTTAAGCCCAGATTGAACTTCTTCCTCCGTGAAGCTGTTCTTGACTTTAAATCTCATGATTTAATCCCCCCCTTTAGAACCAGGGGCTCCTTAAATCTTTTCAATCCATTTTATTTAACTAGCTATCTCTGCTTTTACTTCTAGTGAAGTTTTTCCTCTTTAAAGAGGTCTTTCAATCTGTCAAGAGGCCCATAGACAATAATGCCATCTCCTTCTTGCATCTTTTCTTTCGCTTTGGGGGTAGGAATCCAGTTGTTGCCTCTTTCGATTCCCAAAACCAACAATCCCCTTTCATTCAGCTTACATTCTGATAAAGAACTGCCAATCAACGGAGAGGCTTCGGCTATAATTTTTTTTATAAGACCGTAGCCCTCGAGGAAATGAAGAAGATCTTCCGTTGCAGCTTCTTCAAACGCAGGCGATTTTATGAGCTTTCTTTCTATAAAGCTCTCCCACCTTTTTGTAAATTTCCTGTAAGTGGCAATTTTGTATATCAGAAATATGCCAACAACAAGAATTAAGATGTTAATGGGTAGCTGGGATCCCTTACTTGTAGCCAAAGAAGATGTGGCTGTTACAATAACCATAACAATTCCCGCATTTCCCATTATCATAAGCCAGGTGACAATCTTCCGTCTTGCAGGATGTTTCATGACAAATTCTGCTTCCTTTGTTGTAAACCCTGTTCCTGAAAAAGCCGATAATGCCTGAAACCTCGCCTTATTCTTCTCCAATCCAGTCATCATCAAGGCGATAGCAGAAGCTCTTACAAAAAGGAAAGAAATCAAAATTGCAAGCAAAGCGGGAAAAAGAAAATATAAGCTGCTCATTCTAGCTTCCTCCTAAAATCCTTTTTTTCCTAAAAAAGTTCTTATTTAATTCCCTAAAAGTTAAATTCACAAATGGAATTCGATTTTTCCTGAAACATTTTAAACGAAATTACCGTTGATAGCAAAACCAAATGGATAATTGTGGTGTTGATGTGTAATCTCTCCATATAGAGCTGTTACTTGCCTTGGTTCTCGTCCTTATTATTAAGCAAGTGGGCTATTATATCCAACACATTCAACACCAAGCTATTTTCTTTTGACATACTGCTGTAATTTTAATATATTATTATAAATCTTTTATTTATCGCTTAATATTATAAAATTTTTGGGGAAGATTCTTGATTAAAAACAGCTACCAGAAGGACTGCCATCTCCTGGTTTTTACTGATCTAGATGGAACACTTCTCGATCATGAAACTTATTCTTTAAAACGAGCTCTTCCTGCCATGAAAATACTAAATATACTACTGTAAGGCTTTTAAAAACCCCAACAAAGGAGGGTCTTATGGCTGATTTTTATCAAAGTGGTGTGATAGCCACTTTTCATCGCTTTGGCAATATAGATCTTAAGCGGATGGAAAGTGAATTAACTGAGTTCAGCCGCCATCGACCGATTGCCCTGGTTCTTCCCTCAACCTATGCAGAAATAGAAGCGCCGGCAATAAAACAGATTATGAAGGAAATAAAGGAGGTTCCTTACCTAAATGAAATTGTAGTTACGATGGGGAGGACAAATCAAAAGCAGTTTACGAGGGCAAAAGAGTTTTTTTCCTCCTTTCCGCAGAGAACACGAGTAATCTGGAATACCGGGCCTGGTATAGGAGAACTTCACAAACTCTTAGAGGAGAACGCGCTCTTTATAGGCGAAGACAGCAAAGGCCGATCTTGCTGGACCGCTTATGGATACATTTTATCTCAAGAAAAGAGTAAAGTTATTACTCTGCACGACTGCGACATTGTCAATTACTCACGAGAGTTTCTGGGAAGATTATGTTACCCGGTCGCATCACCTAATATAGATTATGCATTCTGCAAAGGCTACTATGCTCGAGTAACTGATCGAATGCATGGCCGAGTTGCCCGTATTTTCGTTATCCCTATCATCAGGAGCTTAGATAAACTTTTGGGTCATCTTCCTTTCCTCAATTACCTGGACAGTTTTCGCTACCCTTTGGCCGGAGAATTTTCCATGGTTGCTGACCTAGCCCGAATCAACCAAATACCTGGTGATTGGGGAATAGAGGTTGAAACTTTATCAGAGGTTTATCGCAATTGTTCTCTTACGAGAGTCTGCCAGGTAGAACTCTGTGAAACCTACGAGCATAAGCATCAACCATTGTCAGCAGATAATCCAAAAACAGGCCTAATGAAGATGTCTATAGATATTGCTAAAGCCATCTTCAGAAACCTGGCAATCGAGGGGGCAACTGTGAGCGATAGCCTTTTGAAAACTTTAATTGTTACCTACCTTCGCACTGCCCAGGATTGCATTAAACGCTACAATGATGATGCTACTCTTAATGGGCTTCTTTTTGACCGTCATCAGGAAAATAAATTGATTGAGGCTTTTACCAAAGCGATTCAGATTGCAGGGAAAGAATTCCAGGAAGATCCTCGCTACTCTCCTCTCATTCCGAACTGGAACCGGGTCACCTCAGCTATTCCTGATTTCTTAGAACAATTGCATGTTACGGTGGAGAAGGAAAACAGCTGAAGAACTCTGGTCATTGCGGGCTCTTAAAGAGCGAAGTAATCTTATAGGCGCAAGCAACTTTGGGACAAAGCCTATTCTTTAAATCCTCCTACTTCAATACTTCTGCTTTGATCAGGTTCGTGGTTCCAGGAACACCAACAGGAACGCCAGCCTTTCTCGTCCTGGGTAGGGGAGATCCCTTTCAACCTACTATCACTAATTGCAGGTCCATCACATTAGTATAGGTCGGTCCGGTAATGAGTAAATCGCCAATAGGCTCAAAAAAATGATAGGAATCATTTTCTCGGAGGTGAAATTCTGCGTTCAATCCCTGCGCTATAGCTCGGCGCACCGTCTTTCCATCAGCAAGCGCACCAGCAGCATCTGTCGGTCCATCTGTTCCATCCGTGCCGCCGCTTAAAATAACCATATCTTCCAATCCATCAATTTCAATCGCCGTTGCCAGCGCAAACTCCTGATTGCGCCCACCTAATCCTTTGCCTCGAATGGTGACTGTCGTTTCCCCACCAGAAATGACGCAGGCGGGCCTTGGAACAGGAGAGCCAGTGCTGAGAATTTCCTTAGCTACGGCGGCATGCACTTTGGCCACTTCTCTCGTTTCGCCCTCAATGAAGGAAGAAAGGATAAGGCTGTGATACTTCAGTTCTTGAGCTTTCTTCATGGCTGCCTTGAGAGCCATTATATTACTTCCGATGATTAGATTCTGAGTCGTCTCAAAGCCAGGATCATCGGCCTTGGGTGTTTCTTTAATTTCACCTTTAGCACCTCTCTCTAAAAGTTCGAGAACAACGAAAGGGATTTTCTGCTTAATGCTGTACTTATCCAAAATATACTGGCAATCGCTGAATTTACTGGGGTCAGGCACCGTTGGTCCTGAAGCAATGCTGTCCAAGTCATCGCCGATGACATCGGAGAGAATCAGGGAAATTAAAGTTGATGGATAGACTAATCGCGCCAACTGCCCGCCTTTAACTCGTGATATATGTTTGCGTACTGCGTTTATCTCCTGTATTGTGGCCCCAACCTCCAGGAGCAGTTTTGTGACCTGTTGTTTATTTTCTAACGTTAATCCTTCGACAGGACAGGGCAGCAGAGCTGAGCCACCTCCAGAGAGTAAGCAAATAACAAGGTCTTTTTCTCCTGTGTGCTGAAGGAGTTGAATGATCTGTTTGGTTCCCTTCAGGCCAGCTTCATCCGGGATAGGATGGCCAGCCTCATTGACGCAGACTATTTTTAACTGGACAGCATGCCCGTACTTGACGTTGACAGCACTGCCCTTAATTCGATCACCGAGAATTTCTTCTAGAGGTCGAGCCATGGCTGCCGATGCCTTCCCTGCTCCGACGATATAGACTCCTTTATAATTCGTAAGGTCATATGTCCGGTTTTCTACTGATAAAATGCCATCTTCAAGTTTGAGATAACGCTTGATGGCATCGACAGGATCAACTGCTTTTACACCGGCATGAAATATAGCTAACGCATCTTTTCTTAATTTTTTGGTGTTCATAATCCTAATTCATTAAACAAAATTACAGCTAATACTTAAGTTGAGGATAAGAAGGTGCTTTTTACTTATTTGTTATTAAAAATAATATCTGATGCCAATGCCCCCGGCAATTTTAAAGTCTGTATCAGGTGCTAAATCAAATATGGGAACCAGCTCAAAAAAAATATCTAAGGATGCTTCTTCAAAGACGTAGCTTACGCCTACAGGGATGCGAACACCAAATCTACTTGGATCTCCAAGTTTGAGTCTAGCTCCAAGACCAAAATAAAGAGGAAGTCTTCCCTTTTCGACTTTAATTAGATCAAAGCTATGAACAAGATAGTCTGCATGTAAATGCAATGAATCCTGACCGCTGAATGACCAAGCAACTGCTCCGTCTATGGCAGTTTTACTTCCGGTCCATTTCTTAAAACTAATCCCGGTCGGCTCGCCTAACATAAACCCTAATCCGAAATCTTGGTCCTGAGCCAGCACAGCGCACGGAAAAAATACGACTATAAACATAATAGTCACAATTAATCTCTTCATTATCACACCTCCATTTACTATGGCGGAAATTATTCCTTTTACTGGATTCTCCTAATAGGGAGTAAATACCATATATATACTATCAGATTTCATGGCGGGCACCAAGGAAATTTTGATTAGGGATTCCTTTTTTCTCAGATAACCTTTTTTTATGTTTCATAAGAATAACTAAAAGTGTGGGTCTGATTTATCATGCCCACCTTATTCACATTGTAGGAGATTTATATTGTAGGGGTTTGATTTATCATGCCCACCTTATTAATTACCTTCATAATATGTCAAATTTTCATCACAATGTTCTTTAACTTTCAAGCGCATTTATAATAAGATATGTTCTTAAATTCGACGAAAAAGAAAATGAGTGTCAAACGAGTATAAAGAAAAATTCTTAAAAAGGAGCCTAAAGAATGAAACTTGAAAAATTATACAAAAAAGCTGTTGAGATAGGGATTGAAAACGATTTAAGAGGAAAAGCGGAGATTAAAATAATCTTGAAGGAAGAAAAAGAAAAATACAAGAAGCTCAAGGATGAAGAGGCTGAATACTATGATAAGGATAGATTGTTTAATCCCTTTTCAGATACAAGAGTTTTACACGGAGACTTAAATACAGAAGTCAAGAAAGTAGTTACCGGGATCGATATGGAAGTTGGAGAGATAATTTTTACTTATCTTCTGAACAAGGACCAGGATCAAAAGATCGACTTGATCATCGCTCATCATCCTGAAGGCTATGCCCTCGCCCAGTTATATGATGTCATGAAGCTGCAGGCCGACTTATTGGCGAGTTATGGAATAACTATCAGCGTGGCCGAACAATTGCTGGAAAAAAGAATAAGCGAAATAGAAAGAAGGCTCATGCCCGCGAACCATAACAGGTCTGTTGATATTGCCAGGGTTTTGGGAATTCCGATGATGTGTATCCATACTCCTGCTGACAACTGCGTCACGAACTATTTGAAAAAAAGATTCGAAAAGGAAAAACCCTACAAGCTAAAAGATTTGATGAAAATCTTAAAGAATATTCCTGAATACAAAAAATCAGCCAAATTACAAGTGCCACCCAAAATAGTGAGCGGATCAGAAAACAGTAAATGTGGAAAAATATTTGTAGATATGACAGGAGGCACAGAGGGCTCGAAAGAAATCTTTGAGAAATACGCGAACAGCGGTGTTAGCACGCTGGTTGGCATGCACCTGAGTGAAGAGCATCTCGAAAATGCAAAGAAAGCGAAGCTGAATGTTGTTATTGCAGGACATATTTCAAGCGATACTCTAGGCTTAAACCTCCTGTTTGACGAATTGGAAAAAGAAGAAAAATTGGAATTTATCGGAATATCAGGATTCGAGCGAATCAGGAAAAAAAATAAATAAATCAAGCCACAGCATTAATCCTGCCTCTTTAAGGCGGGGGAAGGTGCTTTCCAGGTAAATATCAAAGTTGCCAGGAAAAAGACTATTCCGGCAAAAAGATACATTTTTCTGTATCCATAGAGATCAGAGATCCAGCCAAAAAAGACCGAGCCAAATCCCATCCCTATATCAAAAAAGGCTAGGTAAAGACTTATAGCCAGTCCTTTATTCTCTCGACCCAAGATATCAATGATATAAGTGGTTAAAGCAGGAAAAATAAGCCCCTGACCAAAACCTCCGATTACACCTGCTATGATAAACATCCAGAGGGATTTTACCTGAGAAATCAGAAGAAAGTTGAGGCTGATGATACAAACGGCAGGAAAGATGACCTGCTTTCGGCCATACTTATCAGACAAACCGCCGATTCCAAGGCGAGTCAGAATAGCCGCCCCTGAGAAACAGAGAAAAAAAGGCCATACTCTATCAAAAGAGATTGATTTTCCGAATAAAGCGATGAAATAAACAACCGCTCCCCTGGTTGCTCCCTGGGCAATTGTCAATATTGATATAAGGAGAATGGCGATGATTGAAATATTCAAGAAAGATTTTGACTTAAGGAAATGCTGGGAATTATCTGGTCTGACGACTTCCCTGGTTAGCAAAACGCATAAAAAAGAAGCAAAAAGAAAGCCTAAACTTGTATTAAAAAGAGCACTGTAGCCAAATCGATTGATGACTTCCTCAGCAACCATGGGGCCTAGAGCAACAGAAATAAGACCAGCCACTCCGATTATACCCATAGAACGAGCTAACCTTTCCACAGGGGCTAAATCTGAGCACATAGTCAAAGTGGCTGTCATACTAATGCCCCAGCCTACGCCTGTCAGGGCTCTTAAAATGATTGGCAAGAATCCTGCATCCTTGATAAGGTGAAAAAAGGGTAAGATCAAAATCAAAAATGCTATTCCAAAGAGAGATATATTCTTTCTGCCCTTTACATCGACTAAGCGCCCGAAAATAGGCCGAAAAAAAATGGCCGTAAGACTGTGAATGCCCATAATCAATCCAATCTGGCTCTTCGAAGGATTAAACTGGTTGAGTAAAAGAGGAAACAGAAAAAAAAGGGTTATGCTCATGAATAAAAAGAAATACCCAAGCAAAGCAACAATAAAATGTCTGTTCCAGAATGTTTTCATTTTCTCTGGCTTTTCTATTTTCGCTAGAAGAGTATCTTATTCAGGTTTAGTAGTGTATTAAAAGAAAAACACCAGGTAAAGAAAAATTAGTGTGAGATAGAGTGCTGGCTGTCTTGGGTATGGGGAAAATAAGCGAAAAGGGGATAATGTAGGAGGGTTATATTAACCCTGCCCAGCCAGCAAAACAAGGTTTGATTTAATTATATCAGACCTCAAAAAAAAAGCAATATTTTTTATAAAAATCACCCCCTGAATAGCAAGAAATTTCAATATTTTTTGATTATCGACTTCACCTTCCAAATAAAAAATAGAGACATAGTGAAAAAAAGAAACTTTCCCCAAAGTACCATCTTTTTTATATAGAAATGACTTTATGCGTGACAACCACTCCTCGTTCCTTCAAAGCATCCATGAGAGGTTGGTACAATTCGGACTGGAAGATCTCTTCCGGAAAGAGACTTCCTCTCTGGGCAATCTTCCCCGAAGCAATCATCTGAGCGGCAATAGAAGCAGGAAAGCTCGTTGTTTTTCCCATGGAAGTATAATCCTTCTCTGAATCATAAAGGTCTATCATTTCAAAGATATGGGTTATAGGCTTGCTTGATTTCTTCCCTTCGACAACTATCCTCAGCAAAGTCGCATCTCTTTCTTTTCCTAATTTCATCTTTGAATCTAAAAGGACCTCGAGAAGTTCTCGAGGAATGACCTTCGTGTTATGAAGTTTGATGGGTTGACGCGAAAAAAGGCCGCATTCTTTAAGGATTTTAATGCCTTGAGCATGGCCTTTATAGCGAATCGTTTTTTCGGCAAGCTCCCCTTTTATTTTCCCCTGCATTGTATGAACAAGAGAACTCAGGCCGTCTGAGTAAAAGCATTCCATCTCTGAAAAAGGATGAGGAAACTGGATGGATTCTATTCCTGATAAGGGTGGGACTTCTTTTATTTTTCCGTTCATAAGAACTAAAGCATTTCTCTCATAAAAATCGAGAAGGCTCTCAACCGCATACACAATCCTATAATTAAGGGGTGGCTTAGGATAAACAGGATTGCCGCCCACATAAATCATGGCTTTTTCTACCTCATCAAGCAGATGAACAGCTCTTCCCACACAAATATTGGTGATGCCTGGAGAAACTCCCAAACCAGAAATGATAGTTACCTTTTTTTTCTTGGCCTTGCTATCATATTTAAGGCGATCTAAGGGCTTCTCCCCTACTAAATCCGCAAAATGAACTCCTTTAAGGATCGCTGTCTCTAGTGCTAAAAGACTATGTTTATGGAGAAGAGCAGCTAAAGCAACATCCTGCCCTTCAAAAATGTCTTGCCTATGTCTCTCCTTCTCCACATCTTTTTTAAGAAGAATTAACCTTTCGCTTTTAATAATTTTCTTGGCCTTTTGTAGTTGTTTTGAGCTGATATCGACAAGAGTAACCTTGTTTCGATTATCAGACTCAATAAGGTCTTTGGCCAAAACAATGCCCATCTTTCCTGCGCCCATTACAAGATACTTACTCATTTCTCTCTCCTAAAACATTCCTATAATCAGATAAATGATGCAGGCAACAAATGCCACTACCAAAGAATAAGAGATCTGGGTTCTCACGTGGTCCATATGGTCACAAGCGCTGCCCAAAGAAGAAAGGACTGTAGTATCTGAGAGAGGAGAGCAGTGATCCCCAAACACTCCTCCTCCAGCTGTGGCAGCAACAGTCCCTAAAACAAGAGCTGTTACCTGCCCCTGGCTGAATTCAAAAGCTAAGGGCACAGCAATCGGAATAACGATGGCATATGTTCCCCAAGAAGTTCCGGTTGCAAAGCTTATAAAAGCACTAAGCATGAAAACCAAAAATGGCAAAAGCCCAGGATTAAACCATCCCTCAGTCACATTTATTATATACTGGGCAGTTCCCATTTCTCGGCTGACGCTATTTATGGCATAAGCAAATGCCAGGATCAAAACAGCAGGCATGACTCCTTTGATTCCTGCCAGCATCGATTTCATCAGACCGCTCAAGTTGTCCACTCTCTGGAAAAACATAATGGCTCCCAGTGCTGCTGCAGCTAACATGAAACTATTTAGAACCCGAGCTTGACCTGTAAGGATGAAAGATCCCATGTTGAAAGCAATCACAATTAGCACTGGAGTAAAAAAATTCAGCCAGATATTAGGTCGGCCTTTTTCAGAAACCGGAAGGTTTGTTAGCTCAGAGCTCATCATCGACACAGAGCCCGGACGGAGAACTTGACCGGTTTCCATAGCCCTGCGCTCTGCCTTTCGCATGGGTCCAAATTCAGGGAAAAGCTTCAGAGTAATCAATCCGACCATAATAACAGATAAGATAGCGTAAAAATTAAAGGGAATAGATTTAATAAAAAGAGACATGGCAGCCTCTTTGCTGGCCGCATAGCCTGTGACCAACAGAAGCCCGCTTATGTAAACAGCCCATCCTGTGATAGGAACTAATACACTCACAGGAGCTGAAGTGGAATCGCAGATATAAGCCAGTTTTTCTCTCGATATTTTATGGCGGTCTGTCAATTTTCGCATAACAGGCCCGACAAAAAGAGGGCTGAAATAATCGCTGAAGAAAATGAACATCCCCAATATCCATCCCAGAAATTGCGTTTGCCTTCGAGTTTTTGTTATGAATTTTACCTTCTGGGAAAACATATTCACTGCCCCGCATCTCTGGTAGAAAGCCACCAGTATTCCGATGCAGATCTCTATCAAACAGACCCACATGAAATCTCTATCCCCCAATGTCTTGGCTAAAAGCTCAGGAAACCCACCAGCTCCCTGTCCCATCAGAAGAACTCCTGTTAAACAGGCCACTGCTAGACTAAAAACAGGTTCTCGAGTGAGGAAAGCTAATAAAATCGCCAGAAGAGGAGGGATTAAAGAAAGCCATCCATAATTCACAGCTTCATTCCCATTTTAAGTTTCGAATTATGAATAAAATCATACATTCCTTGAGAATGCAATAGATATTTTTCGGCGTGTGGAATTTTTAAATCAGCAAGGAATGATTTTTTTTTATTATCTCATTCCTGTCGAAGGATTTTATGGGGATGAAGAGAAATGATAGCTTTTTCTTCTTTTACGTTTGTTACTTAACTATTTTTTTCCTGGATCTCTTGGACAAAGCTCTGATGAATATAACCTGAAATGATAAGCCCCTCTTCATCTGGAGGCAAATTAACGAGATACCATTCTCCTGCTTTTCCCACTGCTTGAAGGGAGATTCCTAATTGAACTTGATGAATTACCTCGCTTATAAAATCGGGCTCTGATCTAATGTTTGTTTTCTCTAGTATCACCTGGATATTTTTAGGGGTTTCAAATAAAACTTCTTCTATCACTTCTAACTCTTTTATTTGCTCTGCCGGTTTCTCTGTTTCTTTTTCTTCAATCTCATGAACTTCATATATCATTTCAACTGCCGACGCATGGACAAATCCAGTAAAGTTGATAAATCTTTTCTCAGAATAGAAAGAAACATAATGCCAGTCCTCTCGTATTTTTTCTGCTGAGAGGAGGCTAAGGATAGCTCCCCTCTCTGCCGTTTCAATTATAGGGCTTTCTACGTCCGGATCGAGATAAATACCCGCCCTTATAGCGATGACTATCATTTTATCTTCTTGGGGCAGTAGCGGAGATAGAAATAATAAAAATATTAAAACAGACATAAATATTGTTTTTTTCATTATTATCCCCTGCTTTGCTCTATTTGTTATCACTATTTATGAAGTTAAGTATAGCATAAAAAGAATCAGAATCAAATTTCGATCCTTTTCTCCCCTTTCAAGATACAAAAAATCACCCCGCAAATCACCGCAAGAGGTGATTGTAATCTCAGGTCCTTTTTGCCAATCTAGTAGCGCCTTGTTTAGCTGGCTGGATAAGGTTCCTATCTCCTCCTTCTCCAAACCTAAATAATCCTCAACAGCCAGCCTCTCTATATTAAGCATATTTTTCCTGTAGATCGAGAATTTCATTCATCGAGAATTCTCTTTAATCTCTTCGGCTTTAATCTTTTTCAATCCACGATAAAAACTTTTGCACCTTTTTCAGTATAGGCACGATGTGGATTATCATCATCATCTGCAACTTGAAAGCTTATTCCAGAATTCAGCTTAAATTCCCTGCCATCTTTAAGCTCATTAATTAATTCACCCTCTAAAACGAGCAAAACATGACCACGACCGCACCAATGATCTGCCTTATATCCGGGAGAATATTCAATCATCCTGACGCGGATATTGCCAACTTCGAAAGTTCGCCAAAAAGAAGTGCCTGTTTCTCCCTTATGTTCAGTAGGTACAATTTTACTCCAGTCGGTCACGGAAAACGGTACATCATTAATTTTCATTTCTCCTCCTTTCTTGTGTAGAGATTGACGAAATTGTTCTTTAACTTTTCAAAGTACTTGAAACTGTTTATTATATATTTTTTTACCTTATTAAAATAGGAAGGAGATCCAGGAGAAAAAATTGTTCAAATCAAAAAGAGTAAGGTGGACTTTGATATCCATGCTTATCATCGTGCCGCCTGGCGTCTACAGCAAGTTTTACAGAGGCCAAGCTGAAAACTGGGTGAATAATTCTCTTGGAGGTGTATTGTATGTAATATTCTGGTGTCTTTTCGCTTTTTTGTTCTTGAGCAATACTAAACCCTGGAAAATCGCTGCTGTAGTATTCGTCATCACCTGCTTTTTGGAATTTCTGCAGTTATGGGATCCCCCACTTTTAGAGTTTCTTAGGAGTAATTTCGTCGGAAGAACCATCCTGGGGACTTCTTTCACCTGGCTTGATTTCCCGTATTATCTTGTGGGATGCGGAATCGGATGGCTGTGGATGAAATCTCTACAAAAACACTCTAAATAAAGTAAAAAGGAACCTCTCTCCCTTCTAAATGTCTTTCCTGTTAGTTGACAATCCATCCCTGTATCATTTACACCATAGATAGCCCAGGGCTAACTGGCTTCCAGTCGATTATTTAATTCTCAAGTATGCTAATTTTTTATTATTTTTTAGCCTATGAACGAAAAAATATGATGAAAATTATTGACATTTTCAACTTTTATATTTCCGCAACGACCAAACTTTTCTGGAGGGATTAAAAACCATGAGAAAATGCAAGTTTGAAGATCTAATTGATAATTATTTATTGAACGGATTAGATGAGGAAAAAAAGAAAAAATTTGAGGTGCATTACTTTAACTGCCCCTATTGTTTTGAGAAAATGGTGGAAAGAGACGAGCTTATTTCCGTCATTAAGCGCAAAGGGGATATGATTTTTCAAGATCAACTCGTAGTGGAAGAGACAAAAGGCGTGACCTGGGTCGAGAGAATCGTTTCTTTTCTTACTCCTAAGCAGTGGGCGACGGCAGCTGTTTCGGCGTTTCTGCTCCTCTTCATCTTCTTTTTTATTTTCTATGTTATGCCTAATCGCGGGCCAACTCCCCTCTTATTTCCGCGACCGGAGGGCCGGGCTGAAAGAGGAGCACAAATAAAAATAAAAGTTATTCTGCCAAAAATTGAGTGGTCAAAATTAGTGGAAGATGTAGAATACAAAATCTACATTTACGACAATGGGGATAAGTTGTGGTCAACCACAACAACAGAAAATTTCATAGTCCTGCCTGAAGAAGTTAAAAAACGCATGACATTGGGTGAAATATATTCCTGCGAGGTAAAGGCTTTTCCTACCCAAGGCACCCTTAAAGCTTCCGGCAGGACTCAATTCAAGATTCGAAGAACCGAGTAGAACACAATCTTACCCCCCCATCCTGAATATATTTCTCTCTAAACTTCTTCCGCTTTTTTTCTTCCAATCTAGATCTTCATTTCAACTCTAAGCTACGATCAAAAGGTATCTATTAAAAGGCATAATAAAAAAAGTAGATTTTAATTGGAATTATGTAAGTTGCTGATATTAAAAGATAATCAAGGAAGATTTAATGCCGGAGGAGGGATTCGAATCCCCTCGCCCCAATTTTTTCCTTTACAAATATAGTTCCCGTTACCCCATATAAATCAACAATTTCCGATTTTATTTATAATGACACTTGCTTCCATCTAATGCCAATTATTTTGAAAAACGTTGCAAAAAAGTTGACATTATTTGAGCTTGATTTGGGGCGCCGGACGGCCTGTCATGCCAGGTATAAAGATCTGCTTGCTGCCAACCTTGCTCAACAAATATGTTATTACAATTTTGTACGACCGCATTCAGCCTTAAAATTCGGGGAGGAAATGTAGACACCTGCAATGCAAGCCGGATTGGTCAAAAAACAGCTCAGCTTTCGGGAAATTTTCACGGCAGTGGCAATCCTTTTTTGGTGGTTTTCCACGTTTTTTGAGAATTCAGGTTCGAGTAGAGAAGTTTTCGTGGTCTTCGGCTCGGTAACAACAGTTGCCTGAACAAGCACCATGAATTGATTTTTTTCTTATCAACTGATATTCTTTTGCCATGCTAACTAACAGTATTAAAAGGGATTGCAGTGGCCATTAAATGCCCCAAATGTCATTCAGAGAATACTGATACTGCACGTTTTTGCAGCAGTTGTGCGGCACCTCTTCATCCTTCAGGAGGTATATCTGTCTCTTACACAGAGACTCTCGAAACTCCCAGAGAAGAGCTAACTACAGGATCCACTTTTGCAGGAAGATACCAGATTATTGAAGAGCTGGGTGAAGGCGGCATGGGCAAAGTCTATAAGGCCCAAGACATAGAGATTAGAGAAAAAGTAGCATTAAAGCTCCTAAAGCCAGAAATCGCTACCGATGAAAAGACCATTGAGCGATTCAGGAATGAGCTTAAATTTGCCCGTAAGATCGCTCACAGAAATGTTTGCAAGATGTATGACCTTGGTGAGGAAAAAGGGGCCCGATACATCATAATGGAATACGTTTCAGGTGAGGATCTAAAAGACACAATAACAAGGATAGGCCAATTGCCGATTGCAAAGACTATTTCCATAGCCAGGCAAGTATGTGAGGGACTTGCTGAGGCTCACCGAGCAGGAGTAGTACACCGTGATTTAAAGCCCCAGAACATTATGATTGACAAGGAAGGTAATGTGAGGATCATGGATTTTGGGATAGCCCGCTCTGTGAAAGTAAAAGGAATAACAGGTGCGGGAGTGATGATTGGGACACCTGAGTACATGTCACCTGAGCAAGCTGAAGTAAAGGAAGTAGACCAGCGTTCGGATATTTATTCGCTAGGAGTAATCCTTTACGAGATGGCGACCGGCAGGATTCCTTTTGAAGGAGAAACAGCTTTAAGCATAGCCATGAAACACAAGAGCAAGGAGCCAAAGGATCCAAAAGAGATAAATGCCCAAATCCCGGAGGATCTCAGCCGAGTTATTCTGAGATGCATGGAAAAGGATAAAGAGAAGAGGTATCAGAGTGCAGATGAAGTTCGTTCTGAACTAACAAAGATAGAGGAAGGAATCCCCACCACAGAAAGAGTGGTTCCGAAAAGAAAGCCTATAACCTCAAAGGAGATAACTGTAACATTCGGTTTAAAGAAGCTTTTCATCCCTACTTTAGTTGTTGTTGCTATTGCAGTCGTAGCCGTGATTATCTGGCAGCTTCTTCCTCAAAAGGAAACAGTGTTTGCTCCAAAGATTGAAAACTCAATAGCAGTTATAAGCTTTAAAAATCAGACCGGAGACAAAGCTTACGACTATTTACAAGAAGCAATCCCTAATCTTTTAATTACCAGCCTTGAGCAGACAGGCTATCTCTATGTGGCTACATGGGAACGTATGTATGATCTCCTCAAGCAAATGGGAAAGGGGGATGTGGAGGTCATTGACAGGGACCTGGGTTTTAAATTATGTCGCATGGAAGGTATAGAAGCCATTGTTCTGGGCAGCTTCATCAAAGCTGGTGACATGTTTGCGACGGATGTGAAAGTTTTGGATGTAGAGACCAAGAAACTATTGAAGAGTACCAGCTCAAAGGGCGAAGGGGTTGACAGCATTTTAAAAACACAGATTGATGAAATGAGCAGAGAAGTTGCTCAAGGCATAGGCATAGCCAGGCAAAAAATAGAAGAAGCCAAAATGCACATTTCAGATGTAACCACAACTTCAATGGAGGCTTACAATTATTATTTAAAAGGAAAGGAGGAATTCTTTAAAAACTATTTGTATGAGGCCCAGCAATCTCTCGAAAAGGCTGTCAGTATCGACCCGACCTTTGCTTCGGCTTACCTTTACCTTTCTAACGTATATGGAAGTTTAGAAAATCCCAAATTGAGTGAAGAAACCCTCAAAAAAGCCAAAACTTTTTCTGAAAAAGCAACGGATAAAGAGAGACTTCTAATAGAATCAGTTTATGCCGCTGGGATAGAGAAAAATCCAGATAAAAGTCTTCATCTTTTCGAAGAAATAGTGGAGAAATATCCTAAAGAGAAACAAGCTCGCTTTTATTTGGGTGTTATGTACTATACAAGAAACTCCTACGATAAAGCAGTAGAAGAACTTAACAAGGCTTTGGAACTCGATCCGGAATATGGAGAATCTTTAAATATGATTGCCTATGCATACGCAGGAAGGGAAGATTTTAATAAAGCCATCGAATATTTTAAAAAGTATGCATCTATCTCCCCCGGGGATGCCAATCCGCTTGATTCCATTGCCGAGCTCTATTTTCTTATGGGAAGGTTTGATGAGTCAATTGCGAAATACAAAGATGCGTTAGAGATTAAACCCGATTTTGGATCGGATTTTATGATTTCCTATATTTATGCGTTTAAAGAAAATTACCCCGAGGCACTGAAATGGGTTGAACAATTTATCTCCACGGCTCCATCTCCAGGTATAAAAGCGGGAGGGCATTTTTGGAAAGGATTCCTTTATTACTAGCTTGGAAGCTTAAATCAATCCCTTGGTGAGCTTCAAAAGGCAGCAGATCTGGTAAAAAATATAGGAAATGAGTTGTGGAAGGCCAGGTTAGACGTGATGAAAGGATGGATTTATTATGACAGGAGGGAGTTTGAGCTTAGCCTGAAATACCAAAAAAGCTGGTACAATTTTTTTATAAAATATGCACCTCTTTTCAAACCAGATGTCGAAGCACAATACTTTTTTGCTCTTGGGTTGTTGGATTTGAAACAAGGACGAATCGATTCTGCAACGTCCAGAGTAAATGAGATGAAATCCCTTTTACCCAAGATAGATCCTGCATCTAAAAATCAGATAAAGTTCATATATGACTTACTCAATGGAGAGGTGTTATTGGCAAAAGGCTTTGTAGAAAAGGCCATTGCTGTTTGTGAAAAAACATCGCCTTTGGGATTTCCTTCAGGAGGCCGTAGCTCCATAAATGCAGTAGCTTATAATCTTCCCTTCTTTAAGGATGTATTAGCCCGGGCTTACAAGCAGAAGGGAGAATTGGATAATGCAATCGCCGAATACGAGCGGCTGATTACTTTTAATCCGAACAGCAAGGAGAGATTTCTCATTCAACCCAAGTATCATTATAGGTTAGCCAAATTATATCAGGAAAAAGGCTGGAAGGGCAAAGCCATAGAACATTATGAGAAATTCCTCGAACTCTTTAAAGAAGCTGACCCTGGGATTACTGAGGTTGAGGACTCCAGGAAGAGGGTGGCTGAGCTAAAGAGTCAGTAATTAAAGAAGAATGAAGGCATATGAAATAAATATTGACGAGAATATCTGGTTCCAGTCCTATCCCTTCGTATATTTCTTTCTTTGGTGTAAGCTCAACTTGTCTTCTTTTTTGCAATAACGGTTCCACCAGGCTGCTTTATGGCAGCATCTGTTACAACACCGGAAACATCAATTCTGAATTCAACGCTGACACCTGGAAAACCTTTGAATTTGAACTCAGTGCCTTTATAAGGGGTCAGTTCAACTTCCTGCCCTGCAAAGGAAATTGTGAGAGTATTTTCACCTTTTAGTGTGATAATAACAGTAGCTCCTTGAAGCTCATAGTTACCCACGAATTTTTCAAGAAAGCCTTTTTGCATCATCTCTTTTTCAGCCATTCTTGTAAAAATAATAGCTTCAACTGTGGGCTCGAACTGAGCGGAAAGACTGTTGATATTCCCCTTCCCATCAATGAAGAAAAAAACTTTGTGATTCCTTCCTAGAGCATCTGTCAATTCGAAAATATCATAGTGGTAATGTCTCATGGGATAAGTGTTGGAGTTGTAAACTGCAGCCAGTTGATCTTTTTCTCTTTTAATTGAAATGATTCCATACCCGGGATTTTCAAAATCCCCGGAATATTGCTCAAGGGAATGTGTAGGTCTGGTATCGAGTTTCCGGTCTTTGTCTTTTTCCTTTTTCTGTTTTTCGTATTGCTCTTTAAATTTAGAAAATTCTTCTAATAACCGCTTGCTCCACGGAATCGGGTCAAGCCCCAAAAGTTGATCATATACTCTGTAGGTCACAGCCATTGATAGAGACCCGTAATTTGAATTTGTGAGCACAACAATTCCAATTTTTTCTCGAGGCATGATTGACATATATGAAGTAAATCCATCGATTCCTCCGCCATGATGGACTAGATGTATAAAAAGGCAAACAATGCGAAATAAAGGAGTGCTCGATCACGGGGTTTTGAAAAAAAGATAAAAAGGATAAGAGCTACAATCCCCACAATGGAAATAATAATGCCCTGAATAAATTCAAAAATATTTAAACGCAATCGATCTTGAAGCCGATGACTTAAAGCTTCCCAGGGAGTCATTCTGCTTATATAATTTCTTTTCAAATACTTAATCTCCTGATTGAATTAATAACCTCATCTTATTTACGTTTTTGATTTTCTCACTTAACAATTCCAATTCTACCTGCTTTCCTACATTGTTTCATATATCATAGTAAAAATGTACGGTTAATTCTAAAGAAAGGAACCCGTTGTTATCAGCAATAGAGGGTGTTGATGATGGAAACCAAGAAGGCAAGAAAGCTCTCTAGCAGGCAAAATAAAGCCATAATTATTATTTTATGATAGCTGTCACCCTAATCCGCCATCAAAAAAAAAGAAAAACCTCGCTGTACCCATATGGTAAAAT
>CAYTBG010000020.1:29925-35734 GCA_964435925.1 uncultured Eubacteriales bacterium | reverse complement strand
ATAAAGAAAAAATCCTGGCAATAATGCCTTTCTGGTTTGCTCCGGAATAGACAAATAATTGCGGGTTTGATGAATCAAGCCCCTACAATAAATTAAAACCCTACAGAATCAGTAGCGAAATGGGGCCAGGCCCCATTTTTGTCTATATTGATAAATTAAACACCTGCAGAATCAGTAGGCGTATGAGGAAGGACAGATCGTCCTGAAATCACAAAAATTGCAATTGTGCCAATCGGGCTTTGCTTCATAATTTTGGATTCGAATGCCTGCTTCTGCCTCTTTTATTTTCTCCCCAGCTTTCTCCATCTCCTTTTCGTTCTTTTGGGCATGGCCTACGATGTCTGATTCCAGAAAATGAAGCTGTGTCTCGAAAAGCGGAATATCTTGCGTCTTGATAAAAGAAAGGGCGTACAAATTCATTTGAAGGCTATTCCTGGTTTTTTTATCAGCTTCTTTCTGATCTTTGACATTTGTCGCCTTAAAATCAACGATAACCGCCCCATTATCTGTATAATCAATCCTATCCCAGCGGCCGATGAATTTAACATCGTTTAGCTGCCATTTGAAGCTTTTTTCAAGGAAGTGAGGAAGATGCTTTGAGTCTTCTTCCCGGCGATAAAATAAGCGAAGTGCCTTTGCTCCCGCTTTCTTCCTGGTTTCTTCATGTTCCCGACTGAGAAATCCTTCGTTTATCCAGCGTTTGTCGTATTCTCTAAGAAGCTCCTTTTGACTTAATTTCGTACCTTCCATCTTTTTTATCAAATAAATATGGATAGTGTTGTGGAGAACACGGCCAAAAACCAGGTTGTGGTGGGGAAGAACAGGAATCCGCATGATGTGCCTGTATCTGTACTTCAAGGGGCAGGTTAAGTAATTATCCACCTGAAAATAGCTTAAGGTTAGGACTCCTTTGACCTTCGCTTCCTGGATGAATTTAGGCTGGGGAAGTGACTTGGAATACCTTTTTATTTCTTCTAAGGCTGAAGTCTGGAGAATATCTTCAGGCATCTGGGGAAGATCAAAAGCTTCGAGGACAAACGGACTTACCTTTTTCAAGCGCTTCAAGCCGTAATCTCTGGCCCAGGTCAAATAGAGGAGGTCCTTGGCTCTTGTCATTCCCACATAAAACAGCCGCCTTTCCTCCTGAAGATAAATCTTTTCCTTCTGCTCTTGACCATAATCATCTCCTCTGAGAACTTTATCCTTGAGAACCTTATCAGGGACAGGAATTTTCTCTTTTCTCTCTCTGCCGGGAAACCTGTCGCCGATCAGACTGACCATGAAAACGACAGGGAACTCCAATCCTTTAGCTTTATGGACTGTTAGGACGCTAACAGCATCTGCCTCCAGTTCCGCCTCGGCAGTGGCAGGATTATCCCCTACCTGCTGAAGGATATCCAGATACCGGGCAAAAGAAGAAATAGAATCATCATCTGTTAACTCTGAAAAATTCTTCACCTTATCAAAGAAAATGCGGATATTTTTTATTTTCAGCTCCGCCTGAAGGCTCCTCTCCTCAACTAGAGATTTGAGATAACCAGTCCTCTCTAGAAAAGAATAGATTACTCTTCCCGCATTCTGAGAGCTTGACAGTTGGATAAAATAAAGCAAATCTTCGAAAATTCTCTTGATTTTTGCCGCTGTAGAATCAGAAATCTTTACCGGACTCTTTCTTCCAGAAATTCTCTTGAAAACTTCATGGAGGGAAAGATTCTTTTTGTGAGCATAATTGGAAATTTTGGTCAGATCGTAAAGATCTGTTTTATGTACATCGGAAAGGGCGAGATAAAAGAGGCTCTTGCTGTCTTCAAAATCAGTCAGGGATTTTATGAAGGAAATTAGGATTTTCACCTCGTCTTGAGAATACAATCCCCTGCTTCCAGAAAATCTGAAGGGAATCTCCTTCATGTTTAAAGCACTGAGGAATGGATCTGCATCTGCATTCCGTCTAACCAGAATGGCAATATCACCGTACTTATATCCCTGTTTAATCTTTTCCAGAATCATATCAGCGACTTTATCTACCTCATGGGAAACAGTATCAAACTGAAGCATGTGGATACTCTTTCCCTTGCTTTTCCGTGATGCCTCCAGGGCTTTATTAATTTTTTCTTTAAATTCCAACCGATCGGGATTATTCTGTTTGATCAGTTGTTGGGCAGAATCAAGGATGGATTGGGTTGAGCGGTAATTCTTATTTAAAACGACCTTTTTATAATTAGGGTATATTTTCCGAAAATTATAGATATTGCTTAAAGATGCACCTCTAAAGCGAAAAATGCTTTGGTCATCATCTCCACAGACAGTCAGGTTCTTGCTTTTTGCTGCCAGGAGCTTAAGCAGCACGAACTGAATGTAATTTGTATCCTGAAATTCATCAACAAGAATGTACTTGTATTTATCCTGGAACTCTTCAAGCAAGGAAGGGCGCTTGCGAAAAAGCTCTGCCACCAAAAGAACCTGGTCTTCAAAGTCAATCTTTCCTTCCTCCCTCAGCAATTCCTGATACTTATGATAAACTTTGGCCATTTCCAGATGTTTTAAGGCACTCTCCTTTTCCCCGTCATCCGAAGCTTCTGCGCTGAGTTTTTGAGAATATTCCAGATACTCGCCTGGCTTTATATCTTCCTGTTTTAATCTTTTTACAGTATTCAAGAGTTCTTGAATGTGCTTTGTGGGGAAACTCAGGGGACGATAGTAGTCTAAAGGAAACTCGAAGAGGTGCTCTCTAAAAAAAATAGCCTGTTCAACTTCATCGAGAAGCTTGAAATCCGGAGAATAGCCCAGTTCCATCACATAGTTCCTCAGCACTCTTTCCCCGAAGGAATTAAAAGTGCTGATCTCTACAAAAGAGTAGCTATAAGGAATCAAGAGATCAACTCTCTCTTCCATTTCATTGGCTGCTTTTTCGGTAAAGGTTACAGCCAGGATTTCTTCGGGTTTGGCTAACTTGGAGGCAATGAGATAAGCGATGCGCTGCGTTATAACTTTTGTTTTTCCTGTTCCAGCCCCAGCAATAATAAGAAGAGGACCCGAACCATAGGTCACTGCTTCCTTTTGGACAGGGTTCAGGTCTTCGAGTAAATGATGCAGACTTTCCTTCTGAGTTGATCGGGGCATGCTCTGAATGATGCGAAAATTGATTTACTTTTCTTTTTTAATAATGACGACTTCATCTGGCTTTACCAGCCAGAGCTTTTCTCGAGCTTTCTTCTCCACTGCTTTTGGATTCTGCTTCAACTCCTCTATCTCTTTCTCCAATATTCTTTTTTCTATCTCAAGACGCGCTATCTCTTGAAGCAGAGTTTTGTGCTCTTTCTGAGCTCGATATATTTCAATCAATCCTTTTTTTCCAAAAAAAGAGGCGAGGAGCAATACCAAAAAGAAAAAGCCCAATCCTGCGATTAGCAGCTTTCTCCTAAACGATATATTGTCTTTCTCTTTTTTCCTCATCAAGAAATCAACTCCAAGCCAAATCCCATGAGTTTCTCCACTTCTTTCTTCGATCCAGATTCAGCATAGCATCGAATAAGAGGCTCTGTTCCAGAGAACCTGAGGAGAAACCAGTCATCATCGGCTAAATCCAACTTTATCCCGTCGATAGTTTCCATGTTGAGAATCTTCCTGTCATCGAGGTGCCTTGGAGGATTTTTTATTAGTTTATTAAACTTCCTCTCTCTTGCCACATTTAAAGGAATACTCTTCTGCTTTCCCACTCTTTTCCCGTATTTCCGGAACAAATCATTCATCTGTTCCGAGAGTGATTTCCCCAATGCAGCTATCATTTCCGCAACCAGAAGTCCGGCGAAAATCCCATCTTTTTCTGGAAGATGATCCTTTATGGCGATACAGGCACTCTCTTCTCCCCCAAAAATAATTTTTTTCTGCAGGAAGAGTTCGGACAGGAACTTGAATCCAACAGGGGTTTTATAAAGAGGAAGATTGTATTTTCTGGCGATCCGGTCAACAAGATGAGTTGTGGCAACGGATCGAGCCACTCCCCCCCTCCAATTCTTCGTAGTGACAAGGTAATCCAGCAATAAAGAGAGAATCAAGTTTTGAATGACAAAATGTCCTCTCTCATCAACAACTCCGAAACGATCACCGTCAGCATCGGTAGCAATTCCTAAATGGCATTTTTTAGCCTTAACAAGTTTCTTCAGTTCTCTAAGATTTTCCTCTGAACAGGACGGCGTAATCCCGCCAAAATAAGGATCGATATAGGCATGGATTTCCTCGACAGGAATCTCGTTCTCTTCCAGAATTTCATCCAGATATTCCCGGCTCGTCCCGTAAAGCATATCCACTGCAATCTTTATTTTAGATTTCCGGATGAGATCAAAATCAACCTTCTTCTGGATGAAAGCCAGATAATCTGCCTGAAGGTCAATTTTCTCTATAAACTCATTTTTAGGATAAAAGGGACAGAAAGAATATCCTTTCTGCAAAAGTCTTATTTCTTCTTCTATTTCATCTGTTACTTCTGGAAGGGCAGGAGCACCGGTCTCTGTGTTGAATTTCAGCCCGTTATATTCAGGAGGATTAAAGGAAGCTGTGAAATTGATGCCTCCTTGAGCTTTTCTATTTATGATCTGGTAAGCTTGTGCCTGCGAGGGTGCATCCCTATCTGTCAGAAAAACATGAATCTTATTGTGGGAGAGAACTTTTGCCGCCTCAAAGGCGAATCTTTCTGATAGAAAGCGCGTATCATAATTAACAACGACTGCTATTCGCTTTCCGGTAAATTTCCTCTTCAGGTAATTTGCAACCGCCTGCACAACCAGTCTGGCATTTTGAAAAGTGAACTCCTCCCCCATTATGGCTCGCCATCCTGAAGTCCCGAATTTGATCATCTCTACTTTTTTAAAAATTAACACAAGAACCGACTAAATGCAATGGGGACGTTCCCTAAAGAAACATTGACAGCCGCCTGAATCTCTTTTAACTTATTCGATGTGGCAGAAATGAAAAATCGCTCCCTGGCAGCTATATTCCTGATATCCTCAGCAACACTCTGTTTAGAGATATCCCTAACCCGATATTTTTCTGTCTCCCAGCATTACCATTTTGCCTTTTGGGTAGTCAGCATAGCTTTTATGGGGTATGGAGCAAGCGGGTCTTTTTTAACCCTTTTCAAATCTTTCAGCTCTGTAGATCGGGACACTTTCTTATCTTACAGCTCCTTTATCTATTCTCTGACCATTCTTCTGAGTTTTCTTCTCTGCAACTCTGTTCCCTTCGACTTCATAAGTATTTCATGGGATAAAAACCAGATATTTTTTGTCTTCCTTTACTACTTCCTTCTCTGTATTCCGTTTTTTTTCGCCGGCCTGACAATATCTTTCGCCGTTTCCAGAGTCCCAAAGCTTGTGAACAGGATTTATTTTTCAGACCTTCTCGGTGCTGGAGCCGGTACTCTGATAGCCCTTTTCGTCTTCCTTCTCAGGGGAGATAGAGGAGTTATCATCTTTTGTTCCTTTTTAGCTCTTTCCTCCTCTTTCCTTTTTAGTTGGAGGCGGCGATTCACTTTTAAAGTTCTCCTTCTCTGTCTTATGTCTGTAGAAATTGCCCTCTTCCTGAGTTCTCCTTCCTGGCTGAGCTTCAGAATCTCGCCATACAAAGCTCTGCCCATAGCCCTAAAATATCCCCAGGCAAAACATCTCCTCACAAGATGGAATTCCATCTCTCGGGTTGATATCATAGATTCGCCCGCCATAAGATATGCACCAGGGCTGAGCCTCTTGTACGAAAAAGAATTACCGCCTCAGCTTGGACTATCTACAGATGGAGGGGAGCTTTCCGCCATCAC
>CAYTBG010000020.1:0-29825 GCA_964435925.1 uncultured Eubacteriales bacterium | reverse complement strand
ATTCAAGTTGTTTCAGCCTACAGTCGAGCTGCTTTAAAACAGGATAAAGACACCTACGACTTAATCGTCTTTTCTTTAACCGATGTCTTTGGCTCTACGGGAACAGGCCTTTATGGATTCAGCGAAAACTACCTTTATACAACCGACTCCTTTGCCCATATTTTAAACCGATTGTCACCCGATGGACTTGTTAGTATTAGTCTCTATTTGCTTCCTCCTCCCCGTCAGGAGGGAAGAATATTGGCCACCTGGATTGATGCTCTGGAGAGAAGCGAAATGGATCCTGGTTCTCATATCATGGCTATCAGAAGCTGGGGAACCATTAGCTTTTTTATCAAAAAAAGCCCTTTCTCCAGGCTGGAAATCCAGAAGTTAAAAGATTTTGCAGATAAACGTCTTTTTGATCTTGTCTATTACCCGGGAATACAAATTGATGAAGTCAACATCCACAACGAGCTCGAGAAGCCCCTTTACTACAATCTCACCCTTCAGCTTCTCTCTCCTGCAGAAAGAGCAAAGCTTTACAAAAATTACCTTTTCCAGATAAAACCTGTAACTGACAACCGCCCTTTTTTCTTTAATTTTTTCAAGCTAAACAAACTGAAGGCCACCTACAAAGCAATGGGCAAGAAATGGCTTCCTTTTCTTCAAGGAGAATTCTTAGTCCCCCTTCTCCTCGTACAGTCCATCATTATAGCGTTCATTCTGATATTTTTGCCTATTTTTGTTTTTCGAAAGGCAAAAAACAAAATCAGAGGTTTTTCTTCGAGAATTTTTCTCTATTTTAGTCTGATCGGAATGGCATTTATGTTTCTGGAAATAACTTTTATACAAAAATTTATTCTTTTTTTGGGGCACCCTCTTTATTCAGTATCTATCATAATTTTTTCTCTTCTCTTCTCATCTGGACTAGGGAGCTTCTTCTCTAAAAGGATCCTCGGCCAGAACTTAAAAAGAAATCTTAAGCGAAGCCTTCTTCTCTGCGCAGGTCTTATCGTGCTCTATCTTTTTCTTCTTCCTTTCCTTTATGAAAGCCTCATAGGCTTCAACCTGACATTAAAAATAATCCTGACGTTCTTGGTAATCCTCCCCCTCGGTTTCTTAATGGGATTTCCTTTCCCCACAGGAGTTCGGCTGCTGGATCAAGGGGATAAAAGACTTATTCCCTGGGCCTGGGCGACCAATGCTTTCTCCTCTGTCATCAATTCGATTCTCGCCCTGATCGTTGCCTTCTGGGGAGGATATAATCTCGTTTTAGTCCTGGCAGCCGGAGGCTATTTACTTGCCCGTTTTTTTCTGGACTTCTCCAACCATGGGAACAAAAGTGACACCTAAAATCTGCTTCACTTTCGGCTTACCCTTTTTTTTGGTAATAAGAGTGAGAGTCTGAAAATAGAGAGTACTGCCCAGGGGAATGACAAGCCTCCCCCCTTCGTTTAGCTGCTTGAGGAGAGGAGGCGGGACATGATTGGCTGCACAAGTAACGATAATGGCATCAAATGGGGCATGCTCTTCCCAGCCAAAATAACCATCACTCCATTTGACTTGCACCTGACTGTAATTTAGCGTGCTTAGTGTTTCAGCTGCTTTTTTCGCCAAGTTTTCCCTTATTTCAATCGAATATACTTTATCCGTTAGGTGGGCAAGCACAGCAGCCTGGTAGCCAGAGCCAGTACCGATCTCCAAAACCTTCTCTCCCCCTTTCAACTCAAGGTACTGGGTCATCAAAGCTACTATGTAAGGCTGGGAAATCGTCTGGCCCTCATCAATAGGCAAAGGGGAATCCCTGTAAGCCTGACGGCGCAAGTGGGGACTAACAAACAGATGGCGGGGAACTTTCCCCATGACCTCCAAGACATGTTTGTCAGTTATATCTCTGGTTATAAGTTGTGCCCGAACCATCTGTTCTCTCTTCCTGGCATATGATTCATCGTCTTCACAGAAGCAGAAAAAAGTGAAACAAAAAATTATTGTGAGAGCAAACACCAGTTTAAAAAAATTGCTTTCTTTCATATATTTCTCCTGGCTGAGATGGCTTTAAGCTCAAAAGAGAAAGCATGTAAGGCTTGAAACCTCCTGGCCTTTGGATAATTTGCTAATCTTTATAATATTTTAATCCTATTATACTCCCAAAGTAAAATGAGGAAAAATGGGGACAGGCCCCATTTTGTAAGAAAGAGGACATTCTCATCTTGAGGACATAACAGCAGAAAATGGGGCCTGTCCCCATTTTTTCTACAGTTTATTTATATATTCAAAAAGGCGGGCTTGATGAATCAAGCCCCTACAAAAAGGCATGACCGCAATCATTCAAGTTTTTCAAGTCCATTGATCCCCATTGTTATGCAAGTTTTGGAAGCCTGACCCCATTTTACTGATCCCATTTTATACTGATAAATCAAACTCCTGCGAAAAATTGCTTCCTCTGCAGAGATGAGGACCTTGACCCCTAAGGGTGATGGAATTACCCTAAAATTCACCCTTTGAAATCCTCCCCTCTGGTGATTGACGCCATAATCCATCTCTGCAACGATATGTAACTGAGAGGGCTAAATTTTAGCTGCTTTATTAAAGAGGTATCGGCGAGATGAGAGAAAATTCGAGTATGAATTTCATCCTCGAATTAAATTGGCAAAAATTGTCAAATTATTCAGAATTCAATAAACCAAAATTAGACAAAACCAAGAGAAACTTCAGATATATTTTTGAATTGACAAACTAAAAATTTTTTGATAGTAGTAGCTTAATCAAGATGAGCGAAAGAACTCACACACCTGAAAAGAAGAGAGCTGTGTATCCAGGATCATTTGACCCTATCACAAGCGGGCATGTTGACATTATTCAAAGGGGATTGAAAATTTTCGATGAAATACTGGTTGCAGTCCTAGAGAATCCCAAAAAAAAATCTCTTTTCACGACTAAAGAAAGGATGAATATGATCCAGGATTTTTTCGTCGATCACAAAGATATCGAGGTGAAAGCCTTCGATGGTCTACTCGTTGAATTTGCAAAAAATAATAACGCTAATATTGTGATAAGGGGTTTAAGAGCCATCTCAGATTTTGAATATGAATTTCAAATGGCCTTGATGAATCGGAAGCTTAACCCAGAAATCGAGACACTTTTTATGATGCCCAATCTCAGCTATTCTTTCCTCAGCTCAAAATTAGTGAGGGAAATTTTCATGTTAGGAGGCGGTCTTACAGATTTGGTCCCAGAGCAAGTGGAAAAAAAACTTAGGGAGAAATTCAAGAAGAGCACTCAAGCATAAGCTTACTACTAAAAAGGAGAGAGAAAATGTTTGGCCTCGGAAAAGCGAAAGGATTAGTTGGATTGGATATCGGTTCCTATTCTATTAAAGCTATCGAGTTAAAACCAAAGGCAAAAGAGGGAGAAGGCTCGTTTGAAGTCGAAAATGTAGCTCTTGAGTTCCTACCTCATGACGCAATCGTAGAAGGAACAATCATGGACTCTGAAGCTGTGGTCGAAACTATAAAGATGATATTTGATGAAAATAAGATTTCGAACAAAAACGTTAATATCGCTGTCTCTGGCAGTTCAGTGATTATTAAAAAAATATCACTTCCCTCTATGGAAACAGAAGAGTTAGCAGAATCCATTATCTGGGAAGCAAGGCACAATATTCCCTATCCCTATGAAGAGACAAGTGTGGATTATGCTATCTTGAAACCATCATCAGGCTCAGAACAGAAAGCTTTAGATATTCTTCTTGTAGCGGCAAAAAAAGAAAAAATCACCAATTATAGTAATGTTGTTAATCAAGCTCGCAAAAACTTAGAAGCAATAGAAGTAGATGCTTTTGCCCTTCAAAATGCGATGGAGATAAATTACCCGGAGATTTTCCGAGAAAAGACAACTGCTTTAATTAATCTTGGGGCACATACAACCAATATCATCATTACCGACAGGGAAACGCCTCAATTATTCCGAGATCTCTCCATCGGTGGCTACTTTTTCACAGAGAATATAAGAAAGGACCTGGGCGTTAGCTCTGACGAGGCGGAAAAAGTACTCAAGGGAATTCCTGTCAAAGATATGCCACCTGAACAGACACAGGCTGTTATTGACACGAACACTGTGAACCTCCTTGAGGAAGTTGAAAAAACATTCTCTTTCTACGAATCTGGAGAAGGAAGTGAAAAGAAAATTGACAAAATTCTCTTGAGCGGCGGATTATCCAAGCTAAAAGACCTACCGAAATCCTTTGAACAGAAGTTTAATACAGATACAGAGCTTTTCAATCCTTTTAGAAATATCTTTTATAACGAAAAGAAATTAGATTCTGTATATCTTCGGGATATGGCCTCTCTTTTTGGAGTCGCTACTGGACTTGCCACCAGGAGGGGAGAGGAATAAAATCATGATTAGGATAAATTTATTAAAGCCTGAAGCAAAAGAACTCCCGGCCGAAGAAGTCAGGAGGGAAATAAAACCTCCAAAAATGAGCTTAATCTATCTTCTTGTTGTCTTTGGCGCCGCAGCTCTTTTCTTTTACCAAAGAAGCGCTTTCAATAAAGAGGGAGGTCTCCTGGATGACGCGCTGGTAGAAAAAAATAAGCTCAGTGATGTTCTGGGCAAGTTAGAAGAAGCACAAAAACTAAAAAGCCTCTTCGAGAGAAAAATAAACCTCATCAACCAGATAAAGCCCCAACAGCAGGTTGCAGTAAGGATAATGGATGAGTTAAGCAAGCATATTCCTTATTATGTCTGGCTTTCAGAAGCTACTTACGACGAACAAAAGGTTCATATAAAAGGGAAGGCTCTTTCTAACAACTTAATCGCAGATTATATTTATAGTTTAGAAACGAGCCCCTATTTCTTCAACGTCAATCTTCTCTCTTCCACTCAGAAGACGTCGAGAGATAATCAATACTTAGAATTTGCCTTAAATGCAACTTATATTGCCAAACCAGCAGCTAAATCCCCATCAGGAGAAGATGCAAGTGAGGTAGTAAAATGAAAGAATGGCCCTGGTATGGACACATACTCCTGGCGGTGATTATCTTTGCCCTTCTCTTCTTTATCTATTTCAAACCCCAAAACAACAAACTAACGGCTCTTAAAGAAGAAAGGGAGAAAACTGAAGCAGAAGTAACGAATCTGAAGCAAAGAAATCTGCAACTGAGTAAAATTGAAGGAGAATTAATTGACCTGAGGAAAATTCTGAACGAGCTCGAGGCTATCATTCCTAAAAGGAAAGAAATATGGGACATTTTAAGGAAAATGCAGCAACTCGCCGTTAACTCTCGTCTTAATATTGTAAAATTTCTTCCTAAGGGAGAAGTCGACATGGAATTCTACTATGAGTGGCCGATATCAATAGAAATAACAGGAAATTATCACAATCTAGCGATGTTCTTCGACCGATTGAGTAATTTTTCGCGCCTCTTCAATATAGAGGATTTCTCGATTAAATCCCTTGGAAAACAAACAGAAACCTCCACCATATCTGCAGCCTATACAGCAAAAACATACATCTTTCGTGAGGAAACTGCTCCTGGAGAGGGGAGTAGATAAAATGAAAAAAATAGCATATCTCTTTCTTTTATTCAGTCTTATTTGTCTGTTTATCCTGCCCATCTTATCTCAGGAAGGAAAAGAGGAAAAAAGGGATTCAGCGAAAGAACTCAGCACTGAGATGCCAAAAAGGACTTCACCTGCCTACCAGCGTGCAGGGAGGAAAGATCCTTTCAGAGATTTACTCGCAGGCAGAGATACCAAAAGAGAAACCTCACCTAGCGGAAAGCCTGAAATTTATATCGACGATATAACCCTTATTGGTATTGTCAAGGCCAGAGGAAAATTCACCGCTATAGTAACCGGTCCTCAGGAATTCCCATCGTTCATCAAAGTCGGACAAAGATTCTCTGACGGCTTCGTTTTGTCAATTCAAGAATCTAGAATTACTTTCCGGAAAACAAAAGAAAGAGGCTTTCCTTTATTTAAACCAAGAGATATTGTCAAAGAAATTCATCCAGAGGAGCGCTAAGATGAAATGGAAAACTTTTTTCCAAATCCTTTCTGTGTTTTGTCTGTTTGCCTTATTAAACGGATATGTTTTTAACAATGAGGCTTTAGTCACCATAAATGAAATATCTGTCAAACCTGAAAAACTCAATACACTAGTAATATTTGAAACGAGCGCGCCTCCAGCCATCTCTGAAACATATTATTTAAAAGATACTCCTTCAACAATTGTGCTCGAGTTTGATAACGCAGAAACAGCAGGAGATTTTCAAATCAGCCGAGGAGAATCTTTGCTCGTTGTGGACATAAGGGTAGAAAAAATTGAGGATAACGATATCCATGTTTTAATAGACCTGAAAGAGCAAGTGCCATACAGAATCTATGCCGAGCAGGAACAAACAATTGTAGAGCTGAATAGAATCCAAAGAACTTTAAATGGATACATCATCGATTCTGCAACGGAAGAAGAACTCAATAAATGGCCTAAGAAGCAATTACTCTTCAAAGAAGTTGGCATTTTTGAGCAAAAGGACATGCTTAACGTCACGGCAAAACTGGACGAAAAAGCCATAACCCAGATATTTGCTCTCGAAAATCCCCTGCGTTTAGTAATTGACTTCTTTCACACGTTATATCCTGACCCCACCTTCCGCTATCCATTAGGAAAACTGGATATCCAAAGAGTAAGAACGGGACAATTTGAAACGGCTCCTCCTTACACAATCGCTCGATTAGTCTTCGACCTTGATCGGCCCAAATTCTACACTTTATTCTCTGAGGAAGAGAATTTTATCTTCCAATTCTATAAAGATGAGATGGCTCGAGTTGCTCCAGCTATGGCCCCCCCGATTCCAAGACCAGCACCTCCAGTTCCCCCGGCTCCCACTGAAGAAGAGATAGCACCTCCAGTGCCAACAACCGAGGTTCCGGTAGTACCAGAACGAGTCATAGAGGTTCCCGTCACTCCCGTCAGGCCTACAGTCCTTGAAGCACCCGAAGTAAGATATTCTGGAGAAATTATCAGCATGAAATTCAAGGATGCTGACCTGCGAGATGTTATTCTCTATCTGGGACATTTTGCCGGTCTGAACGTCGTTTTCGATCCAGAAGTAAGAGGGACTGTCACCTGCGACTTGCAGGATGTTCCCTGGGATCAAGCTCTCGATATTATCCTAAGGTTAAACAAAATGGGAAAAACAATTGATGGGAACGTTCTCCGAATTGCTCCTATGATAGTTCTCACACGAGAAGACGAAGAGCAGAGAAAGCTGGAAGAAAGCAAAGAATTAGCCGGTCCCATCACCGTTAAAGTGTTTGACCTTTCCTATGCAAGAGCTGGAGATGTTGAAGGTCTTCTGAGAACCAGAATCTCCCAAAGGGGAGAAATCATTGTCGATGAGAGGACAAACACCTTGATTATTTCTGATGTAGTAAACAGGATCGGTATGTTAGAAAAACTCATCGCTGTGTTTGATACACCAACTCCACAAGTCTCTATCGAGGCCAGGATTGTGGAGGCCACTTCCACCTTTGTCCGCAACCTCGGTATCCAATGGGGATTTCGCGGCATAATGGATCCTCTTCATGGCAACCAGACATCTTTAAAATTCCCGAATGATGTAACAGCTGAGGGGGCTCTAATCCCTCAAGGAATCACCACCAAAGGAATCGGAGGGCCTCTGGGCGGTTATGCTATAAACCTCCCTGCCCCTGCATTCAATACCGCAATCGGTCTCTCTTTTGGCAGTGTCATGGATACCTTCAGACTGGATATGGCTATTTCTGCTCTTGAAACGTCAGGCCAGGGCCAAATAATCTCCAGCCCCACAGTGACCACTCAGAACAACCAGCAGGCAGAAATTGTCCAGGGAAGGCAGATTCCTGTCCAGACTGTGGCTAATTTTACGACAACCACAAGATTCGTTAACGCAGCATTAGAGCTTAGAGCCACTCCTCAGATTACGGCTGAAGGAACAATTATCATGGATATTGAAATAAGGAACAATGCTGCCGACTTCGCCAATCTGGTCAACGGAATTCCTCCGATAACTACTCAAAGCGCAACAACCACGGTTATGGTTATTGATGGAGGGACAACCGTTATCGGAGGAATTTACAGGACTGAAGATTCTATTACCCGAGAAAAAGTTCCCTTGCTCCATAAGATTCCTATCCTGGGAGGCCTTTTCAAGAATTTCGCTCGAACAAGGCAAAAACGAGAGCTGATCATTTTTATTACTCCTCGAATAATAAAATAACAGGATGCATAAAATGAAAAAAACAGAAAATTCCCTAAAAATTACAGCAATCCTTTGCGTTTTTTTCTTCCTTCTTTCTTGCGACATGACAGTGGGCGATAACGACAAGTCCGGCCTTGTTCTTACAGTCACCAGAATAGTCGGGATGGATGCACTGGGGAATGATGCAGATTATCTCGCATCAGATGTTCAAACAGGTGGAGGCTACCTGACAGACCCGCTTGTGGTTACACTGGAGGTGAAGCTTAAAAAACCGGAGCCCATTCTGCCTGGAACATCCTACAAAACCAGTTTAATGATTGACCGCTATACGGTCACTTACACGAGCCCTGAAGGAGACCCTGTCCCCGCTGCATTCGAAGGCAGGCTCGCAGTTGTTTGTGAAGTTGACGCTTCTGTGGATCTCGAAATTGTGGCAGTGAGAGCAGAAGCCAAGAATGCCGCTCCCTTGAACGCTCTGATTGGAACTTTAGACGTCATATGGGCTGTAGCAGAAATAAGATTTATTGGTCATGACTTGGCTGGCAACATGGTTGAAGCTACAGGCTATCTGACCGTATACTTTGCCGACTGGGTTGACCCCTCATAATATTCTTCCAACAGAAAAAGTAGCCTGTCCCCTTTTTTAATCATTTCATTCGTAAACCCAAACCGACTTTCTCAATTTGATCGTCTTAAGTGACTCTCTCAAAACTTTGTCCAATTCTTTCTTTCTGCGGGCCTTTAAGATGACCTGGACTCTGCTTATCCCCCTCACCCTAGAAACCGAAGCCAAGGCAGGGCCCAAGATTTCTACATCTCCCTTGAAGCTTTTCACCTTGGTTGAAAATTCCCTTGATTTCCTGGCCACGCTCCTTAAATTCTCACCCTGGAACAAAATTTCAGCCATACGGGAAAAGGGCGGATAATTCATGAGCCGGCGGAGCCTCAACTCTTCCCTATAGAAAGAAAAATAATCAGCCAGAGCAGCCTGACGTATACTGAAATGATGAGGGAGGGCTGTCTGGATAATAACCTCCGCTTTATTATCGCTCTTAAGAAACCTCATCATCCGGCTTAATGTTTGAAAAGTTTTTTGACTGGCTCTGTAATCTGACAGGGTAAGAATTGTTTCTGGGAAAAGAATGGCAACCAAAGATACCGGAGGTAATTCTACCTGATGAGCTAAGAGCTGTGTTCCAACCAGAATATCAATTTTCCCGCTCCAGAAGTTCCGAAGGATCCTCCCCTGCTCTCTCTTGTTCAAATCTGTCGCAAAAAGCGCTATCCTGCCCTTAGGGAAAATTGTTTTTAATTCTTCCTCAACTGCCTCGATGCCTGTACCTCTTTCTCTGATCATCCTGCTTCCACAGTCAGGACAACGATCCATTTTCGCAAGAGAATAATTGCAGTAGCGGCAAACCAATCTCCCTTCTCTCTTGTGATAGGTCAAGGCAATATCACAATGAATGCAGCGGGAGATGTAATTGCATCTTGAACAGAAGAGATAAGAAGCGTATCCTCGTCGGTTAAAGAAAACTAAAATTTGCTCTCCTTTCTTCAGCCTTTCGGATATCCTTTCTTTGAGCTTAGAGGAAATCAGCCCTCGTTCCAGCCTGTCATCAACAATTTCGACTTTCGTCTTTCCTGCCTCACCATCTAAACAAAAAAGATACTTTCCCTTTCTGGCCCTGTAAAATGCCTCAACAGAGGGAATAGCTGAACCATAGACAAGCGCTGCTCCTTCATGCTTTGCTCTCAACCAGGCGCCCTTCCGGGCATCATAGGAAGGACTCTCCAGCTGATAGTATGAATCATCATCCTCCTCATCGACAATAATCAAGCCCAGATGATCAAGGGGAGAAAAAAGAGCTGAACGAGGGCCAACAACCACATCCACCTTTCCCTCTTTTATCTTTCGCCACTCGATCTCTCTCTTTCGATCTGATAACTGACTGTGAAGAAGAGCAACCTTTTCTCCCAGCCTTTTCGCAAACCTTTCCATCAGGGTTTGAGTCAGGGCAATTTCCGGAACCAAAAACAAAACCCTACTTCCGCTTGCCAGAATCTCTTTAATCAAAAGAGAGTACACAGCCTCTCTCTTCTCCGGGGGACCGTAAAGGAAAAAAGGTGAAAAAACTTTTTTCTCCATTTTGCGAGCGATTTGATCTGCTACCCCTTGAGACTGTGCATCCAACGAAAAATCTATTTCAAGCTGAGTCTGGCTCATGGAAACAGCTGAAGTTGTTTTTTTTCTTGCCTTCTTTATTTCCTTCTGGACAAGGATTAGACCTTTTTTTTCCAGCCGGAAAAGAAAATGGGAAAGATTTTTGACCTTGAATTTCCTTTTGAGGAAGAAAGTGCTGTAGCTTCTTTTCTGGATAAAGCCTAAAAGGTCCCTTTCTTCCCTGGAAAGATCCTCATCCTTGAGCGCAGCTCTTCCCTTATCAGAGAGAGTGATCCTTGTTTTGCTTTTAAGTATAAATGATGGCGGGAGGGAAGCCTGAAGAAGCTCTCCCCAGGACGAGTAATAATAATCGCATAGCTTCCGGGTAAAGGAGAGGAAAGACGGGGAAAAAATTGGCTCTTCATCCAATACTTCCGCGATTTCTTTGATCTCAAATTCCGGGGAAATCCTTCTTTTCCCAAGTTTTACGATAAATCCTGTCAGCATCCTCTGACCGAGCGGGACAAGCACTCTTGAGCCGATTTTAGCGATTTCCTGGTAGGACTCAGGAACAATGTAGGAAAAAGACTGGTCTAAGGGAAGGGAAAGGATAACTTCTGCATACAAGGTCATTTCTTGCCCAGGAAGGCCATTACTTTTTTCATGTCTTCCCAGACCATTTTCTTGAGCTCTTTATTGCCTTCGTTTCTTATAAGATAAGAAGGATGAAAGGTTGGCATCACCTTTATATTGTTAAACTCATAGAAACTCCCTCTTAAAGCTGTCATTCCCAGTTTGCTCTGGATAAAATGGTCCGCGGCCACTTTCCCCAAAGTCACGATAACCTCGGGCTTTATCATTTCTAGCTGTTCCCGAAGATAATCCTGGCACATTTCAATTTCTTCCTTGTGAGGGTTTCTATTCTCAGGAGGTCTGCACTTGACAATATTCGTTATATAAACTTCTTCTCTTTTAAACTTCATTGCATGGATTATTTTAGTCAAAAGCTGTCCTGCTCTTCCCACAAAGGGCCTCCCCTGAATGTCTTCATCGCGGCCAGGCGCCTCGCCTACGAACATAAGCTCAGTTCCAAGGTTCCCCTCTCCGGGGACTGCATTTTTCCGCCCTTGAGAAAGCGGGCATTTTTGACAGTTGAGGATCCTCTCTTTTAGGGAAAGATAAAGGGAGTCCTTAGAAGAAGATGGTGATGAAACAAATTCGGCTCCAAGCTGGGAAAAAAATTTTAATTTCTCTTCAAGACGATCGATGAGTTTTCGAGCTTTATCCTCCAAGGATATCCTCTACTCTATCCAAGATTATTTGGCTTATTTCCAGCTTACTCTTTTTTTCCGTATTAATCGTTTTGCCGTCAGGGAAAATAAGACTTACTTGATTAAAATCCGATTCAAAACCTACCCCCTCATCTAAAACATTATTGGCCACTATCAAATCAAGACTTTTCTTTTTCATTTTTTTGAGCGCATTGTTGACAACATCTTCTGTCTCAGCAGCAAAGCCGACGATAATTTTTGCTCCTTTCTTCGAGCTTAATTTTTGTAAAATATCCTCAGTCGCTACGACATCGATTTTCTTCTCTAATTTTTCTTTCTTTATTTTTTGGGAAGACGTCTCAGTAAACCTGAAATCTGAGATGGCCGCTGCCATGATGACGACATCTGCTTGACCGAAGTGGGCCACGACCTGCCTCTCCATTTCCTGGGCTGTCTGGACTTTCTTTAACTTTGCTTCTGGTGGAGGAAAAATATGAGTTGGCCCTGAAATAAGGATGACTTCAGCTCCACGCCTGAGCGCTTCCTCAGCAAGCTCATAACCCATTTTTCCTGAAGAGCGGTTAGTGAGAAAGCGGACCGGATCCAGAAATTCCCTTGTGGGTCCGGCTGTGACTAAAACCGTTTTGCCCTTTAAGCTTTCGCTCTTCTTTATCAATCTCAGCCCTTCTTCAACAATCATCTCAGGAGCCGCTAATCTCCCCCATCCTATATCTTTGCAGGCCAAATATCCCTTCTCTGGCTCGACAAACCTTACTCCCATTGCCCTGAGTTTCTGGATATTCTCCTGGGTTTGTCGATGAAGATACATGGACTCATTCATCGAAGGAGCCATAAGAACAGGACAATTGGAAGCAGCATAGAAAGTCGATAAAAAATCATCAGCTACGCCGGAAGCAAACTTTCCAATCATGTTTGCTGTGGCTGGGGCAACGAGCAGAAGGGATGTCTCCTTCGCCAGATCCACATGGGGAATTTCGTCCGAGTATTCTTCCTCAAATGCATCTACAAAAGCTTTTTGTCCAGAGAGAGCACTAAAAAGCAGAGGAGAAATCAAGCGGGAAGCATTTTTTGTCAGGATAACTTGAACCTGGAACTTCTCTTTTTGGAAGCCGCGGATTATTTCACAAGCTTTATACAGGCTCACAGAGGAACACACTCCTAATGTAATTTTGGCCATTTTAACCTCTTATCTATCTTCGGAAAAACTACGGAGAATGGGAACAATTTCTTTTTTCTTAATGTCAAGGCGACATCTCGTGCTTAAAATAATTGCTTCCAGTTCTTTCGAAGCTTTTTTCAGCTCGGCATTAATGATGATATAATCAAAATCTGGATAAAACCTGATATCTTTTCTGGCAACCTCAAGCCTTTCCTTTATCGAATCTGGACTTTCCTGGCCTCTCTCTTCAAGCCTCGCCTTAAGTTCCTCGAATAAAGGCGGCAGGATAAAGATGAATACGCTTCTCTTTAATTTTGATTTTATCTGCTCGGCACCTTGAACATCTATGTCCAGGAGAAGATCACACCTGGTTCCTTTCTTTTCTATCTCTCTCTTGGAAGTCCCGTAATGATTCCCGTGGATGACAGTCCATTCAGCCAGTTTCTCCTCTTTAATCATCTGCTCAAATTCAGACTTTACCACAAAATAATAATCCCTGCCTTCTTTCTCTGAGTTTCTTTTTTTGCGGGTTGTATGGGAAACTGAAAACTGGACATCTTTCACATTTTCCATAACTTGCCTAACCAGAGTGGTCTTTCCGCATCCGGACGGGCCAGTAATGACAAAAAGCATAAAATCTCTCCTTCCCTAAAAAAGGGGACAGGCTACTTTTTCAATTCTTTCACTTCAAAACACCCTGCCTGAAAAAAAGAGGGGCAGCCTGTTTTTTCTTGAAAAAACGGGACAGAATAAAGAGGATGCTAAAAATGGGGCCAGGCCCCATTTTTTCCACATTTTTACTGTCCCCATTTTTTGCTTTTTTCATTTCTATTCTACGTTCTGAACCTGCTGTCGTATACTTTCCACCTCTCCCTTTATAGTCAAACTCCCTCTGATTATTTCAATATCCTGGGATTTTGAATTTATGGTGTTAGCCTCCCGGTAAATCTCCTGGGCGATAAAATCCAGCTTTTTACCCGCAGGCTCCTCTCTTTCTGGAGAAAGAAGGTCAAGGACATAACCCAAATGAGATTTCAACCTCGCTATCTCTTCTGTCAAATCGTATCGCTGAGCAAAATAGGAAGCCTCCTCGGCAATCTTCCCTTCTGAAAGAGGAGCTTCGTGTTTCAACTCTTTCAAACGCTTCTTCAATCTCTCTCTGATGAAAAAAGGCTGTTTTTTGATCAGTTTCTCGATCCGGTTTACAGCCTGCTTTATATTCTGAAGCTGCCTTCGAATCTCTTTCCCTATTTCCCGTCCTTCTCTCTTCCTCATCCTCACGACGTCATCCAATGTTTTCTCAAAACTGCTCTCCAGGAAAGCCGCTTCTTCTCCACTGAAATTCTTTCTCTTGAACTCTGCGACATTAGGCAGACTAAACACATTCTCCACTGAAAAATCCACCCTTTTTCCCATCCGAGAAGAAAGCTTCTCGAAAGAAGAAAGTATTTTCTGAAGCAAGTCTTCATTGATGCGAAGTTCCCAGAAAGAAGGGTCCAGGTAATTCAATTCAAAGAAAACTTCAATCCGCCCTCTGTGCAGCTTCCTCTGAAAGATGGTTCTGAGCTTGTTTTCAACCTCGCCAATTTGAGCCCCCCTGTAGCTCCAATCCAAGAACCGATGGTTTAAGCTTCTTATACTGATCTTAGCCGAGAGAGTCTTAGAATCAAACTTCTTCTCTGCAAATCCCGTCATACTCTGGATCAAGGTACCGCTTCCTCCTCTTCTAAAAATTGTAAATCATGCAATTTTTTATAAATTCCGTCTTTCCTGCAGAGCTCCTTGTGTGTGCCAATCTCGGTAATTCTACCCTTGTCAAGTACAAATATTTTGTCTACACGCCTTACAGTAGACAAACGGTGGGCTATAACAAAAGTTGTTCTGTTCTTCATAAGGTTGGCCATAGCAATCTGGATTAATCTCTCTGATTCAGAATCTAAGGCCGATGTGGCTTCATCAAGAATAAGAATAGGGGGATTTTTGAGTAAAACTCTGGCAATCGCCAACCTCTGTCTCTGCCCGCTGGAAAGCAGAGTTCCCTTTTCTCCTATGATAGTTTCATACTCTTTAGGAAGCTTCATTATAAAATCGTGGGCTTTGGCCGCTTTAGCCGCTTCCTTAATTTTGTCCAGGGAAATCTTCTCCAGACCGTAGGCAATATTATTTCGTACCGTATCGTTGAAGAGAATGAGCTCCTGGGTAACAAGCCCGATCTGGGATCGAAGAGAGGAAAGACTTACTTCCTGGATATCAATACCGTCTATTGTAATTTTTCCCGAAGTAGAATCATAAAAACGGGAAAGAAGATTGACGATGGTCGTCTTCCCCGCTCCGCTCAATCCAACAAGGGCAACGGTTTCTGTGGGCATGACTTCAAAACTGACTTCTTGAAGCACAGGCATCATCTCGTTGTAGCCAAAGGAGACATTTTCGAACTTTACGCT
Organism: uncultured Eubacteriales bacterium; assembly: GCA_964435925.1. GTDB lineage: Bacteria > Acidobacteriota > Aminicenantia > Aminicenantales > Aminicenantaceae > SOIV01. The sequence continues at coordinate 14,538 of CAYTBG010000020.1, read as the reverse complement.
TCCCTTAACAGGAGGAAGGGGGTAAGCCTGGGGATGCTCTACAATTTGAGGTTTGCTGTTTAGAATCTCCTGTATTCTTTCATAACAGGCCACTCCCTGCTGGATGGAGTTGTTGGCCCTGCTTAAACGCTTGATGGGTGTATAAGAATAAAAAATTGCCACGACAAAGGAAACAAAATCGCCAGGGCTTATGTGTCCCTGGACTATCCTTGTCGCACCCAGGACAAGGACGAAGGCGGCGACGACACCGCCCAGAAATTCCATAAAGGGGGAGGTTAAACTTCCTGTCATGGCCAGTTTAAGGCTTACTTTAAAATAGCTCAAAGTGGCCTGAAAGAACTTTTTTATTTCAAACTTTTCCATGGTGAAAGCTTTGACGATCTTGTTACCTGTAATAGTCTCATGGAGAAGATTGTAGATTTGAGCCATCTTTTCCTGACTCAGTAGCCCCTTTTTTTTGAGCTGACGACTGAAGAGTGCCAGGGGGATAACAGCTATCGGCGCTATAACAAAAGATATCAGAGCCAAACGCCAATCAGTGATAAATATATAAACAAGAAGGGCAAGAAGAATAAATATTTCCTGGATGAGATCACCCATACTGCCTGCGACTGCGACCTGGATTCTATCAACATCGTTTGTTAAACGGGACATCAAATCACCCGTGGATTTATAGTCAAAAAAATCCGAAGACTGGTAGACAATATGTCCAAAAAGATCATCTCTCAATTTTTTGCCGACTTTATATCCGATGGACCTCATAAGAAAGGAAGAAAGAAAAGTGAACAATCCTTTACCAAAGATAACAATTACCAAGAGCAAAGGAATAAGCCAAATGAATTGCTCCTCGGCAGCCCGGACTTTCTTAAAAACAAAATCTATGAGACCCTCTTTTCCCCCAGATGTCAGAGCAGCACGCTGAAGGAACATTTTATCTATGATAGGCTGGATCAAATTGACAAATACGTAGGTAAAAAAAGCAACGAATACGCTAAATATAAAGGCAAGAGAGAGCTTCTTTTTCTCTCCAAGAGTGAGTTTGAAAAGCTGGAATATTTCTTTCATTCTTTAAACCGGAGGGCCAGAGAATATTTTCTCTGCAATCTCAAACGCATTCAAAGCCGAACCTCGAGTTAAATTATCCACTACTGTCCAGATCCAAAAGCTATTGGGAAACGACTCTTCTTTTTTTACCTGACCGATACAAATTTTATCTTCTCCTGCCACCGAAACAGGACTGGAAAGCGTTGGAGGGGCAAGCTTAAAAAAGGAATGTTTCCTAAAAAGACTTTTTAAGCCCTGGATATCGGTTTTTCTCTTCAATTCTAAATAGCTCATAAGCGAATAACTATGGAACACAGGGGCTTGAATGATGGACAACGAGAGGAGAAAACGACGAGGATGAAGAACTCTTCGTATCTCTGAGGTGATTTGCTTCTCAACAGAAGAAAAACCATTTTTATCGGCCTTCTCTGTATGGGAGAGAAAATTAAAGGCAATCTGCTCCTTGAACACTTTCTTTGAAAGAGAAGAGCTGCTCAGGAAAGCATAACTCTGGTCAGCCAGCTCTTCGATGCCGGATTCCTCGTACGCTGAAACGGGCTGAAGGACGAAAGAAACGGCCTTTAAAAGTCCAAATTCCTTGAGGACAACGTGAAAGAGATGAGAAAGGACAACAGTCACAGGGTGAGGATTGGCTATAAGACCGGGTCTTTTTTTTAAAATAATCTCATCATTCACCCCGGCTACAATGACGGGAATTTTTTCTTCAGCGTTAAATGCCTCGCTCAAATCGATCGCCTGAAATTTTTGTTTGTGAGCAAGAGTCCCAAATGCTTGATTCACTTTTTTATCTGCCGCCAGGAAAACCAAATCACTGCCAGAGAGAGACTCCTTCTCGAGATGATGGACTACTTTGGGTTCTCCCCGAAATTGAGTCAGCTTGCTGTATTCTTCTTCCACATCTGGGTCGAAGAAATCTATATCCTTAAGAGGAAACTTCTTCTGGCTCAAGACATTTTTTATCTCTTTCCCGCGCATAGAATCTGACCCGATCAAGGCAATCCTTGGCTTTTTTGTCACTCTCATTTTTTCAATAACTGAATTATTTATGGGCTTTTCTGTATTCAGCCATCAGGTAGTACATCTTATCCTTAAGAAAAAGCTTCTTTTTCTTCAACTCTTTTTCTTCCATATTTTCCTCTTCGGTCAGGAAATCCTTCTGCCTTAACTTTTCGATTTTCTTTTCAAGCTGTTCGTGTTGCTTATAAGCTTTTTTGAATAATTCGTCTTTTTTCAAAAGAAGCTCCTTTAGTTCTTTCTCTTTCATTCAGTTTCCTCCGATTAAAAGAATATCACAACGAATTCCCTAATTCAATTTCACAAGTTCCTTAAGAACTCTCTCCAATCGATCAGCCAAAGCTGACCAGGAAAATTTCTGAATTTTCTCATATCCGGCACGGGCGATTCGAAGACGAAGCTCTTCATCTTTAAGGAGTTTTTTGATTTGGTAGCGCAACAAAAGAGGATGAGGAAAGGGGACAACTAATGCGGTTTGGTTGTGAACGGCAAAATCTCGAGTTCCACTTCTGCTGCACACAACTGGAATCTGACAGGCCATAGCTTCGGCTGTGGTATTCGACCATCCCGCCCGTCTCTCAGCGCTCACAAAAATGTCAGCCTGTGAATATAGCCACGCCATTTTGCTTTGAGGTAAATTCAGGTGAAATTCATGAGGGACAGGAGATTTAATCATAGGGCGAGGGTCTCTTCTCTCTTCGCCCACTAAACTATCAAAAAAAACAAGTTTAAGGCGAGGATATTCCTTGTAGAGTCCTTCTACGGCACGAATGACATGCTGAATACCCTTTCTCTGTTTGTAAATGCGTCCATAACAGAGTACTGTGAACTCATTTCTTTCACTTTCCCGCTCTTTTGCCGGGTAAAAGAATTGGGGATTCACTCCGCCAGGAGCCCTGGAACAGGAAATATTGTACTTTTTCTCAAGATGACGACAGAGGCCTTCAGAATTTCCAAGAAAAAAATAATTCTTCTTTATTGTCTCTTTTTCCTGCTTATGTCCTTTCAGTAAAAAATAAAAAATTTTTGCTCTGGCGTTTAATTTTTCAAAATAGGGTAAAACCGAATATTCACTGCAGAGCCCGATGTCGAAATCTTCTTCGCTCAGAGATGAGAAAGACTTTGTTATGCCTTTAAACTCTAACCATTCGGGTTTACTCCCATCAGGATGGAAAAGAACAAAATAATAGCCTCTGTTCGCGAGCTCGTTTCCGATTTCAAGGTATCGTCTGATACCTCCAAAGATTTCCACATGGGGAAGCACCGCTGCAATTTTCATTTAAGTTTCTATGCCTCGCTCTTTATTTTGAAGAGCTTTTCCATCTAAATCCCCTCACCGCCTGAAATTTGGAAAGTATTCTAACAAAAGATGAAACTGAAAGAAAGCGAAATCCTTCTTGACCATAAAAGCTGCAGGAGTTTGATTTATCAAACCCACCTTTTTACATTCATAGATAATTGATTCACCTTTCGTAGGGACTTAATCCATCTTTCGTAGGGGCTTGATTCATCAAGCCCACCTTTTATATTTTTAGCAATTAGATTTATCAAATATCAGAAACAGAACAGGAGAAAACAACTTAATAATTGACTTTACGCTAGAGCAAAATTATACTTAAGAGCGATTAAAACGATTGTCTCATAATAAACGGCGAGGTAGCTCAGTCGGTAGAGCGAGAGACTGAAAATCTCTGCGTCGGCGGTTCGATTCCGTCCCTCGCCACCCCCCGATTTTCCTTTCAAAACAAGGAAATCCGCCATTTCAAACACTTGATAATAGCTAATAATAAATAATAATGCCTAACATTTTTTGGACACAAAGTGGACACAGTGATAAGGCAGGGGGAGAGTAATTGATAAATCAAGCCTCGGTTTTCAAGGACACATTCTGGACATAAATAATTATTAAAAAATAATTCATTGATATAAACACTCGTTAATGTTATTATTCAATTAGGTCAGTAGGAGGATTCAAATTAATGAGAAAAATTTGGATTCAATTTTTATTAAAATTAAAATAAATGAGGGAACAAATGGGATTTTGGAGAGCAATATATAAAAACAGGAAAGGGATAGTTGGTTTTCGTGTTAGGCTCATTTGATTGCTGCATTTATAATAGTGACTTAGATTTATAATGAGAGTCAAAAGGTCAGCAAAAAATAAGCGGACAATTTGGATAGTCCTATTTGTTTTATTGTCATTTATGAGTGGAATTGCCTTCTCAGCAGAAAATAAAAATTTCAATTCAGGATATAGCCTTAAACTGACATTTGGATGGGGCAACGTACCAAGCGGAGAGATTAATAAAGCCTTAGAATCTTTCAATAATAATGATCTGTTTGAATTGACAAGAATTTACAGGCCCGACTTAATAACGGGTGAAATAAAAACACTTAACAATAGCTGCCCTGACTGGGAAATAGAACTGAGGAAACATATCACCCCTGATATTGCCCTAAGTCTAGCTACGTCTCTTGTACCCATTTTTATTAAAAACAAAAGTTCCCTTGTTTATACATACAGAGGATCTGTTGGTGACCAAACAAGCGCATTTACATTTAAGCCAAGGGTCGCTTGGATTCCTCTGAAATTAAGTCTTTGCTTTTCGCTTATTCGTTTCTCAAGGATTCAGCTTATCTTGAGTGCAGGTATTGGGTATTATATGACTAAAATTTCACAATCAAAAAGACTCGACCTAACCATTCCTTCAGGTGACTCCGAATGGGTTATTTGGAGCTGGAAAGCCCATGCTGTTAGTGGTGTTGGATATCACGGTGGGCTAAGTTTAGAATACAACTTAACTGAAAAATTAGCTCTGGTAATAGAGGCCCAAAGTAGATATGCAAAATGGGAAAAACTTAAAGGAAAAAGCTGGGCAGAATCTCAATATTTTGGAATTCGAGAAGGAGAAAAGGGAACTCTTTATTATTTCAATAAGTGGGATCTTGGCATTGGAACGCGCTATGATGAATTAGCAGTTTGGGAGGATCCCGTTTTCTACAGCATAGAAGATATAACCAATATAAGAACTGCAATTTTAGATCTCAGTGGATATTCCCTAAGATTAGGCATTAGAATTAAATTGTTTTAAAAAAGGGGGTGCATTATGATTTAGGATAGTTCAGTAAAAAGCTTCAATTGTAAATATTCTTAAAAAAGGGGGGACACAAATGAGAAAAAAGGTCTTAACATGGTTTTTAAGTTTATTATTTCCATGCCTTACGTTTCTTTTTATTAACAACAATTCAAAAGCGAACCAAGATGAATATATCCGTCAAGAATATGTACCTAATGAGGTATTAGTGAAATTTAAAGAAGATGTGAAAAAGCCCGTTATCCAATATGTCCTTAACTCAGTTCAAGGGAGAATAATTACGTATTTAAAGGATAAAATCGATCCTTATCAATGGGATCCAAAGATTTCTTCTCATAAATCATTCCTTTTAGACCCTAGGCTCTTTCACATTAAAGTTCCCGAACGTATTGGAACTGAACAGGCAATATATCTTCTTGGCTTAAATCCAAATGTAGAATATGCCGAAGTGAATTCAATAAGTTATGTCTGTACCGAACCAAATGATCCTGCATTTCAATCTGATCTGCAATGGGCCCTGCACAACATAGGACCCGAAGGTCCAGCAGGAGGAACAGAGGATGCAGATATTGATGCTCCAGAAGCGTGGGATATTTTTACAGGAAGCTCAGATATCGTGGTAGCCGTAATAGATACCGGAGTTGACATTAACCATGAGGATTTGGGTGCAAATATTTGGATAAACGAGGACGAGATTCCTGATAATGATATAGATGACGATTACAACGGATATGTGGATGACGTCTGGGGGTGGGATTGTGTCAATGAAGATGAACTTCCTCTTGATGACTTTTACCCGATTTACCATGGAACTCATGTTGCAGGCATAATAGGAGCAGTTTCGAATAATGGAAAAGGGATATCTGGAGTTTGCTGGAACGTAAAAATCATGGTCCTGAAGGCAGGGAATCATCTCGGTAAATTTACTATAGCCAATGCAATACAAGCGATAAGCTACGCTATACGAAATGGAGCGCATCTTTCCAACAATAGCTGGGGTGGATATACTTATAGCCAAAGTTTATATGATGCTATAGAGAGAGCTAAAAACGCCGGACATCTATTCATTGCTGCAGCAGCAAATGATGGTTTTTCATTCCCAGCTTATCCTGCAAGATACGATCTTGACAATATTATCTCCGTTCTTTCTACTGATCACAATGATAATCTATCTCCATTTTCTAATTATGGGAGCTATACTGTTGATCTTGGGGCACCGGGAGGATTTGGAGACCCTATTAATGTAGATGACATCTATAGTACTAGCAAAGACAATCTATATCAATATTTGTGGGGAACTTCGATGGCAACGCCTCATGTGTCAGGAGTAGCAGCTCTAATTTGGGGCAAACCTGTTAACATATGGTGGGATCAAGTGAAAGAAATCATATTAGAGAGTGTTGATGATAATAGTTCACTTCACGATAAATGTTTAACAGAAGGCCGACTGAATGCTTATAATGCTCTTTACGAACCCGCTGTACCAGTTGCACCAAGCAACTTAGTTGCAAATTCATCTTCATGGAATCATGTAGATTTAAGCTGGCAGGATAATTCAGATAATGAAATAGGTTTTCATATCAGAAGAAAATTAGAAGGTTCAGAATACATCTCTGTTGGAGCTGCAAAGGAAAATCTCACCAGTTTTCAAGACAGTACGGCCACAGGCGGCGTTACTCTCTACTATTCAGTAGCAGCTTATACTTTGGGCCACGAAAGCTCTTGGTGTACAACCACTTATACAATTCCAGGTGGTATACCTGCTGCACCAACAGGCTTAGATGCAGACTGCATCAGTGTTACTGAAGGCGTTGAACTCACATGGATAGATAACTCTCATAACGAACAAGGATTTAAAATCGAAAGAAAAAGTGAATATCAACCTAATTGGCAACAAATTGACATAGTCGGTGGAAATGTCACCACATACACTGATGTAGATGTAAATGGAGATACGATTTACTGGTATCGATTAAGAGCTTATAATCCAGATGGTAACTCTACTTACTCAAATGTAGTTGACATTTTAGTTCCTGAGGAGGAGGAGGAAGATCCAGATTGGGGCAAGAATTAAATTTGTTCGTCTTCAGGTGGTTTCGGACTAATATGCCATTAATATAAGTTCTAATATCTCTCGGTAGCTTTTGCCTGTAATATGGTAACTCAACTGTACCCTTTTCAAAGTCGTATCCGCATTTAATGAGAAAAATTAAAGACAAAATTCTCCAAAGAATCATTGAAAAAATCAAACTTTCAAGCCAGAATGGATGCAAAGAAATTATCATTGAAGATTTGGAAACTCAATTCAGAGACATGCCACAGATGGAGGGCTTAAATCGTGAAGAAAGGTATGGTTTAATCAAATCTAGGATTTATCCGGCAAGAAAAAAACGCAGAGGCTCGGAATTTCGACTCGTCGTATATGGCGAGGGAGAGCAGTTTATGGTTTAAAGCCCGTTGATAAAAACGATGAAATAGATTGCAAGCTTTTAGAAGGGGATTTAGTGATTGATATGAAAAAACGAGATGGATTTGTATTAGCCTTAGATGAAAAAGCTGAAGTTGCTCAGACAGTTGGTGCTTTAACAGCTCATCAAGTCAAAAGATTTCAATTGATTGGTGGAAAAGGTAAGAAAACAAAAATATTAGAAAAACATTAAAGGACACAAAACTGGACACAATCCCAGGAGATTGTATTGAAAACAAAGGTATTAAACCCTGAGTCCAGGAGTCTGAAAATCTCTGCGTCGGCGGTTCGATTTCGTCCCTCGCCACCCCCCTTCTCTTCAGCTATCAGAAACAAGGCAAGGATTAATAAATCATAAATTCAAAATAGTTATTTACATAATAAAAATGTGGGCTTGATAAATCAAGCCCCTACAAAAAACTACGCGACAAATGGGAGGACGAATCAACCCCCTACACAAGATGAATCAAGACCTACGAATGTGATTTAAGATATTCCCGCAGCTTCTGGCTAAACTCTGGCCTCTTCAAGGCAAGGTCGATGCTGGCTTCCAAAAAGCCCAGTTTGTCCCCGGCATCATAGCGCGTTCCTTCAAATAGATACCCATAGACAGGCTTTGTCTCAAGAAGGATCTTTATGGCATCTGTTATCTGAATTTCGCCCCCTTTATCAGGATCGGTCTTTTTGATTGCCTCGAAGATATCAGGGTGAAAAATATATCTTCCAAGAATGCCAAGATCAGAAAAGGCTCTTTCCGGACCAGGCTTTTCAATCATATCCTCAACCTGAAACACCCTTTCTGAAATCTGTTTGGGCTTGACGATGCCGTATTTTTTTGTCCCTTCCTCATCCACACGCCCGAGGACAATAATCGAAGCTTCAAGCTCAGAGTAAGCATCAATCAGCTGCTTTGTGCAGGGCGTAGGACAGTCGAATATATCATCAGGGAGGAGGACCGCAAAGGGATCTTGGCCGATATAACTCTCCCCCATGAGGATGGCATGACCCAAGCCAAGGGCTTTTTTCTGACGGATATAGCAGAATTCTGCAAGACTCGCAATTTCCCTGATCTGTTCTAGAAAATCAGACTTCCCTTTCTCTTCCAGAAACTGTTCTAACTCCGGGCTTCTGTCAAAATAATCTTCGATGGACGATTTTCCCCTGCTAATTACGATGCCAATACTTTCAATTCCTGACTGAACAGCTTCCTCTACGCCGTACTGGATAAGGGGCTTATCCACAACCGATAGCATCTCCTTTGGTTGAGATTTTGTGGCAGGTAGAAAACGAGTGCCGAAACCTGCCGCGGGAATGAGAGCTTTCCTTATCTTCATTGCTTTTTTCAGAATCTATAGATTAAAGGAAAAGAAGGCAACAGCTGAAATCAGCATTCTTCCTTTTTTCATATGCTTCTCTTCCTTATTTCTCCTCTGTTTACTAGTTTTAAAATTCTTTGTCAAACGGAATATTCATTGATTCTGCTGCAGTCTGGTTAAGCAATTTGCCTTTTTTATAAACTGCAGCCTAAACAGCCTGGACTTCTTTTATCTGAGGGACCTTCTTTTTTATGAAGCGTGTAATGCCCTGGGATAGTGTCATCTCCCTCATAGGGCAACCCTCGCAGGCTCCCAAGAGCCTCACCTTGACCACACCATCCTCTGTAACGTCGACAAATTCCACATCTCCTCCATCAGCTTGAAGATGGGGCCTGATTTCTTCTATTGCTTTCTTAACTTCTTCTTTCATATGTTTATCTCCTTATTTTCATAAATCAGGATAAGAGATTAATATATTCGAAATCGGATTATTTCTCAAATTATACAGCATTACTTTTTCCTTGAATATTAGGCTATTTCCGCAACGGGGAGATGACTCTTGAGCCTGATCCCGAAACTTTTTTTTAATTTTTTCTATTTTTTTCTTGACAATTTGTTAAAAGTTGATATTTTTTCTTATGGGTACTAATGGAAGAAATTGAAATTTTGAGCTGGCTGACATTTGACGCCATAAAAAATGCTGCAAAGGCTGTGCAAACAGTGGGCGACCTCCAGACAGGTCACTGTAAATCTATCTTCTGCAAAATTGAGGATGATTACCTAGAATTATACTACAGCGACACAGGTTCTAATTTTTTAAGACGATACGAAAGCAAAGATGAATATGACGATGCTCTGAAGAAGCGAAAAAAGGAAGAAGGAGAAGCCCCTTTTGAAGAAGACCAGGGATACGAAGATGCTTTCGAAGATGAAATAAAAGAAGAAATCCACGAACTTGAGGACGATTCAGAAACGTATTAACCTCCCCCTTTGATTCCTTACGATTCAATCTGACAAAATCAATTTCTTGCCAACTTTACTGCAAGTTATATAATTTTGATTTTTTTCATTATTTTATTACAGAGAGTAAGTTTTTTCCGTTAGGCAATTGTTGAAGGTGCCTGATTTATCTGCAAGGGCTTGATGTATCAAGCCCACATTTTTATTAAAAGCGGTGGGTCTGATTAATCAAACCCCTTACATCTTATCGTTTATTTTTTTAATTTTTTCCTTTAGCTGGCTGAGAAAATTCAGGGCATCCAGAGGCTTAAGCTCAGAAATATCGCACTTCTCGATTTCTTCTTCAATATCTTTTAACAGCTCCTGTTTTCTATCTTCTTTGAATAAAAGAAACTGGTCTTTATCCCGTTCCTTCGAAGACCGGTAGGCAAGCCTCGGGAGTCCCGAATCATCGAGCTCCTGTTTCTCCAGATTAAAAAGGATCTCCTTGGCTCTATCCACAACAGACCGAGGAATTCCGGCAAGCTTGGCCACATGAATGCCATAACTCTGGTTCGAAGGACCGGAAACTATCTTCCTCAGGAAAATAACATCATCTTTCCACTCTTTAACCGAAACATGATAATTTTTGATTCTATTTAAAGTTAAGGACAGCTCAGTCAATTCATGATAGTGGGTAGCAAATAAAGTTTTGGCCCTTATTTCTTCCTTTTCATGGAGGTATTCAGCCACCGCCCAAGCAATGCTGAGGCCGTCAAAAGTGCTCGTACCCCTCCCAACCTCGTCAAGAAGGATCAAGCTTTTCTCTGTAGCATTGTTTAATATCTTCGCTGTCTCAAGCATCTCCACCATGAAAGTGGACTGACCCACGCTTAAGAAATCCATAGCCCCTATACGGGTAAAAATGCGGTCTACCGCACCCATCTCAGCTTCCTTGACAGGCACATAGGAGCCCATCTGAGCCAGAATACAGATCAAGGCGACCTGTCTCAAGTAAGTGGATTTCCCTCCCATGTTGGGACCAGTGACGATCAGAATTTGATCCTCCGCTCTATCCAGATATGTATCATTGGGTATAAACGGATCTTCATTGGTGACTTCGATAACAGGATGCCGCCCTTCCACAATGCTTATCTTCTCTCCTTTGTTCACCTTGGGACGACGATAGTTGCGTATGGAGGCTAACTCAGCCAGTGAAGAAAGGACATCCAGTCGAGCCACGTCAGAGGCAATTTTTTGGAGGCGGGTGGTTTCCTTGGAGATCTTTTCTCTTATCTCGAGGAAAAGATTGTACTCCAAATCCGCTATCCGCTCCTCAGCACTTAGAACTTTCTCTTCGTATTCTTTAAGTTCAGGAGTGCTGTACCTTTCAGAATTAACAAGGGTTTGTTTTCGAATATAATCAGCAGGAACCAGGGACAAGTTGGGCTTGGTGACTTCAATATAGTAACCAAAGACCTTGTTGAAACGGATCTTAAGGGAGGAAATTCCTGTTTTTTCTCTTTCTTTCTTCTCAAGGGAAGTGATAAAGCTTTTTCCGGAACGGCTCAATTTTCTGAGCTCGTCAAGTTCTGAATTGAAACCATCCTTGATTATTCTTCCTTCAGTCAGCAAAAAAGCAGGCTCTTCCAGGATGGCTCTGTCAATCAACTCCACGAGATCCTGAGCATTATCCCATAACTTGTGAATCTTCTTTATCACCTTTGCTGAAAAAGGCTTAATCATGTTTTGAATTTGGGGAAGAGGCAAAAGTGATTTTTTCAATGAAACCAAATCTCTAGCGTGAGCCACAGCCAAGGAAATTTTCCCTTTGAGTCGCTCTAAATCGAATATTTCTTTCATCCCCTCTCTTAATTCTTTGCGCTCTATCGTGCGGCTGAGAAATTCTGAGACGGCATCCAGCCTTTTTTCTATGTCCACACAGCGGAGGAGAGGCTGAAGAAGCCAGTTGCGGATAAGTCTGGAGCCCATGGAAGTCACTGTGAAGTCGATAATATCAAGCAGAGAATCCTTCCTTCCTCCATCCCTCAAGTTTTTCACGAGCTCTAAGTTTTTTATGGCCGTAGCATCAAGGATCATCTCTGTGCCTGATTGCACATAAGAGACTTTATCGATCAGGGAAAGGGAATCCTTTCTTACTTTCTTAAGATAATAAAGAAGAGCGCCGGCCGCTGAAACTGCCATGTCTTTGTCGGCAAGATCAAAACCTGCCAAAGATTTAACCTTTAAATGACCCTCCAGAGAATTTTTCGCTTGAGAAAAATCAAAAGCCCAATCCTCCAGAGGGCTTTTCAGGACAGAAATCATGCTGTGGCTGGAGAGAATTTCGATGATATGCTTTTCCTCTCCCTCTGGAAAGACAATCTCTCTTGGCGAAACCTTGAAGAGCTCGTCAGGCAGCATCCTCTTATCCTGAGAATCGCTTTGAGCGGCTCTCATCTGACCAGAGGCTAAATCAATAAGAGCCAATCCCCAACCCTTATCTTTTAGAAACAAACTGGCAATATAATTGCTTTCATTAGCGCCTTCAAGCTCCAACTCAATAGCGGTTCCCGGAGTTAAAACTTTTATCACATCTCTCTTCACCACTCCCCTTGCCAGCTTTGCATCCTCAACTTGCTCGCAGATAGCTACTTTAAAACCACGCTTGAGAAGCTTGCCTAAATATAAATCAGCCGCATGATAAGGGACTCCGCACATCGGGATTTTCTGGCGTGAAGTTAACGCAATCTCCATTACGGGAGATGCAATTTTTGCATCTTCATAAAACATCTCGTAGAAATCACCCAGACGAAAAAATAAAAGAGCATCCTGATGATCCTTCTTGATCCGCAAATACTGCTCCATCATCGGTGTGGAGGAATTTTTCTTATCCATATCCCTTAGACAAATATACTCAGACATATCCCATTTTTCAAGAAAAAAGGGACAGGTTAATTTTTCTACCAGGCTTAGGAAATCAATATCATTCTAATAACCAAAAGTACGGTCTTGATAAATCAATCCTTTGCAACACATTTGACAATGCGGACAGGCTATAGTATATCTCCTTGAAAATGAATTTGCCTAATCTCCTCACTATGCTGAGAATATTCTCTATCCCAGTTTTGGTTGTCGTGCTCCTTAGTCAATTTGAAGGGAAAGAACTTGCGGCTGTCATCATCTTCCTTCTGGCCGCCCTGACTGACACTCTTGACGGGCTCTTGGCAAGAAAGAGAGGGCAAGTAACGATATTGGGACAGATATTAGATCCAATAGCAGATAAGCTGCTGATCGCCTCAGCCTTCATCTGCCTTGTAGAATTGGGCGCTGTCTCGGCCTGGATGGTTGTCATAATATTAGGAAGGGAATTAGCTGTCACAGGATTTAGGGCAATTGCCTCCTCCAAGGGAATCCACATCGCTTCCTCAAGACTTGGCAAATTCAAAATGATTTCAGAAGCAATTACTATATGTTTATTGATATTGGGAGAGGAATACCTGGGGCGCTTCAACTTTATTTCTCAAATCGGCCTCTGGGCGGTTATAGCCATAGCGACTATTTCTGCCGCAGAATACTATATAAGATTTGGTCCCCTTATAATTTCAAAGCATTCCTGAAATAGTCTCTCTTACTTTTTCCAGAGTTAATAAATCTTCCACATTTAAAAGTGTAGGAGGAGATGCCCACTTTCTGCTGATTCTCTTTGCCAGCCCTGATAAGACTTTTCCTGAACCCAGTTCCACGAACAGGTCAACCTTCTCCTTGAGCAATATTTCCATTGATTTAAACCAGAGTACTGGCTGCGTGACCTGCCTTTTCAAAGCATCTCTGGCTTCGTCTCCTTTATGGATCACTTTCGCATCCACATTTGTAATTATCGGAAACTTCAGACCTTTAAATTCCACCTGATCCAAATCGTAAGAGAGCTTCTCCTCTGCGCTCTTCATAAGCTTGCAGTGAAAAGGGGCGCTCACAGGTAAAATGATAGACCGGGGAGGATTAATTACAGCTAAAGCCTTATCCACAGCTTCTTTATGTCCGGAAATTACAATTTGCTCCTGGCTGTTCCAGTTTGCTATCTCTACAACTCCCTTTTCTATCTTTGTCAAAGCTTTTTCTACATCTTCATAACCACAGCCAAGCACTGCAGCCATCGCCCCCATTCCCACTGGCACAGCCTCCTGCATATACATTCCTCTTTTTTGAACAAGGAGAAGTGCATCCTCAAATTTCAAAGAACCAGCTGCCACAAGGGCCGAATATTCCCCCAGACTATGCCCAGCTGCTATCCAAGCTTCCTTTCCCAAAAGGACATACGCAACGAAGCTTAGGATGAGGAGAGCGGGTTGTGTATTCTTAGTCAGTTTTAGCTCTTCCTCCGGCCCCTCAAAACAGAGCTTCGATATCTTGAAGCCGAGAGTTTCATCTGCCCTCAAAAAAATCTCCCGGGCATGGGATGAAAAATCGTAAAAATCCTTTCCCATACCTACTCCTTGAGAACCCTGCCCGGGAAACAAAAAAGCCATACCGCTCATCATAACTCCTTACCAGCTAATGATTTGTCTTTCGATATTATATAAGGGTTGAACTAAGCGGCGGCGCTTTTTGCCATCCGCTTGAGTGATTTGTTATCCTATAT
>CAYTBG010000019.1:33606-36130 GCA_964435925.1 uncultured Eubacteriales bacterium | reverse complement strand
TGATGGACCTCGGGCGAGCGCTCGAATGAGCTCTATGGCTTTGAGCTTTATTCTTTGGATGTTTTTGGTCAACCAAAAAAAAAGCCGAAGACCTCATGGTCTTCGGCCTTTTGGTTTCGTGTCTATTAAACTCTCGCCATTAGAGCCTGACGCCCAGGCTGACACCAATATTGAGGTCAGGCCCTGAACTGTTTCCAGTAAGAAACCATGGCCCTCTGAGAAAGATGGTATCGTACATATAAGCTTCTATGAAAAATCCCTTCTTCATGTTAACGGTAAATCCGAATGCAGGAGTTAAAGAAGAGGCAGCCTGAGCACTTAATGTCTTCCAATCTTCGGTTGCAGGATCAGTGTCTGGATTTGTCAGCGTCTTTTCCTTAGAAGTCTCGTAGGTGATCGAAGCCCGCATCGTGAACCAATTGAACAGCCGCTTCTCGGCCAGGATTCTCAGGATCGGAAAATAGGATGAGCTTGGGTTATTCTTTTGGGAATCTGTATCAGCCGTCTCCACGCTCGTTTCTTCCTGTGACTTATCATTCATAAAACCTACCTGGAACCCAACATTATAGCCCTCTCCATGGAGAAGGGGCCCTGCTAAAAAAACTAAGCTCTTTTGGGCTCTTTTATAGGTTGTTGCATCATCAGCAGTATCGGTATCGGGATCGACCTTGAGGGAACCTCCATAGGAGAGATAGTTAACATTAGCGATGAAGTCGGTGTTGTCGTTTAGCCTATAATCGAGCCTTATGTTGGCATCCATATCTGTGCCTGATAATGATGCTTTTTCATTGTCTGCTGTTGAGCCAGCAGCAATCGCATATTCATAGAGATATTTGGGCTTCCCTAGACCGATATCTATGGCCAGATTCACGTTGTCCTGTAGCGGGTATCCTAAACCTGCCCGGAACATCATGGTTGAGATCTTCTTTTTGAAAGTGTCTTCTCTTTCGGTGGAAACTGACTGGGGATCAGTAATGCGGTTGCCAGAAAGACCCCGGCCAACATAGTTGAGGCCAAAACCGGCCTTTAGCTTATCGCCCAGGGGTAGGGCATAATAGAGGCCAAAGGACCTTACGCCATTTATATTAGTTACATTTACGCCATCGACTCCTACATTAGTTTGACCACAAATTGGTGCGACTAAGCCGTTTAAACTGTTTATATTTTGGCCTGGACCAGACCAGATATTGTTGCGGTAGCTGCCGTAGCGTTTTCCGATCTGAAGACCGAGAACTCCGGGCAGGCCAAAAGACTCCATCTTAGCAAAGCCGAAACCGCTATAGATTGCTCCATCATAGTCAATGTTTACATAATTGGGATTGTCCAGCATGTAGATAGGGTTGAGCAGAGAATCAACCGAGGTGATCACCATCCCTGAAGGTGTTAACTCATGATAGATTGCCCCTGTGAGGACTATCTTTCGTGAATCTGTGGCCTGCATATTAGCAGCCAAGATCAGGAAAAGAGTCCCAATCGAAATAAATTGTCCGATTCTTCTCATCATAAATACCTCCATTTATATAAGTCGTGGATGTCCTCGCTTCCTTGAATAATTAATCCTCTTTTTTAAGTAGATTTAATTTTTGCTGCTCAAAAACCGTTCAAATATTTTTTATTGCTATGAATATTTTTTATTTCATATCCCCTTTATGTGGTCAATAACCTTTTGAGGTGATTCTTGAGGTGATTTTTTTACTCTTAGATATTCTTTGAAAAGGATTTAATGCAATTTTCACTAAGCTTGATCGACTAAATTTATGCATGAAAGGAAAACCGAGATTGCATGATTCTTATGATTGAAGGGAAGAATGGAAGAGAAGAAGTTTTTTATTAGGGGATACAGGAAAAAAGTCGATTTCGCGACTTTTTTTGATCCTGAGCCGTATTCGCTAAAAGAAGCAATAGATAAGGCGGACGAATATTTTAAGAAAATAAGACGCCTTGGGAAGATAATGCTCTTTGAGCAAGAGGAAGCGGATAATAATAAAGCAGTTATTTCGATGAAAAAGTGGCGAGGTTTTTTGGAATATGGGATTGACGGGAAAATAATAATAACAGAGAATTATGCAAAATATTATTTTCACCGCGGCAAAAGCTGCAATGGATGATGCTTAGACCTCCTCTAGGGCAATGTTCTGCCTGTCTTCTAAGAGGAGCTATTTCAACTTAATTTCCATATTACGCTGAATTCAGCTGTTTTCTACTCTGTAATCTTCTTTTGCCAGGGGAAATCCAACTGATTGCCACGCCCTTTCAGGGCAAGCAATGACATTTTAAAATATATATTGCGCTTATATTAGTCTATTATTTTTTTAGTTTTTTTTCCAACAGATACGTTGTGAACGATTTTCCGTCTATTTTAGTGTATTTAAAGTCCACATCATTGTCGAAAGCTACGCCGTCGAAATTCACAGGCTCGGAGAACTTCGTATACTTAAAATCGGCGTTTCCCTTGAATTGAACATCTTTAAAGTTCACTCCTTCAGGGAATTTTGCGTATTTGAAATTCGCGAGCCGCTGGAAA
>CAYTBG010000019.1:0-33506 GCA_964435925.1 uncultured Eubacteriales bacterium | reverse complement strand
TGAAAACACAGTTGGTAAAAGATACGGGAGATCTCACATGATACAAGTAGACAAGAGTTGAGCCTTTGCCGAGGAGTCTATGTGCCTTAGATTTTTCGTCCACAGTCACATCTTTTATAGATGTGAAGTCCAGATTGCCGACGATTTCAGCATTTTTATACTGGACAGCTTTTCCTGAGTTGATTTGATCGATGATCGTGCTGGCTTTGACCTGAGATTTGGCGAAAGACCACGCCGGCAACAGCAGGAGAGTCGCGATAAATAGAACTCTAATGGTTTTGACGCTTTTCATATATACCTCCTTGTTTTTTCGACTCCTCCTTTTTTTGAGAGCAGTAAATATGCCATTTTAAATATGGAGGAATCCTCAATGTGATATACGAAATATGTTGTGAAATAGTTTACAAAAAAAACATCAGGGGGTGCTTCTCAATCTTCTTTGCTATCAGAATCTCCTATGACATGTTTATGACCAGGCGATCACGCGAGGTGAAGTGGTGTTCTGCCTTTGTTGTCCTTTATGTTAACCTCTGCCCCATTTGCAACTAACAGCTCAACTAAATCTCTGTGGCCACGTAAAGAAGCGAGGTGCAACGGGACTAAGTTATTGTATTTGGATCTTGCATTCAGCTCCGCTTTCTTTGAAATAAGTAACTGAGCTGCATCTTTATGGCCCGAATATGCTGCCAAATGCAGTGGAGTCCAGCCTTTATAGTTCCTGGCGTTCGCCAAACCAGGATACTTTAACAATAACCTTTTTATTAGAAAAAGGTCTCCTTGCTGTGTTGCATTATGAATCTTCTCATCCAATCCGTGTGTTGCAGACATATAGAAAGTCAAAATGAAGATGTAAACTAAAATTAAACGTAAAAATAGCTTCCGAATCATATTGTGTTTTTATTGAGGGCTGATTCTGATAAGATGCCGTAATAGAACTTCCTGAGCTGTTTCGGTATGATTATTTTTCCTGAAAATGCCCTGTCAGCAATTATTGAATACAGTTCAGTGCCGAAAAATTTCTGATCTGTGTAATTCACTTTTAGATCTTGCAATTCATCATAAGGTTTAAAGTCATCTTTGGATGGCTCGTTTAATCCAGCATTTCTCAAAAACATCACCTTATCTTGTTTTTTCTCAGCCATCATTGCCTCTAAAAAAAATATCTCTGTCTCGATCGAAAACAGTAATTTTTTTCTTTCATCTAATATGTTATGCCAGAAGTCATGGAACAACTCATGTATAAGGGTAGCTTCAACTCTTCTATCTAATGTTCTGTGTACTTTCATTCTATTAGAACTAAAAGCAAAATGAATGAAAAGACGTGTGTTTAGCATCACTTTATCTTTTTGCCCTTGTA
The DNA here is from genome assembly GCA_964435925.1 of uncultured Eubacteriales bacterium. GTDB lineage: Bacteria > Acidobacteriota > Aminicenantia > Aminicenantales > Aminicenantaceae > SOIV01. Next base: position 32,149 of record CAYTBG010000019.1, on the reverse strand, counting down.
TTTTCATATAATGAGCACGATGCTTTTCAAAGGAAGATGATTTATTGCCTCCACGAAATACACCGTAATTATTATTAAGAATTTCTTTCTCAAGTAGTTCGTTTTTCCTTAGAAATTCGGAAGTCCATACTTCAGCCAACAAACTTTCGATTGTTATCTTATCTCCTGTATGTCTATATCGATATTGAAAATCGGATTTGAATTCTACGTTTGAGTAAATTTCTGATTCAATTCTTAAAACTCTAGAGTAACTGGTTAATGTTACAACTAGCAGTAAATATGCTTTTAATAACTTCGAGTTTCGCATTTCGGCCACTTGGCATATCAGTTCATAATTCAGTCGATAATTTCAGACTCCAATAATTCTTCGCTTGGTTCCTTACCGAAATGAATATTATATTTCTTGCCTCATTTCCGAATTCAAAAATTGCATCAGGAGTGCGCCTTTGAAATTGAATTTTTTTTCTATTAGCAACTAAATTATTTGGTTTTAAGTGAATCATCATTCAGCTTTAATGCAAGAAATATGCCATTGAATCATAAGGGTTTGACAGATAGCCTTTTTGAAAATTTATGGAAAAATCTCTGTTGGCTTACATCTTGGGCCCATCGTCAATAATCAAGCTAAATATAAGAAAATCAACAAAAAACAGCTTTGAGAAGAGGGAGAACCTATTATGTTACACATCAGAAATTGGATAGCAAAATCGATAAATATAAGATCAAGAGAGAAAACCTAGTGAGGATTATTTCTTAAGATGTATGAAAATTAGACAAATCTAATATGCGTCCTCTATCCAATTTATTTTCAATAAGTTCCAGGATTTTTGTATTTTTCTGCGCGTATAAATGCTAAAAAATTAGGCAATCTAATCCTTTTAAGCCATGATTCAACGAGGATTGTGGAGGGTGGAAAATAGCTGAATCCTGATGTGATTATTTCTTAAGGATGATCACGTTTTATAAAATTATTCTCTGTTGCTAAGCTGTTGATATCTAATATTTTCAATTTTTTTATCATCAATCTTTGCGGTCATTATGCGGAATTTAGGCTAGAAAGCTCTGTATCAGTTCCAGTCTGATTTAATTGGCATATTTTTTGCATAAGAAAAATAATATGGAATCCCCTAATTGCTGTTTATATAAATGCAGATAAACCAAATAAAATGAAAGGAAAAATAGATGATTAAAAAAACATTTGTTTTGATTCTGGGATTGGTTTTTGTTACTTGCTTAATAGCTGCGGATGAGGCGGCGGAAAAAGCAGCTGTCATCAAGATCATCGAAGATGCTTATTTGAATGGAATCTGCAATGTCGGAGATGCGGAAGCCGTCAAGAAAGGTTTTCATGAAGATTTCAGCCTGAAAGGGATCAATGACAGGAAACTATCCGTGCTTCCAATTTCCCGATGGATAGAGATCATCAAAAAGCGTAAAGCAGAAGGACACTACCCCCCGAAAGAAAAAACCAGCTTCGAATATCCGCTGATAGATATCACCGGAAATGCCGCTATGGTCAAGATCAAATTCATGAGAGGGAATAAGCACATTTATACCGACTACCTTTTCCTTCTCAAGTTTTCCGAAGGATGGCGCATCACCGACAAAATCTATTTTCATCATTAAAAAGAAAATAAAATTTTCTAAAAAAGAATGGATGAAGCGATGGCTAGAGAAAAAGTAATTGCTGAGCAATCCAATTTGTTATACCAGAGGCGCAACGCTGAAGTAATTTTTGAACTCGAAAATGGTGATAAATTAAGCTTAGATTTTTTGGATGAAGGGGAAAGGGAAGAATTCGTGATGAAAAGCTTTAAGCTCTTCATAAAATATTTTAGTTCGACACAAAGAGTTCCTCTAAAGGAACTGATGAACATGGTGGAGAAGGCCATATTAATCAGAACGTTATCTCAATTAAATGGAGATATAAAAAATGCAGCAAAATCCTTGGGCCTAAAATACACCACGCTGCACGAAAAAATAAAAAAATACAATATTCGTTTTCGAAAAGAGCCAATCAAAAATTAATCATTAAAAGAGGTTGTCTTCTTTGGAATGAGCGGCGTCCATTCCAGTAACTGCATTCATTTTATCGTTCTCATGAGAGCTCAACGGATAGTGTAAATCAAATAATTTTACTTGCTAAATATCTGAGCATAGGGTATACTGCAAAATCAAACATATGGTAGGAAATAGTCAAGGCAAATTGTTTTTCCCTTCTGAACGATAATTTCCTCTGGCATTCATCCCCTCATGTTTTAATCAAATAAAAAGGCAAATAAATGAATTTTAACGAATTGAAACTCGAGTCCCGTCTTCTGCATGGAATCATGGACAGAGGATATAGAGAAATGACAGCGGTCCAAGAACAAACTCTGGCAAAAACACTTCAGGGCTTGGACGTGGCCGTTCAATCCCAAACCGGAACCGGCAAAACCGCCGCGTTCCTGGTCACGCTGTTTGAACGCATGCTCTATGATAGAATGCTCAAAAGAAAAATGGCGCTGATTATTGTGCCGACCCGGGAACTGGCTGTTCAGATTGAAAAAGAAGCGAAGCTTTTGAACTTCCATCTGGAGTTCGTGATCGGCAGTTTTTACGGCGGTGTGGGCTACACTCGCCAGCTGGCTTTATTGAGAAAAGGCCTGGACATAGCCATCGGCACGCCAGGAAGGTTGCTGGATTTAAGCAAAAGAGGCTATTTAAACCTGAAAAATACCGGAATCCTGGTCATCGACGAGGCCGATCGCTTGTTCGACATGGGATTTCTTCCAGACATCAAAAAGCTTCTTCAAAAAATGCCTCCCCGTCAAGCCCGGCAGAACATGCTATTCAGCGCGACATTGAACCGCGTCTCCAGAAAAATTGCCGTCGAGCACATGAACCGTCCGTTCTTCATCGAAGTCACTCCGGAACAGCTGACGGTGGATACGATTTTTCAAGAACTCTACTATGTGAAAAGCCATATTAAGATGAATCTCATGCTGGGCATTCTCAAGGCTCAAGCTCCCCATAATGCCTTGATTTTCACGAATATGCGGCACGTCGCTTTCCGCCTGTCAAAGAAACTCCAACACAACGGGTTCCGCAGTCGGCATCTGACCGGGGACCTTCCCCAGAGCCAAAGATTGAAGATTATTGAGGAGTTCATGGCTGGGAAGTTCGCTCTTCTGGTCGCAACGGATGTTGCTGCCCGAGGGCTCCATATTGATAACCTGGATATGGTCATCAACTACGATCTTCCCCAGGATCGCGAAAATTATGTGCATCGGATCGGACGGACGGCCCGCGCTGGAAATTTTGGCAAGGCTATATCATTGGCCAGCGAAGGCACGGCTGATCACCTCGAGGCCATCGAATCTTTTATAGGAATGAAGATTCCTGTTCAAACGGCGGACATTGATCTTTTTGCAACGGACATGAGCTTAGGATTCAGCCCCAGAAATAAACCTCGAAACAATGGATCAAGAAAAAATAATCGAGCCAATTTCAACTCCAGAAATCAGCAGAGGAATAAAAGTCAAGACAGATCAAAATATTTCATGGCTTAAAAAACCTGACTTATCCAGGAAAATTAATAAATCAGTGAATTAACGACGAGGATTGCCCTTATCCGGAGGAAAATGGGTCTGGCAAGCAGAATGGGGTATCATAGGTGAAGGTGGGATATCACAGGACGAAAAAAACTGAGCAGCTAATACTCAAAAACGATCTCCAGCTTTAGGCTATACTTCTTTTTTTTCTTTTTTCTCTTTTTATCAGGCTGCTTCTCTCCTTAAAGCGTCTATTTTTAAAATTCTAATATAATCTTTTAATTAAATTTATTTGGGACAACATCTGAAAAAAACTTAACAATTTTATTTTTGTTTTGTATATTATGAGCGATTGGTCAGTCAATTAGCCACTAGAATCTATGGAGGAATTTTGATGAAAAAAACAATGCTTTTAGGATTGATTGTATTGCTTCTGACTACAGGTCTATTCAGCCAGGAGCTGACAGGTGAAGATATTATCCTGAAAGTCAACGACCTGTTCAGCATCGATACGAGTTACTCAAAAGCAAAAATGACCATCGTGACAACCTCAGGCCAAAAGCGCACTTTTATCTCTGAGTCGTGGAGCAAAAACAAAGGAGAGAAAAACCTTGTGCGTTATCTGGAACCGGGGCGTGTGAAGGGGCAGGCCGTGTTGATGCTGAATAATGCCGATGACATCTGGATGTATTTTCCCCGGACCCAGCGCGTTCGAAAGCTGGCCTCCCATGCCAAAAAACAGAAGATGCAGGGCAGCGATTTTTCCTACGAGGATATGGGGAGTGGAGACGCTTTTATCAACGATTTTAGTTCAAAAAGACTTAAAGATGAAAAAATGGAGGGATATGACTGCTACAAGCTGGAGCTTACCCGCAAACCGGACGGTGACGTTTCCTATTCCAGATTAATCATGTGGGTGATTAAAGAGAATTTCGTTCCTGTGGTTATCGATTATTATGACGAGGATGACCCAACTCTTTGGCAAAAGAGAATGGTTGAGAGTGATATCCGCATCATCGATGGCATTCCGACGGCGATGAAGGTGCTGATGATCAACAAAAACGACAACACTCAAACGGAAATGGAATTCCTGGAAGTGAAATATAATGTCCCATTGGATGACAAGGTGTTTACAGAAAGGGAATTGAAAAAATGAAAAAAGGAATTATTTCTTTAGTATTTCTACTCTTCGCATTCTCTTCTCTTCTCGCCCAGGATAGTGTGGATATCTTTGGATATTTTGAGTCTCAAGCGATGGGAACTGCGGTCAACAATGAATTCTTGATGCTCTACTCCAATAAACTCAGGGTGGACTTGAAGTCCAATTTATCAGACAAAGTTACCTTTGCCGCAAATTTTGATTACATCACTTATCATGGCCAAACCAGATGGAACATCCTGGATTTTTTACCTTCGGATGCCGTTGCTGAGGTTCCTCCAGGAATGGAGGCTTTTTACGTTCTTCCGTTCGAGAACCGGCACTTCCTCGATAATGCCTACATCAAGCTCTCCTTCAAGAATTTTGATCTGACTGTGGGCAAACAGCAGATCTCACTCGGGACGGGATATGTCTGGAATCCGGTGGACGTTTTTAACATAAAAGACGTGCTCGACCCGACATATGAGCAGCCCGGTCACAATGCCATACGGCTGGACGTGCCGTTGGGCTCTATGTACACAGTCACAGCCCTTTTCTCACCTGAGGATAACTGGGAGAATTCAGCGAAATTGATTCAGCTCAAGGGACGAATCTCTCATTTTGATTACTCTCTGACCGCCATAGAAAAAATCTGGCGCTTTCATGATTACACGCAGTTTGATTTCGATAGCATGAATTTCCTGGAACTGCCGGAGAGGCGGAAGCTCCTCGGCGCAAGCACAGCCGGAGAGCTTCTCGGTTTGGGAGTCTGGGCTGAATACGCCTATAACTGGATGGAGATTTCCGAGGATTTCTACGAACTTGTGGTTGGCACGGATTACACCTTTGATTTTCAAACCTATCTGATGATTGAATACTACCGGAATACCCTGGGTAAGACGGACTACACACAATACAACCTCAATGACTGGATGCGGTTATTAGCAACCGAACAAAAGGCTATCTCCCGGGATCAGATTTATCTATTCATCCAGCACCCAGCCACGGATTTACTAAATATTGGACTTTCAACTATTTATAGTCTAGCGGATAATAGCTTTGCTCTAGTCCCAACTCTGAATTACAGTTTTTCCGATAATGTGGAGATTTTTGCTTATCTGAATTTGAATTTTGGCAGCGAAGGAAAAGTTTTTTCCAGGAAAATGGGAAACGGGGGATTGATAAGGGTCCGTGTTTACTTTTAGCCGATAGCGGGAAAGGAGAATAAAATGAGAGAAAAGATGCTTCAGAAACTGGCCCACTGGCATGCATATCATCCATGGAGAATGCTGCTAGTTGTTTTACTCTTGACCATTATTTTTGGTTTCTTTGCCGGGCAGTTAAAACTTACCATGCGCTGGTCAGATCTCCTGCCGTCTGGTGATAAAAGAACAATTCAGTTCAATAAGATTATTGATGAGTTCACCGCTGCCACAAGTCTTGTCGTTGTCGTTCAGGGAGAAGAAAGCCGCATCAAAGAGTTTGCCGAAGACCTTGCCCCACGAATCTTAACCGCCATTGACACCAGCAAGAATGATTCACTCCAGAAGGAGATTGATAAGATCAATAAAAAGATAAATCGATTAAAGACCAAAGAAAATGACGATTCTAAAATAGTAAAACTTCAATCTGAAATCATAACGCTTCAAGCCCGGATGGATAAAAAACTGTTTAAGCGCATGGATTATAAAACCGAAATCGATTTTTTAAGAAATCATGGATTGATACTGATCAAAGAAGAAGATTTAAAAAATACCAAAGATGTTTTCATGGACCCCAACATTACAGGTCTGTTATTCAATATCAATAATTCCATGGAGAAGGAGTACGTAGGTCAGGAAGAGTCGATCTCCACCCGCGAGAAAGAAGACCAGGCTGTTGTATTCTTAGACGGTATTCAGAATCTGGTCCTTAAATTGCAAAAAGCAGCCAGAGGAGAAGAACTCCCAGATGAAGAAACACAACAAGCTGTGGATAAGCTTCTCTTTGGCGAGCCTTACTTCCTGTCATATGATAAAGAGGCCCTTATTTTGAATGCCATTCCAGACTTCTCGATGATGGATGCAGATCTTCTTGTTACAGGAGCTGATGCTGCCCAAGCAATTGTTGATGGCCTATTAAAGGATTATCCGGATGTGAAGGCGGGGCTGACCGGCATGATAGCTATTGGCCGGGATGAAATGGTTTATTCCACACAAAGTTTAGGATACACCACTGTAATTGCTGTAATTGCCATTTTGCTCCTTCTCATGATCTCCTTCCGGATGTGGGTGGCTCCCATTTTCGCAATAGCCAATCTCCTCGTAGGTCTGGTTTGGGCCGTAGGAACAGCAGCGATTGTGGTGGGACAGTTGAATATGATGACGCAGATGATGGCTGTGATACTCCTTGGTCTGGGCATAGATTTTTCAATTCATATTATTTCCGGATTAACAGAACGGCGGGCTGCAGGGGACAGCATTGCTGAAGCTATGGAAAAAACATTTTTAAAAAGCGGAAAAGGAATTTTGACCGGAGCGCTAACGACAGCTTGCGCTTTCCTAACCTTGGTCATCAGTCATTCACGCGGCATGAAAGAAATGGGTCTGGTCACGGGAACAGGATTGCTGGCTATTCTTTTAGCCACCATGTTATTTTTACCGTCCCTGCTGGTATTTCGGGAACGCCGTATAGATAAAAAGCATGAGAGAAAGAAAGGCATAAAACAAATCGTTCAGCGTGACATTTCATTCCGATTTCTTGGTCGAACAGGTGAATGGCTGAGCAAGCATTACATCTTTACAATCCTTGCTTCAATAGTCATAAGTTCCCTCCTTATTTGGTCAGCATCTAATATCAGTTTTGATTACAATTATATGAATATAGAGCCAAAGGGACTCACTTCCATTGCCCTCCAGGATACAGTTCTGGATAAGTTTGATTTAAGCATGGATTATGCGTTAGTCTTGACCGACAATGTCAAACAGTCCCGTGAATTATCCACAAGTTATCGTGAGTTAGGACCAGTCGCTATCACTGAGGACATTTCATTGTATCTTCCGTCTGAAGAGCAGCAGCAGAAAAGAATTCCCCTTATCGCAAAGATCCGTGAAAAGATCCAGTCCACTGCCATTAAACAGACCATGCTCCAGGGTGATTTAACTATCTTAAGCAGCGAAGTTGATCGTCTCCAGATGAATATAATGGAAATTCAAGATATGGCTTTTCTCGGCGGACAGGACAAAGTGGATAGCAAATGCAAAGAGATTGTAGGAGATCCTGAAAATCCGAATTCAAGAAATATCATTCAGGAATTCCGGCAATTGTTGGAGGAAAATATACCAGCGGCTGCCAAGGGGTTATCCGAATTTCAGCAGAATTTCGCATCGTATTTTAAAAAATCCGTCATCAAGATGAGCTCGGCCGAATCTATCCGCCAGGATGAACTACCCCTATCCATTTTGGACCGTTACAGCAACAAAAAGCGAGATCAATTCCTGGTTACAGTCTTTCCCGCAGGCAATTTATGGCAGGATGCAGAGTTACTCAAAAGGTTTGCGGATGATTTGGAACGGGTGAGCGACAAAGCTACTGGAATGCCCGTTGTGTTTCGCGCCCTGATTGAAATAATCGGCCGTGATGGACGCAATGCCGTATTATTGACCTTGGTCATTGTTTTTCTTCTATTGTGGGTGGATTATCGAAATCCAGGCCATTCCTTGATGGCAATGATTCCCCTGGCTCTCGGAGTATTCTGGATGGTCGGATTTATGCATTTGACAGGCATGAAGCTGACTATAATGAATTTTATGGGCCTTCCCATGATTATCGGTATCGGCATTGATTATGGAGTGCATATTCTACATCGCTGGAGACATGAAGGAAGAGGCAAAATACGGATAGTATATTCGAGTACAGGAAAAGCAATTCTTCTTACCTCGCTAACAACAATGCTTGCATTCGGCTCCTTAGTCTTTTCTATATGGCGTGGCTTTGGCCAGCTTGGAGGAGCTCTTTTCTTAGGCGTGGGAGCCTGTTTTTTGACAACTGTAATTATTTTACCCGGAATAATCGGGATGCTCGAAAGAAGAAATAGCAAGAAAAGCTAGCTATTTCATGGGAAATGAGAATTTCCGAGAAGGCCTCTATTTGCTTTCCAGTTGCCTTTTTTCTGTATCCTGTTTTTGTTTTATCAGTTTTTCCAGTTCCTGGGCGGCGTTTTGAGGAGCGGTTTTATCCCCAAGAAGTTTTTTTATTTTTCTGAATTGGGCTATCATTTCTGATCTTTGTTCTTCAGAGTCAAATATCTTCTTTGTTTCCTCTAAAATATTCTGAGGAGTAAAGTCTCGCTGTATCAGTTCAGGAATAATTTTCTCTCCGGCGAGAATGTTGACTATGCTGAAATTTTTTATTGCGGCCAACCTGTGTCCAAAAAAATAGGTAAGGGGCGAGATGCGATAAAATGAAACGAACGGAGTTTCCAGCAACGCTGCTTCTAAATTGGCTGTTCCACAGGCAGAGAGAACGAGGTCGCTCGATGCTATCGCTTCATAATGATCTTCGCCTAGAATTTTTAGGCCCCTAAGCCGGGGAGGAATGAGGCTTAAGAGAAAGTTTTTCTCAAGATTTTCAGCCAGAAGAAGCACAAATTGCATGTCCCATTCACTTTTTATCCTCTCCAGAGCGTCTGCGAGGACTGGTACGTGATATTTTAATTCGCTTCGCCTGCTCCCGGGGAGGAGGGAAATAAGTTTTTTTTGACCACTCAATCCGTACTTTTTTAAGAATTCATCTTTTGTGAGAGAGATTCTTACTCTCTCTTTGAGGGGATGTCCTACATAGGCAGCCGGAATCCCGTAGTCTTCGTATATCTTCTCTTCGAAAGGGAAAATCAGCATCATTTTATCTACTGTTTTTTTTATGGTTTTCAGCCTCCCTTTTCTCCAAGCCCATACCGTAGGACTTATGTAGTAGAGGACGGGAATTGATAGTTTTTTGAGTTTCTTGGCTAGACGAAGGTTGAAATCTGGAGAATCGATGAGAACTGCTGCTGAAGGCTTTTGGCGTTTTACTTCTCTTTTGATTTTGTTGAAGATTTTTTTTATACGGGGAAGATGAGAGATGACTTCGAATACCCCAACAACAGCCAGCTCTTCTACCGGGAAAAGAAGATTAACTCCCTCTCTCTCCATGTGCTTTCCACCGATACCAAAAAAGGAGAGAGAAGGATGGAATTTTTTAAACTGGTGGACGAGGTCAGCGCCGTATTTTTCTCCAGAATTTTCTCCTGCTACGATGAGGATGGAATCCATCAGCGCTTTTCTTCTTCCCCATAATAGACAATCTCTGGCATTTTTTCAGGGTCGAAGCCGTAGTAGAATAGCCATTTATCGTAGGTTTCTTGGTCAAAGTAGATCTTTATAGATTTATCTGGGGATGAGCTAACAACTCCGATAATCCTTGGATTGTCGACCGAAGCGAGAGCACTCTGAGGCACCACCAGAATTTTTTGAGTAGCTCCTTCTTGCCGTCCTGAGGCTCCTCCATAAGGAAGGATAACATCCCATTCCCCGTGTTCGGTCATAGGATCCTTAAACATTTTGCGGAGGCATTTCTCTTCCAATAATTCTTCGAAGGATTTGGGAAAACTGCCCGGGTATTTTACCTGGAATAGTCGAACTGCTTCCGTATACTGTTTCCCCCTGAAAATCAATTCTTCCTCTTTTTCGCGCTGAATCTGTGTCTTCCAGATCGGGGTGGCAATAAGAAATCCAATAACCATAATAAAGACAGCAACCATGAGGATAATTAGTATGTAGCCTTCTTTTCTATTCATGAGTCATAAAAAGAAAGGTCAGGGTAAGGAGAAATCACCACGTGCTGTAGAGTGTTCCGTCCAAAGATTTCATTTCTGATCCGGATAAAACGTCTGCTATTCCAGGCTCCACGGCTAATATCAGATCTTCCTCAGATAGCATTTCTGGCATTTCTATCCAGGTTTCTGAAGAACGGGTTATAGGATCTATGGGGATTGCTCTCAAATACTTTTCATCTACAAGAGCCTGGAGAGAGTAGGGGTATTTCCCCTTGTCTGCGTAATACTGGTCTATCAATGTTCTCATCTGGAAGAGATTTTCCTTTAAAACAGATTCTCTCGCTCGTTTAGTTGCATATTTATACTGAGGAAGTCCCATACCAACTAGAATTCCAATAAGAGCGAAGACGATTAGCATTTCGATGAGAGTAAAGCCGCCATTCCTATTCTTATGGGCCAAAAGCTTTTTTGTCATATCTCTACCATTCTCTGTATTTAGTTCCATCCAGGGCAGTGCCCGGGTTTCTCGTGTAAATATCATAGACATTTTCTCCTCCCCAGACATCTGAATCAGGCTCATCCTGGTAAGATCTTAATCCCCATTCATGAGATTTTATCATCGGGTCTATGGGAATTCTTCTCAGAAACTTCATAATCTTTGTATCTGAGTCTTCTTCTCCTTCTTCTTTAATTTTTAACTCAACTCCTTCAACTAAGGTTTCTAAATCTGGAGGGTAACCTTCAGTGTCTTCTTCAACATCTATCTTTTTTTCATCAGCAAGCTTTTTGTAAGCATCTATAGCTTCTCTTATTATTCTTAAGTTCCGTCTCAGTTCAATCTCTCTTTCTCTTCTTATGGCAGTTTTGGCCAGAGGCATGACCGCTGCTGCTAGAATTGCAAGAATAGTAAGGGTGACCAGCATTTCGGTAAGGGTAAATCCTTTTGCTCGAGGGAATAATTTGCTCATGCTCACTGATTCCCTTTTAAATGAATTAAGGTTTATCTTTATAATCCCGGTTTCGATAAAGATCAGGATTATTTGGCTTAGGGGCGAGAGGATCAGACCGATGATAGAAATTGGATTCCAAGGCTTTCTTGCTCAATTTGAGCTTGTTATCTTCGTCAATAGCCATAACTTTAACACGGACTGTTTGTCCCATTTTGAAAACATCCCTGATATTCCTGGTTCGCTGATGAGCGATTTCAGAGATATGAAGAAGACCAACAATGCTGGGGAGGATTTCAATAAACGCTCCATACTCCTCAAGACGAACGATTTTCCCTGTATAGATTTTGCCAACCTCTGCTTCCTGGGTTAGTTCCTTTATCATTTCTTTCGCTTTCTCTGCTGACTCGGTATTAGAGGAGGCAATAGTGATCTTCCCGCTGTCTTCTATTTCAATTTTAGAGTTTGTTTGGGCAATGATCTTTTTGATGATCTTTCCGGCTGGTCCAATAACATCTCCTAATTTCTCTGGGCTGATCATTATATTTATGATTCGGGGAGCGTAAGGAGAAATATCCCGTCGAGGTTGCGCAAGTACCTCTTTCATCTTGGATAGAACCTTTAAGCGAGCGTCTCTGGCTCTTAAGAGTCCTTCCCTTAAAATCTCGACCGGAATCGAAGGGACTTTTAAATCCATTTGAATCGCTGTGACTCCTTTTTCTGTCCCAGCAACTTTGAGGTCCATATCTCCGAAATGATCTTCAAGGCCTTCAATATCAGTGAGCACAGCATGGCGGTTACCTTCTTTAACCAGCCCGATGGCGATTCCTGCGATAATCGCAGGGAGAGGGACTCCTGCATCCATCAGGGAGAGGACGCCCCCACAAACAGTGGCCATCGAGGAAGAGCCATTCGATTCTAAGATGTCGGAGACAATACGGATAGTATAGGGAAAATCTTCCTCATCAGGAATAGAGGGAAGGATAGACTTTTCGGCAAGAGCACCGTGGCCGATTTCGCGTCTTCCTGGGCCTCTTAGGAAAGCAACTTCCCCGACACTAAAAGGAGGGAAGTTATAGTGAAGCATGAACCTTTTTTCAGACTTTTCTCCAAGTCCATCCAGTCTCTGGACGTCTTCAAACGTGCCTAGGGTTACGGTGGCAAGACATTGAGTCTCTCCTCGTGTAAAAAGCGCTGAGCCATGTGTACGAGGCAGAATCCCGACCTCCATAGACAACGGTCTTATTTCGTTGAAATCTCTTCCGTCAGATCTTTTCTTCTCATTTAAAACCAAATCTCTGGTTAATTTTTTATGGATAGATTGGAATATTTCTTTAGTTTCATTGATTTCGTCTTCGTTTTCCTCGGGAATGGTTTCTAGCAGATCATCCAGGATTTTTTTTGTTGCCTCTTCTCTTTCTTTTTTATTTTTGGCCAGGATAGCATTGTGCAGAGAAGAAGAAATATTCTTTTCGATCTTTTCCAGCTTTGATTGATCAATTTCTTTAACACTGAATTCTCTTTTTTGGATGTTTAATTTACTGTAGAGATCTTTCTGCATTTTGATAATTTCATCTATAGTCTTTTGAGCTAAGATAATACCTTCTACGATTTTCTCTTCTTCAACTTCTGTGGCGCCTGCCTCTATCATGACAATTCCTTCTTCCGTACCCACGACCACCATGTTGAGAGGGCTTTCTTCGAGCTGCTTCACAGTAGGGTTGATGATTAATTCGTTATTGAGAGAGCCGACTTTCACTGCTCCAACAGGAGTCTTGAACGGAATGTCAGAGAAATAGAGGGCGGCTGAGGCTGCGATAATACCGAGAGTGTCAGGTTCATTCTCTAAATCAGCAGAGAGGAGAAGGGCAATAATTTGAGTATCATAATGATAGCCTTCTGGAAAAAGAGTTCTTACTGGTCTGTCTATTAGACGGCTGACAAGAATTTCCCTTTCTGAAGGTCTCCCTTGTCTTTTAAAGAAGCCGCCAGGTATTTTTCCTGCCGCATATGTATTTTCTCTGTAATCAACTATCAAGGGAAGAAAAGGCTTCTTCTCTTTCATTTCTTTCTTGGAGGTTGCGGTGACAAACATGATTGTATCTCCGTAGCGGAGAAAAGCTGAACCATCAGCCTGTTTGCCGATTTTGTCTATTTCTAAAGATAGAGTGCGGTTATTTATTTCTATACTGGTTTTATTGTCAGACATTTTCACTCCGAGACCTTAGCCTATTTTCTGAGCTTAAGCTTTTTGATCAGATTTTCGTAGCGACTGGGGTCTTGCTTTTTTAGGTATTCCAGGAGTCTTTTTCTCCTCCCGACCATTTTCAAAAGGCCAGTCCGGGAGTGGTGATCTTTTTTATGTGTTGAAAAGTGTTCAGCTAAATAATTTATTCTATTGGTTATAAGAGCTATCTGGACCTCTGGTGAACCTGTGTCAGAAGGTTTAATTTTGTTTTCTTTGATGATTTTTGTTTTTTCTTCTTTACTCAGTGTCAAAAGCCACTCCTTAGGAATTATTTTGTAATATTAGCAAAAAAGCCAAGGAATGTAAATTATTATTTATCTATAGCTTTAAAGACAAAACGGCAAATATGAGAAGTTTTATAAAACTCTCATTGCCCGCTCTTCAAGGTCTTACATATCTATTAGCCTGATTTATTCATAAATTATGCCGACAGCAATATTTATTTTCATTGATATCTGCTCGTTACGCTGATTTCACATCTAGCAGAACATTCAATCGGTCTCAAATGCGTTTCTTTTTATTATATGTCGGCATAATTTACCCTTCGGGCGGGCCGATTTGACGACTTGTGCTATTATAAGATTGTCATCGCGAGCGAAGCGTGGCGATCTCAAGATGATTTGCCAAAGGCATGAGATTGCCGCGTCGCTTCGCTCCTCGCAACGACGTCTGCTTCGTTACAGGGCATTTGCAGTGGAGAACCACAGCTGCATACCCTGTGTCTCGTATCCGACGACATATATTTTAAATAACATCGTCGTTGCGAGCGGAGCGCGGCAATCTGGCAAACTCGATCCGTGAATAATCCAGGTTAGTTAAGTGGGCAGGGAAGTAGTGGCAACCCTTATTTGTTTATTCTTTCTTGAAGGTTCAAATATTAAACTGGGGCTAATACTTTGTATGTTTTACTTTAAGGAGTTTAGATAATTTTTTCTTAGGATAAGGTGCTGTGCATATTTAGAATCAAAGCCTCCCATTTTAACCTTGACCTCTTCTAATTTTGTTTCGATCTCGGCAAGAGTCATTTTATTGATCTTTTTTTTCTTGGCAGGGGCAGCAGAGGGTGCAGCTTCAGGTTTTTCTGGCTCGGGGGGCATTTCTGGTTCAGGAGGTGCTTCTGCTTCAGGCTTTTTTTCAGGCTCAGCTGGAACTTCTTCCTTAGATGGTTTTTCTATTTCGGGTGGTATTTCTGCTTCGGCTGGCTCTTCTGGCTTGGGCAGCTCTTCTGCACCAGGCTTTTTTTCCGTTTCAGCTGGTGTTTCTGCCTCAGGTGCTTTTTCTATCTCGGCAGGTTCTTTAGGTCCGGGCGGTTTTTCTGTTTCTTCTGGCTTTGAAAGCTCATCTGCTTCAAGTTTTTTTTCAGGTTCAGATGGTGCTTTTACCTCAGGAGGTTCTACAGGCTCTGCTGGTTTTTCTGGTTCTTCCGGTTTTTCTGGCTCGGGGGGCATTTCTGGTTCAGGAGGTGCTTCTTCCTCAGGAGGCTTCTCTACCTCGGCTGGTTCTTTTAGTTCTGCCGGCTTTTCTACTTCAGCTGGTTCTTTAGGCTCGGGAGGCTTTTCCGGCTCAGATGGTTTTTCCATATCAGGCGGTTTTTCTACCTCGTGTAATTTTTCGGGCTTAGGAAGTACTTCTGGCTCAAGCGGCTTTTCCAGCTCGGGCGGGGCCTCAGGTTTGGCTTTTGCTTTTTTCTCTTTTTTAGGTTTCCGCTTTTTTACCTTATCTTCAAGAAGTTTTTCTTTTTTGATTTTCTCTGCGGTGGAGGATTTTTGCTTTTTTAGTTTTTTTTCAGCCTTAGCGGAAAGTGCGGCTTTTGTTTTCTCTTCTTTCTTCTTCTCTTTTTCTTGTTTAAGATCTTTTTTGTTTTTTGCTTCAGGTGATTCTTTTTTCTCTTCAGTCATTTTTTATCCTTTTACATTCAATGCATATCAGCGAATATGAATATATCTCTTGTAGACTATCAAAATTTGGGGCAGAAGGGCAATCGTTTTTTTTGGGGACGTTTTTGAAGAGGTTCCCCAAAGTGCTTCGCTTTGTCGGAGAGCTTATAAGCAAGGGATAAAAGCAATGACCTTCATCTAGGTTAAAAGCCACAGTGAGAGAAGCTCGATCATGATCATCGGCACGACGACGGCTATTCCTGCGTTTGTCACAGGAATCCGGAGGGCTGACTTCAGACCGCAGGCCATCGCCAGAAGCGCCCAGATTAGAAAAACCGAATAAATCCAAGGGGAAACCGCAGGAGAGAGCCCAGCGAATTGCAGAACTATGG
Organism: uncultured Eubacteriales bacterium; assembly: GCA_964435925.1. Taxonomy (GTDB): domain Bacteria; phylum Acidobacteriota; class Aminicenantia; order Aminicenantales; family Aminicenantaceae; genus SOIV01. Next base: position 16,220 of record CAYTBG010000019.1, on the reverse strand, counting down.
TAAGACTTCGTCCCAGAAAGAGAAAGAAGAAGCTCAACCCAACCACGCGGGTGATCGGCGCGAAATTCGGGACGGTACCTAATAGCGAGAGGATAAGAAAAACCCCAGTTACGAAGTATAGCCAAAGAAGAAACGCTACGGCCAGTGCTATGAGGATTCCAACGAGAATGCCCACTTTCCATGCCCACTCGAATCCAGGCTGAATCGGTGGAAATTCGGCAAACAATAACATAAAAGAGACGTTGGCGGCCGAAAAACCGGCAACACTCAAAATGGCCTGTACCAGACCTCGATTCGTGGAGCTCATATCAGAGTAGGCACGCGCAGGCTGAAAAAGAAGGTTAAAGAGAGTCATCCGCCTATCGCATCCACCACGAGCGGACTTACTTTGGACTCGAGCACAGCCGCAAGCAGAGTCAATGCTACTGCAGATCCGAACCAGAGGAGTGGGCTGGCAAGGCGGAAAGGGTCATCATGAGCTATTGTCCTGATTAAGGAAGCAGCGACTTTCAGTCCAGAGACTGTACCGCAGAACTGGCCTGCCAATTCAGGCAATCCATGGATAGAAAGAGAGACCCACCAGAGTGGATAGTCGGCCACAGCCGCGAAGAGCGCGCCTGCTATAAAGAAGTTCCACGCCGCCACGACTACCGTGGGTACGGCCAGGAGCAGACCGCCTGCGCCGAGGAAGACAATTACACGGAGGTTATGAAAGAGGGTAGGCAGTAAAGCCACGCGCTGGAGGACAAGAGGAGATGAGATCGTAGCCGGGTGGACATACCATCCAGTAATTATGGTTGACAAAAAAAGGGCAGCGGTGACAAGCATCGGCCACCGCCGCCCTGATGTCATTCTGGAGAGTGATTCTTGCGGCGACGCCGTTCCAGCTTGCGAAGGGCTGATTCGTAGAGAATCAGGTACGCCCCCCCCTGAAAGCCGATAATTAGTCCTATGCACAGGCCAAAGTTGCGGTCACCGAGCAGTTCATAAATCGCGAAGACTACCAGGAGAATAAGAGCGATTCCTACAAGAAAATGCCCCGGCAACTGCTTGATGGTTCGAAATGGCTCCAAGGCTCACGCACCTCCTAGAATCGTCCCGAGGGCTGCTCCCCAGCTGGCACCTTTCAGGCCCAGAAGAGTCCCGGGACCAGGGAAGAGCAAATTTCCAAGTGCTGCACCGCCAATCAATCCGACGAGGGCACCTATAGCCCCACCGATTACAGTGGCCCTGGTGCCCCGCTTGCTGCCAATTAGGCCGCCTATATCGCTTGTTACTGCGCTGGTGTTCTGGATGAACAAAGCGAGCACGAGTGCGACCACGACCACTAAGGAAATAAACACCTTTTTCATAGGATCCTCCTTTATCTAATTAAATTTTGAAGTTTAACTTAACTTCATAATTATAACGTACGAGAAATAAATTTTTCTCAATCTTTTTTAGGGACATTCCCCAAAGTGCTACCCTTTACTTTTTGAGGGGAGTTCGCCAAAGTGCTTCGCTTTAGAGTAAAAGGGAATGTTTACCGATGTGCCATCCTTTATTCCTTGATTAAATCGATAAGAAAAAACATCGATTAAGGAAGCCCATTTTAAAATGAAAAGGATGGTATTTCGGGGAACGCCCCCAGGAACTATGGGACTTCGGGGAACGCCCCCAGGAACTATGGGACTTCGGGGAACGTCCCCAGGAATATTGCGCAAGAATAAAGAATTTAGTATAGTCATTGAACATGTACTTCTTCTATTCATTCCTTCTCTTGATATCTCTTTTGATATATATCCCTGTCCATTTTGTGCGAATAAAGCTGCTAAGAGGAGAGAGCCTTTTTTTGAGAGATAGATTAGGACGAATGCTTAAAGATGACGGCGTCCAGAAACAGTCACTTTGGATCCATGCTGTCTCGGTAGGGGAAGTTCTCTCGCTCCAGAATTTAATTAAAAAAATTAAGGAGAAGCACCCTGCTTGGACCATTCATTTTTCTACTCTTACAAATACAGGCATGAGAGTAGCCAAGGAGAAATTAACTGATGCGGATAATATATTTTTTGTTCCTTTAGATTTCAAATATGTTGTTCGTAAATATTTTAATACATTTAGACCAAGAGTGTTTGTTTTGGCTGAATCGGAATTGTGGCCCAATCTCTTAAGAGAAGCAAGCAGACAGACCAAAGGTGTTCTCCTTATTAACGGCAGAATCTCTTCGCGTTCTTTTAAAAGGTATTCCAGGTTTAAGTTTGTAGCGAAAAAAATATTAAAAAACATAGATCTCTTCCTTGTTCAAACAGAAAAAGATAAGGAAAACCTTGAAAGAATAGGTGTAAATTCAGGTGTGGTTGAAGTGGTCAGAAACTTGAAATCCGAGATTAATCTGCCTCTCTTAACCGAAGAGGATCTTCTGAAATTAAAAAGTAATATGAGCATTCCCGCGACAAATAAAGTAATTGTAGCCGGAAGCACTCGAAAGGGAGAAGAGAAGGAACTGATTGAAGCGTATTCAAGAGCAAAAAGTGTAAAAGAAAATCTCCTGTTGATTTTGGCGCCCCGTCACCCGGAAAGGTTCGATGAAGTGGAAAGAATTTGCCAGGATTTTCCTTTTAAAGTGATGAGGAGGACGCAGGTTTCGCCGAATGAACAATGGGATATATTGATCCTGGATACAATAGGTGAGCTGGCTCATTTTTATGCTCTTTCTGATGTTTCGTTTGTCGGAGGAAGTTTGGTGCCCTGGGGAGGTCAAAATTTACTCGAGCCCGCTTTTTACAAAAAGCCCATCTTTTTTGGGCCTCATATGGAGAATTTTGCCTTTTTAGCGGAGAAATTTGTCCAGTCCGGAGCAGCTCGAATAATAAATAAAAATAAAGATTTGGATGAGATGTTCCTGATTCGAGACGAGGAATCCCTGGAAAAAATGGGAAGAAGCGCCAAGGAAACCTTAAATTCATTACAGGGAGCAACAGAAAAAACAATCAAGGCTATCGAAGCTATGATGGCAGATTCTTAACTAACATATCAGATGAATAATCTTCCGAAAAACCTGTGTGTTTTCATCCTCCTGGGCATTTTATTTTTTTCCCCCTCTCAAAATATTCTTTTTGGCGAGACATCTTCTGAGGATGAGGACAAACTCAACAAGGAATTTTTGCTAAATTTTGGGGATGATTTTGTCGATGTTCTTGTATCACCAAAAAACTGGAAGGGAAAAGATTTCTTAAGTTTATCAGCTGTCCTGGGGGCAGGACTCCTTCTTTATTCTGTTGACCAGGATATTCAGCAATGGGCCCAGGATCATCGCAGTTCATCATCAGAGGACATTTTTAAAACTACTGGTCATCTTGGCAACGGAGTCGTTTTAATAGGTTTGATGACGGCTTTATATGTTTCCGGTGAGGTTTCTGATAACAACAGCCTGAGGAAGACAGCTCTGTTGAGCCTGGAAAGCTGGCTGACTTCAGGGATAATTGTCAGAGGCTTAAAGTCTGTTGCAGGGAGAGCTCGGCCCTGGACGGGTGAGTCCAGTCACAGTTTTCATCCATTTTCTACGAGGTCAAGGTTCGCTTCCTTTCCTTCGGGTCATGCCTCTTCGGCATTTGCAGTGGCAACTGTAATTGCCGATCAATCGAAGAAAGTTTATATCGACATTCTAGCGTACAGTCTGGCAACCATGGCCGCAATATCAAGGGTTCATCTTGACAAACATTGGGCATCCGATATTCTGGTAGGCTCTGCTATCGGCTACTTTGTCGCCAAAAAAATATCAGCCCTAGACAGGAACCGGGACTCAAAGAAAGTGAAGCTTAGCTTCCAATTTTCTCGACAAAGGCAAGCCTTCTCTCTTACTTATTATTTTTAGATCAATTTTTAAGCTAGATCCAACCGTAACTAAGCCTGGAAAAAGTGGGGTGATAATGATCCCACTGGACATCTTTTTACTGATTTTATATATTACAGACACTTTTGTTATTAAGGAGAAGAGATGAAAAAGACAATCACGCGAAGAAACTTCCTTAAGAAATCATCAAAATTTGTTGCAGCAGCCGGTCTTGGTGGCTGCGGGATCCTGCTTAAAGGATGCGCCTTAAAAAAGGATTTCGACATCATCATAAGAGGAGGCTATGTCTTAGATGGATCAGGAGGAGAAGCGTTTGAAGCTGATATCGGAATCAGTGGAAATTACATCAAAGAGATAGGACAAATATTGAGTGTTAGGGGAAATTCTGTAATCGAAGCAAAAGACCTTGTTGTCTGTCCTGGTTTTATAGATGCTCATGAGCACACTGATGTCGGGCTCCTAGTCAATCCCAAAGCAGAGAGTTCAATCCGTCAGGGCATTACCACTCTCATCAGCGGAAATTGTGGTTATTCGCCTTTTCCTGTAGCCGAGGAAATTTATGAAGAATCCAAGGAGAATTTAAAAGAACTTTTCCAGCTTGATTTAACATGGAGAGATATTAATGGCTTCTTCTCAAGACTCGAAGAAAAGGGCATAGCTCTGAATTATTCCACTTTGGTCGGGCAGGGTGCAATCAGGGGAGCTGCGATGGGATTCAATGACCGCCCGCCAAGCCAGGAAGAGCTTGAAAAGATGAAGAGGATGGTGGCCGAGAACATAGAGCATGGGGCTGTAGGATTATCCACTGGTCTTGAGTATGCACCAGGAAGCTATGCTAAAGCTGATGAGATAACAGAATTATGCAGGGTTGTTGCCCAATATGGTGGAGTCTATGCCACTCATATGCGGGATGAAGGAGATAAATTGATCGAGAGTCTCGATGAGTCAATAGAGGCTGCCCGCAAAACTAGTGTAAGTGTTGAGATATCCCATTTTAAAATTGCTTATCCTCGAAATTGGCATAAGATTGATACTGCCTTGGCCAAGATTGAAGAGGCAAAGAATAATGGTATTTCGATATTCTGTGACAGATATCCTTATATAGCTGGTTCAACCGGGCTCAGCTTTTATTTTCCTCTTTGGGCAAGAGAAGGAACAACTGATGAGTTTTTGGCCAAGTTAAAAGATCCTGCTCTCGAAAGCCGCCTCCGGGCTTACGTTGCCGAGCAGGAAAAGAAATTAGGATCCTGGGACAAAGTGGTCATTTCATCTGTAGTGACCGAAAAAAGCAAAAAATTTGAGGGCAAGAATGTTCTGGCAGGAGCTACAGGAACAGGAAAAAATCCTTATGATTTTATGAAAGATCTCCTGATAGAAGAAAAAAACCGGGTTGACATGGTTATTTTCATGATGAAAGAGGAGAATTTAGTGAGAATTCTGGCACATCCGCTTGTGGGAGTTGGAACAGATGGCTCGGCTGTTGCTCCCTACGGCCTCTTGCATAGAGGAAAGCCACATCCACGGCATTATGGAACTTTTCCGAGGGTGTTGGGAAAGTACGTTCGAGAAGAAAAAATTGTTCCCCTGCCTGAGATGATGAGAAAAATGACCTCTATACCTGCTCAAAAATTTGGCTTTGAGAAGAGAGGAACTCTGAAGAGCGGATATTTTGCTGATATCGTCATATTTGATCAAGATAAAGTTATTGATAAAGCTACCTGGACGGATCCTCATCAATATCCAGAGGGAATTGACTATGTTCTCGTCAATGGAAAGGTAGTTATCAAAGAAGGAGAGCATACTGGAGATTTACCTGGAAAAGTCTTGAGAAAAGAGAAGGTTTGATACTCTCGATTCCATTCCAAGGATCATTTATTTCTATCGGAGGATATAAGTTCTGCTTTTTAAGAAGAGGGGAGTGGTTCTCCGCTTATGCTCATTCATGGCTTGGGCGGATCGTTGGAATTGAGGCAGGTCAACATGAATGCCCTCTCCCAGAAAAATTTAACAAGTTAGAGCTTGGTTTTTTAGAGTAGTAAAGTAATGAAAAAAGTCTTCTTACTTTTTGTCCTTTTTATTTATCTGAATCAGATTTGTCTTTTTTCTCTGCATGAAGAGCAACTCTTGACTCCCTCTGGAGTGACTGTAGATCTTGTCTGCAGAGCTTTCGAGCCAGGTGAAGTCATTGTTGTGGCCATAAAAGATGATCCGAGTGTAAAGGACGCTTGGATTCTGTTCTTAGAAAGAAGATATCCTATGGGAAAAGGCGAAACGAGCTCCGAGCTTTTGGCTTTCATAGGCCTTGACCTTGATCTTAAACAGGGTTCTTATGAGATGGAAATCTTCATAGATAAGGCACTGGGTGAAAGGGAGTATATAAAAAAGCGAATTTCTGTTCTTGCCAAGGAATTTCCTTTAAAGAAATTGTGGGTAGATGAGAAATTCGTAACTCCTCCACCGGAATTCAATGAGAGAATAAGAAGGGAAGGGGACATCCTTAAAGTTATTTATGGAATAACCACTGATCGATGGCTGGGAAAAGGTTTTTTTATCCTTCCTTCTTCGGGAAAAGCCACGCCCAATTTTGGCGAAAGGAGAATCTTTAACAACAAGCCTCGTTCTTCCCATAAGGGAATTGACATCAAAGTTCCTTATGGAACACCTGTTAAAGCCTCGAACTCAGGAAGGGTTGTTCTGGCGAGTGATCTCTATTTTGCTGGAAAAACAGTCATTATCGACCACGGAATGAGTGTCTTTACTATGTACTGTCATTTTTCAAAAATCAGGGTAAAGAGGGGCAAGTTGGTCAAGAAGGGAGAAATTATCGGAGAAATAGGAGCCACAGGCAGAGTGACAGGGCCACACCTTCACTGGGGAGTTAAAGTGTCTGGGATTAGTGTGGACCCTTTTTCTATCTTGAGCCTCACATTTTAAATAAAATCGACGATTGGGGTCAGGTCTTGTTTTTTGCTTTTGAGATGTAAGTTGTGTAAGTAGCATGTGGGGGATCAGGTCTTGATTCTTGACTTTGGGCAATCCCCTTCTAATGGGTGACCCCATTAATTTATTTCAAGTATTTTCCGAGCCACTCATGAACAGTTTTCCACCAGAGCTCTGCGTTTTGTGGTTTCTGGACAAAATGGTCCTCATCAGGAAAATAAAGCATTTTTGATGGGACTCTCATCCTCTGGAGGGACGTAAATAATTGAAATCCTTGCGTGACAGGAACTCTAAAATCGTTCTGGCCGTGGATAACCAGGCAAGGAGTTTGAAAGTTATTGACATAGAAGCTGGGGGACCATTTTTCGTACATCTCCTTGTTAGTCCAGGGAGTTCCTTTTAAATCCCATTCCGGAAACCAGAGCTCCTCAGTCGCTCCATGCATGGAGCGCAGGTCATAGACTCCAGCATGGGAAATGAGACAGTCGAACCTGTCGTTATGGCCTTCAATCCAGCTGACCATGTACCCGCCGTAAGAGCCACCAGCGGCCGCCAGGCGGTTCTTGTCGAGGAAATCGTATTTTGCGAGAAGGAAATCCAAGCCTTGCATGATATCCTCATAGGGTTTTCCTCCCCAGTCTCCGCTTATTGAATCTGTGAATGATTGACCGTAACCGGTACTGCCGTGGAAGTTGATCATGGCCGTTACATAACCTGGCGCGGCAAACATCTGAGCATTCCAGCGGAAATGGAAATTGTCAGACCAGGCTCCTTGCGGGCCCCCGTGGATGAGCATGAGTAAAGGATATTTTTTTGATGGATCAAAGGAAGGAGGCTTGACTAGAAAGCCGTGCACTTTATCTCCTTCTGCACCCTCAAACAAGAATTCTTCAGCGCGATTCATCTCTAGTTTTGAGAGAAGTTTGTTGTTCATCGCAGTCAGTTGATTCAGTTTTTTCGTTTTTAAATCAAGGGAGAAAACTTCTGCAGGCTGATTGATAGCTTGTTTGAGGAAGACGAGCTTTCTTCCGTCAGGAGTAAGGCTGGGTGAACCGATGTAGTGGCCTTCCAGAATTCTCTCTGTCTTTTTGTTTTTATGCGGAATTCGGGCTAAAGATATTCGGCCTTTTTCTTGAAAAGTGATATAGAGAGAAGCGCTATCATTAGACCAGAGAATTTCATTCACAGATCTATCTAAGTTTGCTGTTAAGTTTATTTTCTTCTGATTTTTTCGGTCATAGAGGATAAGGCTGTATTTGTCGGCTTCAAACCCTGGCCTGGCCATAGCCCTGTAGGCGATATACCGTCCATCTGGAGAGTAATGAGGAGAGTTGTCATTAGCTCTATTCTCTGTGATTCTTTCAGTCTTTTCTCCTTGGGCGGAAGTTTCGAAAAGATCGTTGTTGGTTCCGAGTGAGATTTTCAATTCCGGGTCAATATTCCGAACAAAACAGATTTGCTCGCCATCAGGAGAAAAGGCATAGTCATGACTGCTTCCTAATGAGATGGGGGGAGTGTCGTAGTCACCTGGTGTGACATCGACGGCTTTGCCCCCTTCAGCCGGGACGACAAAAAGATGGCTTCTTTTTCCATCTTGCCATGAATTCCAGTGCCTAAAAAGCAGCTGGTCGAAAATTTTGGCCTTGACCAGACTTTCCTCTTTCTTTTTCTCTTTTTCTTTGTTGCATTCATCGCTCTTGCAATCGGGGTAGACAGAAGAGACAAAAGCCAGGTTTTTTCCGGTTGGGGACCAGATGACGCCGCTGGCTCCCGTAGAAATACCTGAAAGTTTATAGGCTTCTCCTCCCTTGGGATCAATCATCCATATTTGAGGGGAGCCTTTTCTTGTGGAGATAAATGCAATTTTCTTTCCATCAGGAGACCAGCGTGGATTGGAGTCGGCTTTGGGGCTTGAGGTGAGTCTCCACGGTTCTCCTCCTCTTGAAGGAATGATCCAGATGTCACTATTACTTGTGTTTCCCTCTTTATTCATTTCCGTGACTACGAAGGCGATAAGATCTCCCCCTGGGGAAATTTGAGGATCACTGACTCGCTTGAGGCGAATGAAGTCATCAAAGGTTAGCAGCTTGGTGCTGGGAGCGCTCTGGATATAAAGGGCTATCAGTAAAAGCATTAAGATGAATATGTTTGTTTTTTTCATTATTCCTCCTCTTTTTCATTTTCAAGAGATATTCCTACTTAACATAATTTCTTGCATATTTTCAATAGGGCTTAGGTCATAAGATTTGATTTTTTCCCTTCTTTAAGGTGTGGCTTATGGTATTAATATCCTATGAAATTCAAGTTTTCTAATTCTTGCCTCATTGACAGTGGTTCTGTAAAACTCAAGTTTTACAACCCTGACCCCATTGCCTGACTCCATTGACATACCCATGCATCGTTTCTATAGTATAGGCTTAATATGAGGATAGTGGATGGATAAGAATATAAATCTCGCCGAGAATTCTCCTTTAGTACGAAGCATAAAAAAAGCTTATCAGGCTGGTCAAGAAGATGAAGCTTTAGATCCAATGGTCATGGTTGATCCTTCAGGCAGGCCTCTGGGAAGGCTTGGGAAGGGAGACTATGTAATTTTTTATGACATACGAGGAGAGAGAGAAGTTGAGCTAACCGAGTGTCTTATAAACAGGGATTTCACTCACTTCCCCGTAAAGAAAGATTTGCACCTGAATTTTGTGACAATGATTGAGTATAGTTCCTCCCTCAATGCCAGAGTTGCTTTTCCTTCGGAGGGGAAAATCAAGAACACTTTCGCTGAAGTTCTTTCTGAAGCGGGAATAAGCCTCCTCAAAATCTCCGAATCTGAAAAAGAAGTGCATGTCGGTTTTTTCATGAACGGTAAAAGCGATGAGATCTTTCCAGGAGAGAAAAGGATAGTTGTTCCTTCACCCGAGGTAGTTTCCTCTTATGCTCTCAAGCCCGAGATGAGTGCCAGTCAGGTTACAGGAGAAATTTCTTTAAAACTTAATGATCCTTCTTATCGAGCTATTGTGGCTAATCTGGCAAATGTGGATGTTTTGGGACACATTGAGAATAAAGCTGCAGTGCTTAAGGCTGTGGAAGAAGTTGACCGCCAGTTAGGAAGGATCATCGAAGATTGTCGCACCCAGGGCATAACACTTATTGTCACGTCTGATCATGGAACAGTAGAAGAGTGGCTCTATTCGGACGGTACGGTAAACACCGGCCATACGAAGAATCCAGTTCCTTTTGTGCTTGCAGATTTTTCTGCTGAAGTACAGGAAAGCTGGGAATTAAAGCAGGAAGGGGAGCTTGCTGATGTTGCTCCAACTCTATTAGTCCTGCTGGGCCTGGCGAAGCCCGTTGAGATGAGCGGTGAAAGCTTAATTCTTCATTCTCCCAAAGAGGAAAACGAAGAGAGAAGAGTGCTTCTCCTGATTCTTGACGGATGGGGGATGAGAGAAGAAAAAGAAGCAAATCTAATTGCTGAAGCTGAGACTCCAAACTTTGATAAACTGTGGGCTCATTTTCCCTGTGCTCTGCTTAAAGCTTCGGGAGAAGCAGTGGGAATGCCATCCAACACTGTGGGCAATTCTGAAGCTGGGCATCTTCATCTCGGGGCTGGGAGGCGAATCCTACTTGATCGGGTAAGAATAGACCGAGCCATAGAGGAGGGGAGTTTTTTCCGCAACGACGCTTTTCTTTGGGCTATGCAGGGGGCTAAAAAAGATCATAAGTCTCTTCATCTTTTGGGAATTGTTTCAAAGTATAGCTCCCACGGTACTATCAAGCATATTTTTCCTTTGCTTCGCTTGGCTAAACAGCTCGATGTGAAGTCCATTTTCATTCATTCTTTAATCGGTCGAAGAGGGGAGAAACCTGAGAGCGGTGCGGCTTATGTAGCTAAAGTGGAGGAGATGTGCCAATCTCTTGCCCTTGGTCAAGTCGTCACCGTAATGGGAAGATTTTGGGCATTAGACAGAGAGGAGAACTGGGATCGAATTGAAAAAGCTTACAGGGCTTTAGTTTATGGTGAGGGGATTCGGGTATCTCATTACAATAAATAAAATACGGTTTAGGTGAAAGCTCAAACTCAAGAAAGGAAGGAGTTCCGATTCCAAGAACATGAAGAGATCAGGCTGGGTGATTGAGAAAACCATGAGAAAGGGAAGCTCAGGCCAGTGGCTTCAAAAACACACAACTTTTGCCCCAGCGAGGCAAAAGTTGTTCAGTTTCAGGCTTTGCTCTCCTCTCCTTCGGAGAGGAACCGTGCCCGCTCAGCCTTCAAACGGTTTTTTCATCCACTGGCCTTCGCCAAGTAAGAATATTTGCTTCGCGGGGGCAAAGATAGCGTGTTTTCGAGACACCCAGCCTGATCAAGTATTATGTCTTTTAGAAAAAGAAATGCTTGCCTCAAGAAACTTTTTCTTGTAAATTATCGTATTTATTAAAAGAATTAAGGTTAATATATTAGGATAATAAACAGAAGATGAGTATTGAAATTAAGGACATCCATTTCAGCTACGGAAAAGTGAAAGCTCTGGAAGGAGTAAGCCTTGATTTGTCTCAAGGAGCTATTGGTCTTTTGGGTCCCAACGGGGCCGGGAAGAGCACGCTAATTCGTATCCTCCTTGGGTTTCTTTCTCCAGATAAGGGTAGTGGTCGCGTTCTTGGCTATGACATCAAAGATGAACAGCCTGAGATACGGCGCTATGTAGGTTATATGCCTGAAGATGACTGCTTTATTCCCGGATTGGATGCAGTTTCTTTTACTTCTTATCTTGGCGAGTTATCGGGAATGCCGCGCCAGGAGGCTATGAAGCGTGCCCACGAAGTCCTTTTTTATGTAGGTCTTGAGGAGAGCCGTTACCGTAAGTTAGAGACTTATTCGTCAGGGATGAAGCAGAGGCTCAAGCTCGCCCAGGCAATTGTCCATGATCCTAAACTTATTTTTCTCGATGAGCCCACAACCGGCTTAGATCCCAATGGAAGAAGTGAAATATTGGAACTTATAATGGATATATCTTCAAAGAAAGATATTCAAGTCTTGATCTCTTCTCACATTCTCCCCGATATAGAATTGACCTGTAATTACGTAGTGATTTTAAACAAAGGGAAACTTGCAGCCCAGGGCGATATCAGCGAGCTGAAAGAAATAAGAGATCTTTATGAAATGAAAGTAAAAGGTGAAGCAGGGACTTTCCTCCGCAGGCTGAAAGCTATGAAGTGTAAAGTGGAAGAAACGGAAGAGGGAATTTTTAAGGTTTACTGGCCCCCTGATCTGGACAGGCAGGAAATTTTCAGGATTGCTGCTGAAGAAAAGATTCAACTAAGACATTTTGTAAAAAGTGAGACTTCACTCGAAGATCTATTTGCTGAAGTTGTAGGAGTGGATTAATGACTATCAAAGAGAAAGGTTACAGCCATTGGGATGGAGAGTTCCTTGTCAGAAAGTTCCCTTGGTGGCCGATCACCAGGTATGGGATTAAGTTAACCTTTATGAGAAGGCTCTTTAAGTTTACCCTTCCCATGAGTCTTCTTCCTGCCGTATTTTTTCTAACCGGGATATATATTTCAGAGAGATTAGAGGATTTCCCCTTCTTAAGAGGAGAAACCTCACAGTTTCTTCAGATTAATCCGGGCTATTTTAAAACGTATTTTACTCAAGGTTTTATGCTTTTTATTATGCTCATGATAGTGATTTTCTGTGGTGCAAGTCTTATTAGCGATGATCTCGAACATAATTCTCTTCAACTGTATTTTTCTCGGCCACTCAAGAAAAAAGACTATTTTTTGGGAAAGACTGCTGTTATTGTCTTCTTCTTATTTATTATTACCCTGATTCCCGGCCTCGTCTTTTTTATCATGAAGCTTGTTTTCTCAGGCAGCCTCAAATTTTTTATATCCTACCCGTGGCTTCCTCTTTCGATCATCGGCTATTCGTTCATTGTAACTGGATTTTTCTCGTTTTATACACTTCTCCTCTCCTCTTTGAGTAAAAACAGGAGATTAGTGGCTATTCTTATTTTTGGTATTTACTTTCTTTCTGACATTGTTTATTTGATTTTTCGCTCGGAATTCAGGAGTCATTATTTTTCGCTTGTTTCCCTGAGAGCGAATCTGCAGCAGGTGGGTGCCCATATTTTTGGTCAGAAAACTCCGTATGATATCTCCTGGATTTTTTCTTTCCTGGTTCTTTTAGGCATTTGTGCTTTTGCTGGTTTTGTTTTGAAAAGTAAAGTCAAGGGAGTTGAAGTTGTAAAATGAAACCGATTGTCGAAACTAAAAACCTTTCCAAATGGTACGGGAATGTTCTAGGGCTAAGTGACGTCACGCTCCAGATTGAGCCGGGGATTACAGGAATTCTGGGACCGAACGGTGCAGGAAAATCCACTTTTTTAAAGCTCATAACCGGACAGATAAAGCCAAACATCGGTACTGCCAGAATAAAAGGACAAAAAATTAGGAACAATTACCACTTATTCTCCATCATAGGATTCTGTCCAGAACAGGATTTCTTCTATGATGAGATGACGGGCTTGCAGTTTGTTACCAGTCTTTTAAAACTTCATCATTTTTCTGAATCTGAGGTAGAAACCAGAGCTCAAAAGGCTCTGGAAATCGTTGAATTGGTTGAAGATAAAGACAGGGTTATAAGGTCTTACAGCCGTGGCATGCGTCAGAGGTTAAAATTTGCGCAGGCCATCGCTCATGATCCAGAAATTATCGTCCTTGACGAACCCTTGAGCGGCCTTGATCCTCTTGGAAGGCGGAAGATTATTCACCTTATAAAATCATATAAGGGAGAGGGAAGAACAATCATCGTCTCAAGCCATGTCCTGCCTGAAATCGAAGCTATGACCAAGAGGATTATTCTTATCCATCAGGGTAATATTTTTGCCCAAGGTGATATTCATTACATCCGAGATCTGATTGATACCCATCCTCATATTATCTCTATTAAGTGCAGTAATGCCCGCCAGCTCGCCTCGAAATTCATTCAACAAGACTATGTTTTGAAAGTTCATTTCAGCTCGTCGAATGATTCTCTTCTTATCGAGACCAATAACAGGGATAAGTTATTTAGCCTTTTGCCTTCTCTTTTTATAGAGAATAAAATCGAAGTGGATGAAATTACATCACCTGATGACAACCTTCAGGCCGTTTTTGACTATTTAGTAGGAAAATAGGATGAATCAAAAAAATATTGGGAGATTGTCTTTTTTCCTGGACTCAGTGAAAAATGTTTATTCCATCTTCTTTTCAATGGGAAGAAGGGCGAAAAAGACAAAAATCTTTTTCTTATTCAGTTTTTTGCCAGTTGTGATTGCCTTTATTATTAAATTTAATCAAATTTTTTCGGGCCGCGGTAAAATTCAGGGTATTTATGTCTTTTCCAACTTGATTGTAGTTTTCTATCTTCAATTTCTTATCCTAATCCTGGCGCTTTTTTTCGGGACCTCGGTTGCCTCAGAGGAAATAGAAGGACAAACACTGGTCTATTTGACAACACGGCCGATTTCTAAATCCGCAATCGTTCTCGGAAAGTATTCGGCCTACACGACTTTGGTTATATTGATGATGAGTGTTGGGGTGCTTTTATCGTTTCTTATCTTGAACGTGAATAACTTGGGTAATTTTTCCTTGTATAAGATTCTTCTGAGAGATGTGGTTGTTTTAGGCTTGGGCCTTATCTGTTATACAGCGTTTTTTACTTTTATCGGGGTTTTTCTGAAGAAATCTATCATAGTCGGGCTTGTTTTCAGCTTTGGCTGGGAAAACGTGATCCAATATTTTCCAGGTTCCACCCAGCGCTTTTCCATCATTCATTATCTCAAATCCTTGCTGCCAGCTCCTGGAACAGGAAGGTTTTCCTTTCTGATGTTCAGGCTGGAGGCAAGCCCTACAGGGACCGCTATCCTCATGCTTTTTCTTATTACGGTCATTTTTCTCTGTTTAGCCTGCCTCCTTTTTTCTCAGAAGGAATATATTCTTGAAGATTAATAGAAGAATATAATCCAGACTAAATATCCTTTTTTTCCTCTTTCGTCTTTTCCATTTTGAGCTTATCAATAATGGTTTGAGGAAGATCTTCGGGAAAGCTGGTGTAAATGTTTACATGATCTGGGAAGGAGGTAATCTCTATCCTGTCTAAAATCTCTGCCATGTTTAGATCCTGAATCTGGATCAATGCTCCCATGCTTTTATACCCGTTCAAGTTATCAGCCAGCTCTTGATTCTTCATCGGATCGCTGCTCATGATTTTTATGTCAGCAATGATGTTTGCGTTTTTGTAATCAAGAGAAACAGAGGCAGCATTGACGGCTTCCAGGATGATGAGCTCAGGTTTTTCTGATATAACATCGTTCATCGCATCAGGGGGGATAAGCGCGGCTCCCCAGAAGATGGCCTCTTTATCGATTTTCGTGAGCAAGGAAGAAAATCCTTCGTTTTTAAAAACATTCTCTTTCTTTTTTTGTAAAACATCTATCACAGATTTGACTGAATTATCATCTCCTACAGCGATGTTCGACTCATCCAGGAATGTAAAGCTTCCTCCTTTTTCATGCTTTTCCCCATGCTCTTCCTCTTTTTCCCCGTGTTCTTCTTCTTCTTCTTCTTCTTCTTCTTCTTCTTCACATTCTTCTCTAACTGTGTAAATAGTAAAGCCGTGGTATTCATCTTCAATCAGCTCATGTTCTCCTTCTCCCTCTTCTTCTTCAGCGTGTTCTTCTTCTTCAACTTTTTTCTCATGTTCTTCTTCTTTTTCTTTTGCTAATTCTTCTTTAATCGTAGAGAGCAAAAGATCTTTGTTATAAGTGAGGTTTACGATTCCGACGCCTTCCTCCTTTCCTTTTTCCGTTTTTCCTGTTATAGCCCCAACGATGAAATTGATATCCTTTTCGGGATCAATTCCTGTCTTTGCTTTAAATTCCTGAACATCCGTTAATTCATCTGACGCCTCTTCGCTTTCTTTCTCTTTGATTAGATTATTTATAAATTCTATTGTCATTACTCTGTGGATATCGATAAAGAAGACAGCCATTACATCTTTGGGAATGAGCTTAAGCGCGTTTTCAGCATTGGCAGGGCCAGCCTTTGAAACAAACAAACCTTCTTCGCAAGATGTAAAAGAACATAGAGCGAAAATAACCGTAATTCCGATCACCGCAAATTTTTTCATTGTTCTTCCTCCTTATTAACTAACCTGATTTATTCATAAATTATGCCGACACTAATATTTATTTTCATTGATATCTGCTCGTTACGCTTATTTCACCTCTAGCAAAACATTCAATCGGTCTCAAACGCGTTTCTTTTTATTATATGTCGGCCTAATTTACCCTTCGGGCGGGCCGATTTCACCGCATCTGCTTCGTTACAGGGCATTTGCGGTGAAGAACCACAGCTGCATACCCTGTGCCTCGCATCTGCGGCAAACTCGATCCGTGAATAATCCAGGCTA
>CAYTBG010000018.1:22952-36270 GCA_964435925.1 uncultured Eubacteriales bacterium | reverse complement strand
GCAGATATCAATGAAAATAAATATTGGTGTCGGCATAATTTATGAATAAATCAGGTTAATATAAACATGGATATTCAATAAAAAATGGGGGAAAACATGGAAAAAATTACCGAGATTTTTATTGTCCTGGAAAATCGTCCTTCCACTTTAGGGGAGCTGTGCAGTTATTTAGCTGAGAATAAGGTTAACATCGAAGCTATTGGGGTCTTCCAGGATACAGCCAAACTTTATGTGAAAAATACTAACAAAGCGATGAAAGTGCTATCAAAGGCTGATTATGCGACAGATTTGAGGGATGTTCTCAAAGTTGAACTCGAAAACAGACCCGGAGCTTTAGCTGAAGTTGCCTCCAAGTTGGGAAATAAGGGAATAAATGTTGAATATTGCTATGGAACCATCGCCAAGAAAGCAGGCAGCACTACGGTTATTCTTGATGTTTCAGATCTCGATAGAGCGATGAAAATCTTAAAATAGCAGAAAACGTTTTTTTTCATAAATGTAGAAGCTTGATTCATGAGTAGGGGCTTGATTTATCAAGCCCACCTTATTTTTATGGATTTTATTCATCAAATCTATACATTTATTTATATAATCAAAAATGTGGGTTTGATAAATCAAACCCTTACATAAGATAAACCAATCCACAACAATTTATTTGTATAATCAAATTATTTGGATAACAAAAAGGTGTGTTTGATGAATCAAACACCTGCGTAAGATAAATAAATCTACGAAATTTATTACTGAAAAGAAATTTATGCTTGACCTTTTTTACCTGAATATATACCTTCTACATACCTTTTTTGCTTAACCCTTATTCTTCACTTTGGATGCAAAGGAATGAAAGATGAAAGAAAAAGTTAAGAAAATGAACATTCTAACCACATTTCCGCGGACTTTCTGGGTAGGTAACTTGATGGAGCTTTTCGAGCGAGGTGCGTATTATGGTTTGAATGCTCTTTTGGCTGTTTATTTAGTAAAAGAACTTAATTTCCGGGAGCAATCGGTTGGACTTCTTCAAGGATTTGTCTACGCTTTGACCTACGTCTTGCCTATCTTGGGGGGAGCTTTGGCTGACCGACTGGGCTACCGAAAAATGCTCCTCGTAGCCTTTTCTCTGTTAACTATAGGATATTTTGCTGCCGGAAACTTTGATACCTTTGGCTTGATTTTTCTCTTTCTTTTGATCATGGCTACAGGAAGTGGACTATTTAAACCGATTATTACGGGAACAGTTGCCAGGACGACTACCGAAGAGAATAGTGGGTTTGGATTTGGCGTTTATTACTGGTGCATTAATCTAGGTGCTGTGATAGGACCTCTGTTTGCCATCTGGATAAAAGGATTTAGCTGGAAATATATTTTCTTTTCCTCTGCTCTCTGGTGTTTTTTGATGCTTCTTCCTGCAACATTCATTTATAAAGACCCGGAAAGGCCCGAAAGCACAAAACCCATTCGTCAAGTGCTGG
Source organism: uncultured Eubacteriales bacterium (assembly GCA_964435925.1). Taxonomy (GTDB): domain Bacteria; phylum Acidobacteriota; class Aminicenantia; order Aminicenantales; family Aminicenantaceae; genus SOIV01. Next base: position 34,801 of record CAYTBG010000018.1, on the reverse strand, counting down.
CTGAAGCGCTTTTGGTCCTGGGGAATTCACGTTTCATGCTGCTGATAGCAGTTTATTCCTGCTTCTGGATTCTTTATTTTCAAATGTTTGGTTCAGTACTCTGGTATATGGTTGACTTTATTTATCGAGCCCCTGTAGATGAATTTATGACCAAACTCGGAATACCTTTTAAGTTTGATCCAGGACATGTAACAGTGATAAATGCTGCAACAATCGTCCTGCTTGTTGTATTGGTCAGTCGGATAACGACAAAAATGAAAGCGATTCCGGTTATGGCTGTTGGAATAGCAATCGGATCAGTTGGGTTCTTGATCCTGGCTCTTACTAGTAGTGCTTGGATGTTTGTCCTCAGCATCGCTGTCTTTTCAATCGGAGAGATGACTGCCCACCCCAAGTATTACAGTTATGTCGGATTAGTAGCTCCGCAAGACAAAAAAGCAGTTTACATGGGCTATGCTTTTCTCTACGGTGTTTTCGGAAGTCTGATCGGAACCAACCTTGGAGCCGTTCTTTACGAGAATATCCTCAAACCTGTTGTTCCCTCCGCCAGGGCAGTCGAGGCCGGGCTTCCTCTGGCTGCAGAAGCAGCAACACAGGCGAAATCTTTCTGGCTGATCTTTGCTGTTCTTGGAGGAGTTTGCCTTGTGGGCATGCTTCTTTACAACCGATTCTTCTCTGAGGAAACACATAAAACCAATCGTCGCGCCTGGAAAATCATGCTTGGCTTATACTCTGTTTTTGCCCTTGCCGGTCTTTACTTCTTCATTTATTCCCTTTTCCTTGTTGCGGAAATTCAGTGGAAAACTTTCGTCCAGGCACTTATTCTGCTGTCACTTGGCGGAGGAGGGATAGGAATAAGTTTAAGGAGGAAGCCGTGAAATCTCTCACCGAGCACCTGGTTTTTAACACAGATAAAAGGCGAGAATTTATCAATATTACTCCCTCAGTTGAGGCGTTGGTAGAAAAGAGCGGGGTCAAAGAAGGATTGTGCCTTGTCAATGCTATGCACATCACAGCCAGTGTTTTCATCAACGATGATGAGCGTGGATTACATGCAGATTTTGAGGAATTGCTGGAGAAACTTGCTCCTCATGAGCCAGTATCAAAATACAGACATAACTTGACTGGCGAGGATAATGCAGATGCTCATTTAAAGAGAACAATAATGGGAAGGGAAGTGGTTGCTGCCATAACAGGAGGAAGGCTGGATTTTGGGCCCTGGGAGCAAATCTTCTACGGTGAATTTGACGGCCGTAGAAAAAAAAGAGTGCTGGTCAAGATCATCGGAGAATAGGAATTTCTTATAATAAACTGTCATTGCGAGTCCCGTAGGGGCGAAGCAATCCCTTACGAAAAGGTTTAGATCGCCACGTCGCTTCGCTCCTCGCGATGACACTGGAATAATTGCTTTTGTATTAGACAAAAAGTGTCACGTCAGCTTGCTGTGCCTGCTCGATAAAAGTAACTACTCCGACGCATTGGGCAACCTCATCTATCATCTTTTCCTTTGGGATTTCCATGACTTCCATGCTCATCTGACATCCGTAGAGTTTTACACCGAGATCGATTGCTGTCTGTCTGAGTTCTGCCAGCGTTGGGACGTTCTTGGCATTCATCATCTTTTTGAACATCCAGCGTCCTATTCCGCCGAAGCTCATTTTGCTTGGACTGGCTCGATTGATGTCTCCACCGTAGAATAAGCCAAACAAACGTCCTAAAAGACTCTTTCCAGTTCTGGCTTTTTTCTTTAGTGCTCGAAGACCCCAGAAGGTGAAAAACATTTTTACTTCCATGTTCGAGGCTGCTGCGCCGGTTGCTATGGAAAAAGCTGCGAACAATTTATCCATTTCGCCGCTGAAAATGACCATTGAGAGTTTTTTCCTTTTTTCTTCTGCCATCGGTAAAAAATTTCCTCTTAAATTAAAGCTGCGAGAAAAAGATCCTTTTTTTCATCTGAATTTCATCTTTTTTGGCATTATCCTTTTCTAATATCTTTATTATTATATACTATAAATACTATCTATTCAATAAGAAATACGCGTATTTCCTTATTATTTGCTTTGCAGAACAGGCTATTTAAAGAGGGGCGATTTTGACTAAGGAACCTCACTTTTTTAAAATAGTCATTAATTTAGGAAATATTGACCCCACTTTCTTCTTGTATTCGAAATAATCATCCCCAAATTTCTTTTCAAGATATTTTTCTTCTTCAACAATTAAGATTCTAAATACAAAATACATAAAAAAAGGGATGGTCAATCCCAGCAAGGAATTTATGATGAAAACTATCCCAGGCATGATAAAGACTATCCAGGAGCCGTATATAGGATGCCTGAGGTAGGCATAAACTCCTTCTGTTGCCAACTTTCCTTCGTTGAGATATTTATCGATTACAATTCCGGGCAGGATAAAGATAGGTAGGCCTGTAATGACAAGAAGGATCCCGATGATCAACGACATAAAGCGCGGAAGAGGCAGAGATAAGTGAGAGAGCCAGACAAAATGAATGACAAGAATTATGGCTGCATAAATGCCAGAGATTATTGTGAACCTCGGACCTACCCCCCTGCCAGTCATCTGTTTCTTCATCTTCTTAGCCAAATTTCTTCTGAATCTTAAGCAGATCGTTTTTTTCTTTCACAAACACACTTTGTTCTTTTCAATGGGCAATAGGAAAGTATCCAGGAAGATGAATTGCTGATTTATCAAAATCACCTGTCTATACGGCGTGCTTATTGGGTGAACCAATAATATAAAAAAACTGATTCCCTTCGACTTTTTACTTTATTCCAGGATAGAGCAGGGAATTGAGCAGGAATTTGTAAGTGCCGTGGGATTGGGCGCGGAATTGACAGCAGAAGCCGATAAGAATGATGTGACCTTTCTTGTGCTTCACATCTACGACTGCAGCTTTTCGCGCAATCATATCTCCTCCCAGGAGCCATCCGCTCAAAAGGATGTTTTCTTCGGGGTAGCTGGCTACGACTTTTCTATCCCATTCCCCTGAGGGCACCCACGTAGTAAAGGCCGGGCTTCGAGAGAACATAGCAGCCGCTTCCTTAGGCAGCCCGTAACCAACAGGAGATTTGTTGTCGACTTTAATTTTTAAAAGAGACGTAGGACAGAAGAATTTGCTGCGCTCAACTTTTTCCAGGGCGTTTCTGGCCGGGGCTTTGAACTCTTTAAATATCAAGCTAGAGGCACCGTTGAGAGTAACGAGGATGCCTCCTTTTTCAACAAAACTCTTCAAGGCCTCTACACCTTCTTTTCCTATACCACCTTCATATTCGGGAGGAGGGGCTGTAAAGTAACGCGCCCAGCGGGAAGTGGGGTCGGGTTTTCCGGTTTTTATTATCTGGTGGTTCTCATCAGCAAAGACAATTACATCGTAGTTTGACTTCAAGTCGACTTTCTTTTTCGTCTTTCCTTTCTGCGTTCCTTTGAAGTCTTTGTTGTGCAGGGTTTTGTAAGGAACACCCAGATCATCAAAGACATACCTCGTCCAACCCTCATCCATGTTGGATGCCCAGGATTGGTAAAGGCCGATCCGATGATTTTTCAATGTAGTTTTGGGAATATCAGAAATACTTCCAAGTTCATACGCTTTGAGATGCCATTTTTCTAAGATACCAGCGAGAAGTCCCTGGACTATTGGAGTATTCTTGACGATGAAGCTTCCAGCCGCAGCTTTGAATGCTTTTTCCTTTATTTTCTCCTTGGTACGGTACATCTCCACTTTATTTTTAAGAAGAGCAAAGGCTGCGGAATAGGAGGCGTTCTGCCGGGAATCAAAGACAATATACGGGGAAGATTTTGCTGGATATGCCACAGAAGGGTAGGGAACTTTTTCCAGTTTTTCGAGCTTTGCCTCAAAAGTGTTTTCGATCCGGTCACAAGCGACTCCCATCTGGAGGGGAAGAGTCCAGCCTGCGTTATCATAAGGAGGAACAGGCGGGCCGCCTGCATATTGACGGATATTCGGATACTTTTGCTTTTCGAGAAGAGCTTGCGCATAGGGCTTATAAGGCTGAGACATTTTGACGATAAAAGAGCCAGCCGGGTAGAGCTTTCCTGTTGCTATAAAATCTTCTTTAGCCTGATGGATTTCAACTCCACCAAACATAAGGATGTCAAGCATCCGGAGCGTTGTAGGGTAGTCGCGCTGTTTGCTGGAGATAACAAAAGCAAAGGGTTCGCCTTTTTCTTTTATTTCGATAGAGTTTTTATACATCCTGTAAAAGTTGTACAAGAAATCTTCTTTGTGAAGATAAGCTGTTTTTATCAGGCTTAGAGTAAGGGTGAGCTCGTAATCCACCACATCTCTTAACTTCCACCAACCTCCTGGCCAGGGATCCGGGAAATTTATTCGTTTTTCATAGTAGGATTGGGGGACTTCTGTGGGTTCAATGTATATCGGAGTGGCCATTTTGACCGAAGCCATTTCACTGAGGAGCCCTACAACATTATGGAGCCAGGAAGTGTCATCGCAGGCGCCGATCCACCAGCCTGTAAAGCTTCTTCCATGGACAACGCCCTTAAAGCCATTCTTCTGCAGGTCATAAGCCATGTTTGATCCGCAGAGGTTGACGCTGCGCCAGAGGAGGGGTTGGACATTGGGAACAGGAGGGTCCATAAAGGGAGGGATAAATAGTCGGGCGCCGGTTGAACCCATCTGGTGTTCATCGATGTGAATCTGAGGAAGCCAGTCATGGTAGAGGACTTGAGTAACAGCTTTTGTTTCAGAAAGATTGAACATAAACCAGTCGCGGTTGTCGTCGTGACCTGCGTAATGATGATAGAGCCAGGGCATACGGCCTCCTTCGTATTTGGTGCCCACATATTTTCGGTACCAGTCGGTCACCATTTTCTGACCGTCAGGGTTTGTTGTCGGAGCGAGAAGAATGATAACATCATTAAGGATTTTGTCTGCATTAAAAGGAGTATCCCCTGTTGCTAATTTATAGGCAAGTTCCATGGCCATTTGAGAGGATGCGATTTCTGTGGAGTGGATGTTGCATGTTATGAGTACGATTACCTTGCCTTGCTTCGAAAGTTTCTTGGCTTCTTCAGGTGATATTGTCCGGGGATCTCTCAGCTTTTTCGTGATTTCCTGGTAAAAACCCAGTTTACCCATGTTTTGCTCGGAAGTGATCACGGCCATGATCATCGGCTTGTTAAGGGTGGAAACGCCTATATTTAAAACCTTGACTTTTCCGGATTCTTGATCGAGCTTTTGGAAATAAGCCTGGATCTGGTTGTAGTCAGCCAGTTTGCGGTCAGCACCAACTTTAAACTTTAAAAAGGCCTCGGGTGATGTCTGTGCACTTAAAAAATAGGGCAAAAGAAATAAAGCAAGGAATAAAATAGAAACTCCCTTTAAATTTTTATACTTTCTCATTAAAACCTCCTTCGTTTGGAAGAGATTTTTTTATCACTTGCACTATTCCCTGTCAAGGAAAATTGTAGAGATGTCAATGCCATGCAAAAATGTCCTATTTTCTGCCACGCAAAAATGTCCGGTCAATAAAATGGGGCCTGTCCCCATTTTCTTGACGTTATAATGAAAGTACTCTAATTATGAAAGTTATGAAGGTCTGATCCCGTTATTTACATTATTTAATGGGACCGAGGTAGCGGTCGAGCCAGGCCAGGATTTCCTTGATAAATTCGTTTCTGGTAGCGATATGGTCAGTTTCGTACAATTTCAGTTCCTTATGTTCATCTGGGGTTCCTAAAAGGTCAAACATAGGCTTTTGTTGTGCCTCATAAGTGAAGCCTGTGTCGTATCTACCGTTTATCATCAAGGTAGGCGTTTTTACTCGGGTAACATAATTAATTTGACTTACTTCAGGACGACCAACTCTACGGCGGAAGCCTCCTGCCAATAAAACACTTGCTTTAAGACGTTCCTCCACGGCCGGGATGATTGCTCCGAGCCATGCTCCCCAACTCATTCCGTAATAGGCAAGCTTGTCGCTGTCTATATCCTGACGGGTCTCCAGATAGTCGATACATCTTTTGAAGTCTTTCACTAATTGAATCTGGCCCTCAGTGTACAGATGGGAATCGAATTCGGCATAGATTAAAGCACCATCTCTGCGTTCCATAGTCCCTTTATAGACAGGATAGAGGGCAGCCCGGCCGTTTTTCACTATAAAAGAAAGGAATACCTTAAATTCATTACAGCTATCAAGGTCTTTGCTCGAATTTCGATATTTAGCTTGTTCGCCCGGGAAATAAATGACCGTTTGATAGGGGGGTGCTGTATTTTTAGGAAGCAAAAGAATAGCGATGATCCGCTCACCGCCATAGGCGGCATCAAAGGTTATTCGCTCTTTAATCCAGTTTTCAGAGCTTTCATCGCTCGATTCCAGGCGTGCATTGAGATCAGTCTTGTCGTAAGAGAACTGCTCTTTGTAAACCTGAAAAATAGAATCCGGAACTGGCTTTTCTTTGTAAAAATCTATAGTTTCACCCAATTTTACCATTTGAAACGCTGATTCGGGGATTCTCCCAGGATCAGGATAGAGAGCACATCGGAATCCATTTTTAGAAGAACGGTCAAAGGGAGAAGCTTGACTCGAATCTCGGAACATGTAGGTGTTATCGTTCCAGGCGCCGCCTCTGATTAATGTTCCATGTTGGGTTTCGTTCCAGCACCACTCTCTCACATTCCCTGCCATGTCAAAGGCTCCGTAGGACGTTATGCCTGGAAGACTCCCCACCGGAACAGGACCCTTGCCCTTAAAATTACTGAAGGGAGCAAAAATAGCGTAACCCCCAAGTTGGGGCCATCTGATCATAGGAGTATGTTCACCCCTTGCAATACCCCAATGATATGCTGTGGGCAGAGTTTTCCCCGAGAACTCTGTATACGCTGCTGCCTCATACCAGCTGACTCCTGAAACCGGATAATTTTCCTGTCCTTCGAGATAATCTCCTGCCTGCCATGCGACAGGGCCAGGCCTACCCGTTTGATCAACAAATTCTGCCGTGGCTTCTTCCCACGTCAGGATCCTGTCGCCCTTTTTAAATTCATGTTTCCAGTATTCCCTATTTCTGTATCCGCCGCTATCTATGAATTCCTTGTATTGTTTATTCGTGACTTCATACCTGTCTACATAGAAGTCATCCAATTTCCCTATACCTGTTTCCGCTCCTGTTACCCTCACCATGCCCTCTGGGATGCTTCCTTTCTCATCCAGCACTCTCACGAGGTCATAGGGAATTAATTGATCTTTTGGTACTAGAGCTATGTTCCATGTGGAAGATGCAGCTATGACTGTCTCATAGCCCTCCTTTTCCATTTTCCATCTGAAGATTCCAACAGGTAATCTGATGTTTTCGATTGGCGAAACACCCAGATATTCCCATTCACTGTCTGGGGTATCGTATTCTTTCATATAAATATCTGCACCCGAAGGCTCTGTTTTGATGCTTATGTTCAAGGAACATTTTGAAAAAAGGTCAGTAAGCTTGGGATCATTCGGAATGTACTTTTCTGCCTTTTCTGCTAGTTTGTAAGGTTCGGTGAAATCCCGCCAATTTTCTTCAACAAGCCGCTCGACCTCTGGAAGAGCTTCTTGTCTGGCCCAGCGGATATTGGCCTGGCGGTTGAAGAACCAAAAAGCAACAAGGCAGATAGCAAGGACGATACTAACGGCTGGAATTGCGACTTGAGGCTTACGGATGCGGCGAAGGAATGTGCGCAGGTTAAATGCTCCCAGTTCCTCTGCTTGCAGAACATCCTGATATTTCCTCAGGTCTTTTAACATTTCTTCTGCTGATGCATAGCGGGATTCAGGTTTTTTTCTCAAAGCGCGATTAATAATCTGCTGCAATTCTATGGGAAGCTCGCGCTTTATTTCTTTGAGTGGTTTTGGTTCCTCATGCACAACAGAATAAAGAATCGATGCTTCTCTATCCCCTTTGAACGGCAACTGCCCGGAGAGCATCTCATACATAACCACCCCCAAAGACCAGATGTCCGAGCGGTTGTCGACTTCTTTGCCCCTGGCTTGTTCGGGAGACATGTAAGCTACTGTCCCTAAGGTTGTCCCTTCTCTTGTCAATAAAGTTGCTCCCTTTACCTTGGCCAAACCGAAGTCCATGACCTTAGCCTGACCTTTATCTGTGACCATGATGTTGGCGCTTTTGACGTCTCTGTGGATAATTCCTTTCTTGTGGGCTGCCTCAAGGCCCTCAGCCACCTGCATGGAAATATTCAGGGATTCGCCAAGTTCCAATGGGCCTTTCTCTATTTTCTCCCTTAATGTTTGTCCCTCAACATATTCCATGGCGATGAAGGATTTCCCTCCCTCTTCATCGATTTCATGGATGGTGCAGATATTGGGATGAGAAAGGGCTGCTGCAGTTTGAGCCTCGAGAACGAACCGTTCTCTAACCTCTTCATTCTGGATCAATTCAGGAGGCAAGAACTTGAGGGCAACGCTGCGTTTAAGCTTGGTATCCTCGGCCCTGTAAACAATACCCATTCCTCCTCTGCCTGAGACCTCAATGATCTTATACTTGTCGGCAAGTGTAGAGCCGGGAGATAATTCCTCCACTGGTCTCAGGATTGTTCTGGTGCGTGAAATGAAGATTTCATCCGAAGGCTTAATGGGTGTTCCGCATATGCTGCAAAAGATGGAATCATCCGAGATATCGGCCTGACACTTTGGACATTTCATGGCCTATCCTTCCCTTTACGTTATCGGCGAGAGAATATCAATTAATCAGAAAATAGTCAATATATGCTTTGCTGATATATCATTCATACTTGACTGTAGCCCAGCATTCAATCTCCAAACGCGCTCCCAGAGCGAGCCCGCTTGTTCCGAATGCACTTCGGGCGGGTTTATGATCAACGAAATATGTAATGTATACTTCGTTCATTGCACTCCATTCACTGATATCTGCCAGCATAACCGTACACTTGACTACTTGATCAAGAGAAGAACCATATTTTTCAAGAGTGCGCTTAATATTCTCCATTGTTTGTTTTGTTTCTGCTTTGATACCGCCTTGTGGTAGAGTTCCTGTTTCGGGATTGATCCCAATCTGGCCTGAAAGAATCAGCCAATTTCGGACGCGGACAGCTTCTGAAAACGGTCTATTTGGACGCAGGTCTGAGGTTAGATATTCCACTAAAGGTGCTTGTTCTCCTGTCTGTTGAGATTGGCATGAAACTAATACCAGAATTAGCACCGCCCAAAAAATTTTAAGCTTCATCTGTGACCTCCATTTATTCTATTACTTTAAGATTAAAAATTTCTTTCCTGCTCCATTCTAGCCAATAACTAATTGCACGCTCACGAATAAAACGCCAATAATTGTCAGTTAGTAGCCCGTGGTGTTTAATTGCTTGTTTTATATCTTTTTTTACTATATCCCAATAATCCTCTTTGAGTTGAAGACTTATTGTTTTATTTTTACAAGTAAAAGTTGCCTTCGGTATTTGATACGAATCTGGTGATACAGAAATGGTTCCATGCCCTAGAGTTGCGCCTGTGCTTACCTGTAATCCATCATTAAAACAGCTAATAGGCGGTTGGCTCCCCGCATAAGAAACTACCGATAATTCATCAGGTCCAACATGATAATATTCTCGTGCTCGCAGTCCCATTTTTGCTCCAATAATGGAGTAAATTCCTAAATGGTCGTGAAATTCATTTGTCAAAACAACAATTTTCCATTCTTTTCTTCCATGCCTTTCAATTATTTGGTTCATGAATTGGCTGATATCTTCTCTGAATAAATGAGATTCATCTGGAAATTGTTTAAAAGTAACACTAATATCTTCGATGTCGCGAGATAATATTTCGATAATTTCCTGTGCGATTTTGTCTGTTTTTAAGACACGACTGATACTTTGATTGGGGTGTCCTTCAATTATTCTTGTTTCAAACAATTCAGGATACAGAAGATACAAAGCTACTAAATCGTCCCAAAGTCTCAAATGGCCAATTTTGATTAGTTGAAAAACGTCATTCTGGTTGTGAGATTTTGCAATTTTTTGCGCATAAGGTGTTTTTATGTTTTCTATAGATCGCAGTAATTTTTCAGTAAATACAATTTCCTTGCCATCTAAATTGTTAACGACATTTACTATAATATCCTCACTCAAAATATAATCAGCTGCTTTTTTATCAAATTCATAATTTGTTCCTGAATTTGGATGAATATTATCGTTATACCAAACAATTCTTTCTACATCTTCTTTTATTGCCGGTTTAACACGAAAAGCTTCTGCAAGATTAGTCAATGAGCCTAAACAGATTACTGTTACAGGTTTCTCCTCTTTTTCAATTGAGGATATAATCAGATCAGAAGCAGTTTTTTTACCATTCGTTTCAATAAGACTTTCATCTCCCCAATTTAAATTCTGGTTAAATCTTCTCCAAGGCGGTGGATTTGATTGAGAAATTTCGCCTGAGGCTGTGGGTATACCTTCGTGACCGAAACTTATAAGCAAAGCTCTTACTTTTTTTAATCCATTTTCTGGATCCAAAACACCATCGGATGTTGTGATTGCGATTACTTCAATTTCATCAGAAGCTAATAATAAACAAATTGCGCGCAAATCATCAGCCGCCGTATCTGTGTCAATAATTATATGATTTTTTACCTTGCTTGAGAGGGCAAATAATGATGAAAAAGATAATAATATTAATATTAAAAAGAAAATGCGTCTCTTCATTTCCAAATCCCTATAGGATAGTGTAACTATTTATTTATTATACACAATATTTTCAAACTATCTTATCTTAGGATAGAACTTTCTTCAATGGCGTTGAATGTAATATTATGCACATATTCCAATGGGGTTCCAATGGGATCAGACCTTTAATGCTTTACAATTTTTTTATTTAATTCTTCCTTTAAAATCTAATTTCGTATCTTGTTATAATGAAAAAGTTTTAATTGCAAGAGACCATATTGCCGACAGGTAATTTATGTCTACTTTCGTGTTCCCAAATGTCTACTTTCGATGTTAAGCAACAGAGTCATAAAGGCTTGATCCCTGTTGACCACGTCACATAAAGTTCCAATTATAAAAGTTTGAAAGGTCTGTTCCCAGCTGCCTTGACAAAGGATAAAGATAGAGATAGGATTTTTCCTGCCCGCAAGGAGTTGGGTTACTCTCGAATAATTATCCTCAGATTACTGAATAGATAGATTTTTAGAGAAGAAATCTTAAATGCATATGATAAAGCTGGACCGTGCTAGATGGGGAGCCAGCGGTGCCCTGTTACCCACAATCCGCTACAGTGGGATTGAATTCCCTGTCGAGGCTGCACTTTTTCTGGCCTGTGTCCTTGTAAGTGGTGTTGAAGGTTAGGGCCCTGTGCGAAGAGCTCTTTGTGAAACCCGTCAGGACCGGGAGGTAGCAGCGGTAGCAGAGTTGCTTCTTGTGCGGCAGGTTAGCCTTGCCTGAGCTAACTGCAAGGATAACGCAGGGGAAGGATAGTCGAAGCAGGGTGCACGGTCCTTTTAAAATGTGGGCTTGATAAATCAAGCCCCTACAAAAGACGAACCAAATCCCTGCATGAATAATGGGGCCTGGCCCCATTTTTCATTTTTTGTGAATTAAGCCCCTACAATAAAACCTACAATAAAAAGACCTGATAATTATAATCATTTATGCAATGGGGGGGGAAATTAGCAAGATAAAACTGAGTGAGCTTCTCTTATTCTTTTAGGGACAGAGACTCCGTAAGGACATACTCTCTCGCACTCGCCGCAGTCCTGACAGGAGGAGGCAGTCTGTACCTGCTTTAGTCGAGAATAGCCTTTTTTTGCCATACTTACCTTCCCGTAGTTTTCATAATAGGTTAAATAGCGGAGAA
>CAYTBG010000018.1:0-22852 GCA_964435925.1 uncultured Eubacteriales bacterium | reverse complement strand
TTTTTTGCCATACTTACCTTCCCGTAGTTTTCATAATAGGTTAAATAGCGGAGAATGGATGTTGTCTTTATACGGGAAGGGCAGTTTGCCTGGCACTCTCCGCACATATGGCAATAGTCTTCTGAATTTTCCGCAACATAACGAAAGAGGTTCTTTCTCTCCATTTCGGAAAGAGACTCGCCAATTACTCCCAGATCTTCTTCTAGTTGCTCCCATGTCAGCATTTCTATTACCGCTGATGTTAAATTCTTGTTTTCCAAAACCCATTTCAGCATAGCCTGATAAATAGTAGTCCCGCCTGTCTTGTATTTCTCCAGGTTCTGTCTTTTTCCCCCGACTTTGAGGATTTTCATGGCGTTTACACCTATATCTTTTGACTTCGCTAGAGCAAGAAGACGACGAATCCCGCTTTGTCCCAAATAGTCGTCATAGACCTCTGCATCATCTTTTGTCTCCTGGATGTCGAAGACATTGTAAGCGAGCTGAATCATATCGTAATAACCACAATCAACCGCTTCTTTCACGACTTTATGGTGATTGGAGTGGCAAGAGAGACCTCGGAACCTGTATTTTCCCTGTTTCTTTAATTTTTCAAATGCCCCAACGACTCGCTCATCAGTAAGGAGCTTTTCATCTGCTACCCCATGGATGAGACAAACATCCATATAATCTGTATCAAGCCTTCTCAAGCTGCCGTTGACCGTGTTTATGATGGAGTTTTCGCTCCAGTTGCCTCGTAGATGAAATTTTGTCCCCACATAGACTTTATCTCTACCAAATTCTTTTAGAATCAGGCCTATTTGGCGCTCGCTGTTCCCATTCGAGTAAGTATGCGAGGAATCGATGTAATTAACTCCTCTCTCTATTGCTTGGTAGAGAATAGGCATCGCGGGAAGGGGGCTTCCTCCTAAAGAAATTTCAGAAATAAGGAGATTCGTTCTTCCCAGTCGGCGGTAGAACATCTGGCCTTTTTTCAGGCGATAACTTTGTTTTTCCTCCCCTGAAAGATGTCTTGCTGAGGCTAAGGATGCTGAGAAGGCTCCGAATAAAATATTTCGCATGAAACGCCTTCTTCCAGGTAGTAAATCAGAAGTTGATTTAATATTTTTCATTAAAAAATTCCAGGTAAGGTTATTTGGCCAGGAGTCCAAGCTTACTCAAAACAGCTTTCATTTCCTTCTTGCTTTCATCATCAAGGGGAAGAAGGGGCGGGCGACAAGGGCCACCGTAATATCCGACCATATCAAGGCTGTACTTTAATCCTGGGATGCCGAATGTCTGAACAACGGCCCTATTGAGGGGAGCCAGATCGAACTGAAGCTTGAGTGCATCGTCCATTTTTCCCTCTAAATGCAATTGGTAAAGCTCGGCACACTGGGCAGGAGCAATGCCAGCTATGGCTAGGATTCCGCCAGTTGCTCCCAGTATCAGGCCAGGAAGGAGTACGCTTCCAGCTCCCATCAAAAAACTAAAATTAGGCTCGAGGTGAGGGATAGCCTCCGCCAGAAAAGATAAATCCCCTGAGCTGTCTTTAATACCCGCTATATTAGGATGCTTGGATAGCTCGATGAGTAGCTCTGAGTCCACAGAGACTCCCAGGACTCGAGGATTATTATAAATAAGCACTGGCACTTTTGATTGATCAGCTAAAAAGAGAAAGTGCTTTTTAAGTGCTTCTCTATTCATCCTGGATTTGAAATAACTTGGTGTGCGAATCATGGCAGCATCGATGTCGAGATCAGCCATTCTGTTAGTGAATTCTAGAGTCATTTTTGTGGATTCTAAACCTGTGCCGACAATAATTTTTTTTCCTTTAGAAGCAGCTTCTTTTCCTGCCCAAACTAATTTTTCTGATTCTTCGACTGAAAGAAGGGCACTTTCCCCTGAAGTGCCCAAGATGACATAGCCCGCCAGATCGAGTGAATTGTATTTTTGGATGTTTTCCTTGAACCTTTCGGGAGAAATTTTGTCATCGACAAACGGAGTGGCTAAAGGAGGAAATATTCCTTTAAAGCTTTCTTGCATTTTCGTACCTCCTCTGGCTTTTAATAAATTTATTTAGCATTAACATACGCTCAGTAAAGCAAAAATTGTAGGTGGTGTGAATGATTGTGTCAAATGATATTTCAAATTCTCTCAATCTCTCTCAATTCTTTCTCGCTCAGCCCGAAATAGTGCCCGATCTCATGAAAAACAACTTCTCTGACCTTCTTTTTTATTTCTTCTTCTGTGGAGCAGATACTTTCAATGGGTTTCTGGTAGATAACGATAACATCAGGAGGGATATTCCCGTAGAAAGGGCCTCGGTGTTTGAAGGGAACGCCGTGATAATGACCCAAAATAGAGCTGAGGGGTGTGGTTCCTGTTTTCTCGAAAATTTCTCTTGAAGCCTTTTCCTCGACAATCACAGCCAGGTTACTGATTAATTTTTTGAATTTTTTTGGAATTTGAGCCAGCGCCTCTTCGGCTAGCTTTTCGAATTTCTCTCTTTCCATGGGATGGATAGCTCCTCTCCCGCACTCCTATTTTTCTATTCCTTCTCTTGCCTTCACTCCTTTCTTGTAATAGTGCTTTTTTTCCTTCATTTCAGTGACCAAATCTGCTCTTTTTAGGAAGGAAGGAGGAGCATACCTTCCTGTCAGGATAATTTCTACGTCTTCAGGTTTTTTATCAAAAAATTCGTGGACTTCTTCTTCTGTTATAAGACTGAAGTCGACAGCCACATTTATCTCATCCAGGATGATGATCCTGTATTTTCGAGAAAGCATGGCTTCCAGGCATTTCTTCAATCCTCTCTTGGCTCTTTTGATATCCTCCTCGTCCGGATCTTTTGTTACGTGGATAAAACCCTTTCGGCCGAATTGTTCGATTGTGATGTAGGGTGAGAGTTTTTTAACCGAGAAGAGTTCTCCATACTCCTGCCCTTTGAGAAATTGTCCGATGTAAATCTTATGTTTATACCCGGCTGCCCGAAGGGCAAGGCCCAGAGCCGCAGTTGTTTTTCCCTTTCCGTTTCCTGTATAAACCTGAATATAGCCCTTAAATTGTGTCTTCTCTTTCATTTTTTTTACTATATTTTAATCCCCTACCTGAGTCAACACGATAATTTTAAAATTGAGGTACTTATGCTATAATCTGCGGCATGTTAGACCCAAAATATATGCTGGAAAATGCTGATTTTATCGTAAAAAAGACTAAAGCCAGAGGAATTAAGCTCAACCTCGATAAATTTATAAAGCTCTCCCAGGAAAAGAAAAGCTATTTAATAAAAATTGAAACCCTGCGTCATGAAAAAAACAGGGCTTCTCAGCTCGTAGCCCAGAAAAAGAAGGAAGGGAAAGATCCTGCTTCGGTTATTTCAGAAATGAAAAAGGTAGCTGGGGAGATAAAGAAACTCGAGGAGAAACTGAGGGGATTTGAGGAGAAGCTGAGGGAAATCTCGCTCTCCATTCCTAATGTTCCCCATGAGTCTGTGCCTGAAGGCAAGAGCTCTAAAGAAAACGTCGAAGTCCGGACGTTTGGCGAGAAGCCAAAATTCTCTTTCCCTCTCAAACCTCATTGGGATATCGGTAAGAACCTGGGCATCTTGGATTTTGAGAGAGCCGCCAAGATCGCAGGTTCGAGGTTTGCTGTCTATTTTGGCGCAGGAGCTAAACTTGAAAGAGCCTTGATCAATTTTATGCTTGATGTTCATACGGAGGAAAAGAAATACCAAGAGGTGATCCCACCTTTCATAGCCAATGAAAAGAGCCTGATAGGAACAGGGAATTTGCCTAAGTTTGAAAATGACCTTTTCAAGCTGCGAGGCTATCCCTGGTACATGATTCCTACCGCGGAAGTTCCTCTCACTAACCTTTATCAAGACGATATTCTTGAGGAAGACTCCCTCCCGAAGAGATTTGTGGCTTACACTCCATGTTTCAGACGGGAGGCTGGCTCTTACGGGAAAGATATAAGAGGACTGATTCGCCAGCACCAGTTCAACAAAGTTGAGCTTATGAGCTTTTCTTTGCCCGAAGATTCTTATCAGGAACTTGAAAAAATAACCCTTGATGCTGAGGAAGTTTTAAAAAGATTGGGATTGCACTACAGGGTGGTTGTCCTCTGCACCGCAGACATGGGCTTTGCAGGGGCTAAAACCTATGATGTGGAGCTCTGGATGCCTGCCAGAAAGAAATACATGGAAATTTCCTCCTGTACTAATTGTGAGGATTTCCAGGCAAGAAGAGCCAATATCCGTTTTCGAAGAAAAGAAAAGTCGAAGCTGGAGTTTGTTCATACTCTGAACGGCTCCGGAGTAGCTTTGGGAAGGACGGTCAGTGCCATTCTGGAAAGTTATCAACAGGAAGATGGCTCTGTTGTTATTCCTAAAGTTTTACGGCTTTACATGGATGGCCTGGATAAAATTACTTAGGAGGGATGGCCGAGTGGTTTAAGGCGGCGGTCTTGAAAATCGCTTTCCGGGCAACCGGAACGGGGGTTCGAATCCCTCTCCCTCCGCCACTGCAACCAATTCGAACCTTTGTACTTATCATCCAAAAGTGCGAGGGTTTGAATTTTTGTATGGGCAATATAATATGGCTTGAATTCCTTTCCATTGTCATTGCGAGCGACTGGAAGGAGCGTGGCAATCTCATAAGAAGAAGATTCAAATACAGGCTCAAGTTTTATCGTCCCAAGCAATTCCTTGAGAGCTAAAGCCGAAGCGGTCGTGTTTTTATTTAGCGTTTCATGCAGCTTTCCTAGTCTGTGATTTATCCATTCTTTAGGCGGTGAGTTGAAGGTATTTTGTTTCTGATATTCCAGTAATTTAATATCTTGATTTATCATCTCACTTCTTTTTTCTGCGTCCTCCAATGCATCTGATACTGCTTTAGAAAAATTACCAACTTTAATATAGTTAAGATAATTTTGTATTTCCGAAAGAATCTTTTCATATTGAGCCTTATTTTTCTTAATAAGCTCTGGAACTTTATTTAGACCTTTTGCTATCAGTTTTTCTAAAGTCTTATAAATATATTCTAAATTATCTGCAGTTAATATCTTTTCTTTCAATCCCGATATAATTACTTTCTCTACTCGTTTCCGAGGCACTAATAAATTGTTGTTGCAGGTTTTTCTTTTTGCGTTATAACACCCGTAATAGCCGTTACCTTTTCCACTGATTAAAACAATGGCTCCTCCGCATATATGGCATTTCAGGAGGCCAGAAAACAGATGGGCTGGGCTGGCTTGCACATAACTTTTTTGTTTTAGGTTATTATTTTTAGCTTTTTTCCGGAGGGGCCATGTTCCCTCTATTTCTGCCCATCTTTTCTGGGCTTTTCTCCAAGTTTCTTTATTAATGATTAATAAGTTTTCTTTATATGAAGACAATTGTTCTTCTTTTGGTCGCGAAACCTTTTTTATTTTTCCTGTCATGGGATCTCTGACGTTTTTCCATTTTCTCCATATCCATAGACCTATATATTTCTCATTCTTCAAGATTCTGCTTACGGTTGATGTGTTCCATCCCCCAGAATAGCCCTTTTTTGTTGGAACCTTATCGTTATTAAGCTCTTTTACTATCTTGCTTATACTTTTTCCTCCAATAAATTCCTTATAAATTCTTTTAACAATATCTGCTTCATCTGGATTTATTTTGTGAACCATTCCTTCGTATTTCGCTTGCCCTTTCTTGTTTAGCTTTAATTCACCTACAGGTTTAGTATAATATCCAAATACCCTTTCTCCGGTACTAAATCCTCTTAGTTTTTGACCTTCTAATCCACGCATTGTCTTTTTCTTAAGATCATCAAGATATAGCTCATTTATGAGTCCACGTATGTGAATGCCTAATTTAGAGTTATCATCATCTGTAATAATGCCATCTGAAACAGAGATAATCTTGACTTGATGAAAATTGAATTTGAGAACCAATGTCAGCATTTGATGATTACTTCTTGACACTCTGGAGAGATCGTCAACTGCTACAGCATCAAATTCTTTGTTCTCCATTGCCTTTTCTAATGCCTGTAGTCCAGGACGGTGGATGACTGAACCGGAGATTGCCTCATCAATATAAATATGTTTTTCATCAAAAGTCATGCCATGGTCCTTTATGTACTTTTTGCATACTCTTATTTGATCATCGATGCTTTTCTCACTTTGATTTTCAGAAGAGTACCTTGCGTATATCGCTACTCTCATTTAATAACCTCCATTTTTTTAAATAAATCAGGATTTTGTTGGGCTGAATCGATATATTCTTCTGCAATAATTGAAACCACAACATCTAGCAAGTTTTGGACAGAGGGATTATCAAACCAACTAAGACTGATTATTTGATCTATATCTTCAGTGAATTTCTCAACTTTACCCAAGGCCTGATTATTCATAGGTAGTATTGCTTTTATAACTAAATGGGTATAATTTACTAATATAATGTATAAGAAATGATGATTATATTCATGTCTAAAATATACCCCAAGAGGTATATTATGTCAAGAATATTTTCACTTTTGTTTCTATTATTGATTGGATATTATGAGTGAAGAAAGTTCAAGAGGATATTAATGGATACAAAAAAGTTGGGCAAAAAAATAAAATTGGCCCGGGTAGAGGCTGATTTAACCCAAACTCAACTGGCCAAAAAAATCAAAGCCAAACAGAAAAGCATCTCCCGGTATGAAACAGGTGCATCATTACCATCCTTAAAAACTTTGATTAGAATTGCCAAAGCCCTTAAAAAACCAGCGGGATATTTTTTAGATGAATAATAATTGTCAATTTTGTAAATAAATTTGCCCAGTAAAATTTTAACACAACAACTGGACCGTTATCAGGGGGGCAGGTCAAGGAACTCATGGGTCATAAAAATGTAAATACGACCATGATTTATACTCATGTGGCCCATAAAAGCTATTCAGATATATTCAGCCCATTGGACAAGCTGTTAGAGACACTTTGAGACTAAGCGGCTGTGGCTAAGTGATTTCTCAAGCTCCACAATACTTCAACGGCTGTCAGGTAAAGAAATCGTTCCTCTGATGGATGCTGATATCATAAAATATACGACTTGCAATCTAACATGGATAATTTTAAGATAATAGTACAATTTTGCGGGTATATGTGATGGAATCACTTAATATACGATGTTCTTAGGGGAGTATTTGTATCAAATAAAGCATGCTGTATATTAATAGTTAGCTGTGGAGAAATAAATGAGCAAGGAAGTCTTATATTACCCTAGCATAGAGTTTTTTGATGAAACATGGTTAAAGGCGTCCTTATGTCTTTGGGATAAGATATATAGAATTGTACCATCCTCTTATAATCCAAAAGATTCTGACGAAGTAAAAATTGCAGTTGATAATGGGTTGGTTGAAAATATTCGTATGAATAGCCCTGATTTGTCACAAACAGCAGAACTTTTCGAATCGTATCTTGAAAAAGCACCAATAATTCCAGCTGGCGTAGAGGGCTGGGAGAATATTGATGTAAGATTGCATCCTGAAAAAGTTGATGCCAGAATTTTGCCTATCCTTGAGGGGATGGCCAAGAAATTTGATCCAGATGGTTTCCTAAGCATAAGCGAAGAGGTCTCCAATATATATATGCTTTTTTTGGCGGATGTGATCTCAAAACGTAGAGGTATTAGTAAACTTACCGATGATGGAGATATGTTTGCAATTATGCACTACTTCGCAAATGATGCAAACTTCAATGAATGGGTATACAGTGATGAAGCAAAAGAGGTCACATCATCGTTGGTCATAGCCTCATTGTTGCCAAAAGGTTTGGAATACATGAGCATCAATGAGGTTATTAATTTTCGAAAAAATACTATTGAGAGTCGAATAGCCTTCAGAGAATCAATTGATCAATTAGTATCCGAGTTGTGTCGTATTGAGGACGCTGATTTTACTAAAGAGCGTATTAATGAATTCCAAAAAGAAATAGAAAGCAATAACAAGTCCATTATTAAACAGGCGGGCAAAATCCCACATGATTTTAAGTATTCATTGCTCACGATAGGTCTCCCCACATCTATGTCTGCATTAGCTTTATTAGCAGACGCAAATAATGCATTTGATCTTACAAAAATAGGCGGTGCCTGCTTTATCGGCGCAGTATCTGCTTTGGCCGATGCCTCTCGCACGAAAAGACCGTACTGGAAGACGTCTGATACATTTTATTATCATCAATTGAAAAAGGCCTTTGGGCCTGAAAAAGGAATAAATTTCACAATACCAAGCTTTCACAGAATCTATGAAGAATTCATTAATGATTAAATATGGCAGCTAACAAACGCTTCCACCGGAGCGCAAAAAACCGCGCCCGGTGAAGCGAAGCGTTCTACTTCAAAAGGAGATAAAAAATGAGTTCAGATAGCAAACGTTTCGACGGCATGAAAATCTATGAATACATGCGAGCTACACAAGCAAAATATATAATCAAAGGTGATAAGATTCACGAATATATGAGGGCCACACAGGCTAAGTATATAATTAAAGGTGACAAAATCCATGAGTACATGAAAGCAACGCAGCCAGTCTACCAAATAAAAGGAAACAAAATCCACGAATATATGAAAGCCACGCAGGCAATTTATGAGATAAAGAAGTAGAACAAATCGTTCCACCTGGCCTGTTTCACGCTGCGCGTTCCACAGGCATGTGAACTCATCGTTAGCCATCCATAATACAATAGGAGATGGAGATGACCGAACCAACAGAAATAAAAACTGAAGGCAATTGTCGCGACAGGCAGCCGCTGGACCCCAAAAATGAAGCCAGAAATCTGATGGACTCGTACAGCAAGATTTTGGTTCAATGGAAGCTCCTCAACGAAAATTATTTCAAACGAGTCCAGGTTATGATGGGTATTTTACAGGCAGGCTTGTTCCTTGCCGCCTTTAGGCAATTGTCCCCCTTTCCGGAATCGTGTACTGACGTATTCCTCCGGCTTTTCCTTGGCATCATAGGAATTCTTTCAGCTTTTATGTGGGTGAAGCTAAACACAAAACAGGCACAATATCTTGAATTATGCAAAAAGATCCTCAGGAACATCGAGGCCAGGCTCATGAATATAGGAGTCCCTCTCGGCTATTTCACGGCTGAGTCAGTGATCTTTGGACCTTACCGGGAGCCTCCACCTACGTTCAGTGGAGGGGAGTTCGAAAAAGTACCAAACGAAAAGCGCCACTTCCTGAGGTTAAAATGGAGTGATGAAACATACCCGGAAATTAAAGACCGCAAGGGGCTCCAATTGATCGTTAAAGTCACTGGGGGCTTAGTTTCCCTTGAAAGGCGGCTCGCCCAGGGTGCTTTGTGTGTATGGATTGTTGTAGTCGTTGGTACACTACTTTACGCAGTTCTGAAATGATGAAGCGTAGGCAACTCACGAGCTAACAACTGCTCCAAGCCGACCGGACAAAGCACCGGCGGGTTAAGCGGGACGTTATGTTTCGGATGATTTAATCCCTGGAGATGATGGCAATGGCATTTTGGAACAATATTAGAACTAAAATCTTCCGAGCTAAAAATGATAGCAATGATGTGGAAGATTCTGTTGTTAATGCCATCATAGAAGTTTGCTATGCTTATGATACTACTCCCTACATTGATTCAATAGAAAAAACAAGCCCGGAAAGTTTGAGCCCCCAAGATAGAAAGTCACTTGATCCTGTTCTCTCTTGCTTAAGTTTTGGCATTGCTGTTCGCTTCTTGAAAATGAAATATGGTAAAAGGTCAGAAAAGATTATACAGAAATTATGTGACCGCATTTATTCATCTGCTATATCTGTTTCTAATTCGCCTGATGTTTCACCCGAAGACGTAGCAAATTTTTATGTTGAGCTTATTAATAATTATTCAAATGTTTTAGATTATGAAGCAATTAATGAATTAGATTATGGATTGGGTATTTGTGAGAAAGTTTTTGAGCCAGTCGAAGATTTATTTGAGAAACTTAAGCCAACACCATCGATTGCACTATTCATTATGCCATTCATAAGTGAATTTGGATCAAAAGTGAAAGGGATCGTCGAAAGAGCTGAAGAAAAATATAATTATTCTCCCAGTGTTAAATAAGATAACACTTAATTTAAAAAATAAAACATAACCACCGGCTACAGTGGACGGCGGATAGCTGGGCGATTTTTCAAATTCTTATTGCTTTTATAAATTTTCTATTTTTATCATGTTTATAACGGCTTACTATCCGCCGCCACTGATCCGAGTCGTTATGCAAGGAGAATAGAATGAGCGATAAGCACCCGATCTTTCGATGGAGTGGTGAGTACTTCGGCTTTCTGCACGACGGTCGGCTCTTCGATGCCAATGCGAACTATCTCGGCTGGATGGAAGATGACGGATCGATCTGGAATGAAGACGGGACGTATCTCGGAGAATTGACAGAGGGGAACTACATCCTCCGCAACAGCATGAAGATCGAGCCGATCCCGAAGATTCCAAAGATCCCTCCCATCCCGCCTATTCCGCCAATCCCAAAGATCGACAAGATCGGCAAGATTGGTCGCATCGGATGGGACGATGCACTGGAGAGATTTCGAGACGAAGATGCATAACCAGCCCCTGCACGGTACGCGCGGGGCCGCGCGCCCGTGAGGGGCGCCGTTATATGTGAGGAAATAAAATGAAACAATTATCAGTCTGGTCGCTAATGTATGTTGTGCCAGCATCAGCTTTGTTTCTAGGCGCCGCTGGAGTTTTCTTTTTTACACGAATGAAAACTCGGTGGTCCATAGTGGTCGCAGTCGGCTCTTCGCTCACAGCAATCGCTCTCCTCGTTCAGCGATTCGCCCCAATTGCTTGGGCAACGTTTGACTCATCGAACAACCTAGTTACCTCAAGCGGACCCGTGTTCGTCAGATATCTGGCTGGTGTAATGGCGCCTATCGGCATAATAATTATCGCCTCTGGTCTGTTGTGGGGATCAATAATTTCTAAAACGGAAAGAAACACATAACAAGGCAATCAAGCTAACCAGAGACTCCTCGCGGCTTTGCCGCTCGAGAGCTCCGTCAGCTTATTGCTAACGTTGGGCAGACACGAAATGCCCAGAAGGAGGATCAAATGAAGCTAAACAAGATTCAGATGTTGTGCGCGTTGGCCTTAATCGCGCTGTTCTCCCTGACGGCAAGCGTACAAGAGGTAGTCAAAGAGAAGGCATACCAACTCCGGGTACAACCCGGCTGGACTCGAACCCAAAACCTTCCTCAAGGTATTGATGTGGGATTTACCAAGATAATGGCAGAGGGCGACTACGCAACGTTCTACTTTCACCACGAAGTCATGCCGCCGGAAGCGGGAGAACCGCATTCTGACACGTCTGATATGAAGCGCCAGTGGGATGCGATGGTGAGAAATCAGTATCCTGGCGTCCGTTCGGTCGCCGGTACGATTCCAAAAGTGACCGGCAGAATTTTGGTTAACGGGTAGTACGAACTCACTGACGACAGGAAGAAAGTGCGACGTCGGTACACATATTTCTTGTCCGGGAGGACGGCATTCGTTGTCCAATGCAGTGCGCCGCGAGATCGATGGGCGGGCGTGTTGACTGATTTCGACAACATGCTGGCAAGCCTGCAACTGGGGGGTTCGGCTACTGAAAAGGAAACGAAATCGGACGAGGCTGCGAAAGCAGAGCTCAAACGCAATATCCCGACCCTGCTTGGGTCATTCCCGACGCAGTGGAGGTCCTCGCTTTCTGATGTGACAATCACCCCGAGTTCTGCCAAGGACAAGCGGACGCTCGTTATTGCCCTTTCGTTTGCCCGTACCGACATCGCGGAAACCTACAGCGCAACAAAGACCGTCTTTGGCATGATGAAGGCAGGGAAGAAAGATTCGGACTTGAACCGCCTTCCACCGCAGACGCAGAGAGCGGCAGGCAGCAGCGGTGAATTCGTTAAATATGTTGGCCAAGTGTGGGGGCTTGCGTGGGGGTACGTAGCAAATTGCAGTCCAGCCATTGAGCGCTACACGCTCCCAATTCTTGATTCAAAAGGCCACAGGGTTGGCTCGATAAGCATTTCAAGAGAAGACGGGGCTGCGATTCTCACTGGCAAGGTCACAGCGTCAGACGCGCAGAGAGTCGCCGGCATGTATGTCTTTGAATAACTCGTCAGGAGGGTGAAGAAAGAAGGATGCCCAATATATGTTAGCGATAATAATGTTAACAGTAGAATATCTAATTTGGTGAAGGAAAAATACCAGGGAACGAAATGCTGAAAAAAAGCTTAAAGCAAAGAGAGAATGAATTGAATGAATCTTTGTCGCTATTGGATGATGCGCTCGGAAAAGTTCAAAAAGGAGATGATAATTATTTTAAAATAATTTCTGTACAGCTTAGAGCATTGGTTTGTGTAGGTAGTCGCTCCCTAAACCCTCTTCTATTAAATCTTGCCGAAGAAAAAAATATAAAATTAGAGTGTTATGGTTATTCTGTAAGGGAGCCATTAAATGGTTTAGTTTTATCTATAAATCCAAGTATAGCCGTAAGCGTTGAAAATCCACAAAGGCCTTCTATAAGAA
Source organism: uncultured Eubacteriales bacterium (assembly GCA_964435925.1). Taxonomy (GTDB): domain Bacteria; phylum Acidobacteriota; class Aminicenantia; order Aminicenantales; family Aminicenantaceae; genus SOIV01. The sequence continues at coordinate 10,313 of CAYTBG010000018.1, read as the reverse complement.
AATGTGAATTCAAGAAATGGTTGAACCAACCATATTTAGCTCTGCATCAATATCTATACACCCCTAATGAAGTTATTCGAATGGTTGCAGAAAAAGAAGGCGGAGCGCATTATGATGATACGATGCCAGAAAAACTAATAAAAATTAAAGAAATTATACACCATAAATCTGGCATGAAATACAATGAAACAAAAAAACTACTTTTCCAAACTGGTAATGTAATTTTGTATTATGGCAAGTTAGTTCTATCTAAGAAATGAATCTCTAACAAAGCAATCCAGTCGACCTTTCCCGCCGCCTAACGGCGTCGGCTCAGGCTGCTGATTTCGGATGTTATCCCAATGACAACGACTCTCCATTGAGTTGGAGGTCAGTGACCTTCCAATTCTCGAAGGTCGCTACGAATTCATGCGAAACGGATACATCAAGGTTTTGGGGCAGAAGGAAACGTTTCTTTTCGGCAGGGTCACTGCCGTCAGCCTTGCCCAATAAAACGGGGATTTCCTTTGTGCCAGGATTAATATTGACGGAAATCTGAAACTTCGGCTTGTTGAGCATAATGCTGGCGATTGGGTTCCCTGCAGATAGTGCGTTAGCTTGTAGAAGAGTGGTGAAAGTGCCTGTTCCCATGTTGTTGTCATCAGGGATGAAGATTTCACCATATTCGATTCCGGGCGCGGAACTCGGTTGACGATGTCTTACTTCAGCCATTTATTCCTCCTTTCTAAGGGATAACGAGCTCTTCAGCCGCAGCGTTTAGCTGTCGGCTGGAAGAGCAAGGTTAGCTATCGTTTCAAAATGGCTTTGCTTCCTCCAAGCCTAATAATTTGTATTGGGATGCAATGTGGTTATTCCAGCGTGTCTTTGCCTCCTCAAGCAACATAGAGTATGTCCAAAATGTGACACCATCGAATTTTGTGTCTATTAGCCTTTTTTTGTTTTCCAATCCCCTACCAATTATCACCAATCGCTCTTTAGGTCCTGTAAGAAAGCTATTTTCTCCGGAAGCATTTCGTATGGGGTCTTTCTCTATAAACGAAAGCCATTCTGAAATTTGTTGCCGGGCATGGTTAGCAGGGGCAGTTAGGTCGTTAGCTTTAGTAAAAACCGTATGGACTGGCGACTCAAGTTCAATAAGGATAGGCGGTAAGCCCTGCTCTCTTTCAAGAATGAAATCTGCCTTTCTCATTTCATTGCCTAAGTATAATTTATGTTCAAAGAAGCAACGCTTGTGGCTTGGAAGCAAAAGCCTTGGATATTCATTTATAAATCTATGTATTCTACGCTCAAGAAATGTCTTTCTCTTGAATATTGCTTGAAATTTTGAATAAACGTTTCTTGATTCTTGTATAAAAGAGGAGCCTTTTTTAATTCCTTCCTTCGCACTATTCCACAAATCAACAGCTTCTTTTTTTGCTTTATCAGCATTGAATGTGTTGAAAAATCCATTTTTCCGACCCCAACCAAAAAGAAAACGGTTGTCTTCAACTGGAACCGCTAAGGGATTATTTGCTTCAACTACAGACATGTCAGCGAATAAAATGAAGTGGTTCTCAGCTCCCTGGTTCGGCAAAGGCCCTCCAAAGTTCATTGGGGATATAATTTTATTAATATCTTCACGATTTTTTACTATACGTGTTATGATTTTATCATTCTTAAGATTTTCATTCGGCTCAACCTTTATAACAATACCTTCGTTATCATCGGTGATACCAATGATTATCTCCCTAGTTTCTAAAACCCAACTAGGCAAACCAGGGATCTTTCCCTCGGCCTGCTCAGAAAGGATTTCCAGGCTTGAATCAATATGATTCAAATAATCCAATATTGTTTGTTCAACGTTCATATATGTCTTTATTTCAGAAATGTAGATAACGTTTCAAATAACAGGCGCAGATGAAGCGCCAGCGATATTTGCGTCCTTGTTCATTTGATTGTTAGGCATCGATGTCCCTCTCTACACCGATGCCGTTGACGGGGCAAGCATCGACATCATTTCACCCAAGTACGTATCATATGACTTCCACCTCAGTGCCGTAAGAAGAACTTCATTTGCATAAACATTGACAGTTGGATTCGAAAGCGCAAATGCTAAGTCAGCAAACATATTGTCGTGAAATGCGGCTGATAGCGCATTAAACACATTTCGCGTCACCTTGCGAGGCTCCTCATCATCCCAGTGGCTATATTGATTTCTTCCAGCATAGATAAGTAGTCCAGCGGGGATGCCGTGGCATTCCCGCCCAATGCAAAATGGAATAGCTGTCGTGTTTTCAGGTTTGACTAATGATGTACAGCTTGTCGGTATCGAAGTGTTGGCTGAATATAGTTTGATTGCCATGAAGGCAATCTGCAAAATGCCGCCAGCATACATGGCCTCGGAAAACTTCAGATCGAAGTACTTGTCAGCTAACTCCAAATACTTTTTCAAGGCTTCTTTCTTCTCCGGTGTTAAGGGTTGCTCGACTTGACTAATGTCCCAGTGTTCCAGCGCCTGTCCGTAGTAGGACCAGCAGGAGTCAAGACCGGCGTAAAGATGCCGCACGGCATGCTCCGTGACCTCAAAGTATTTGTCGGAAGTCTCGGGAGCTGTAAGTTTCATTTTTCGCTATGCCTAACATATATTATACAGCCGTTCTGCTTGTGAAAATACGGCATTTATCGCTTTCTATTGGAGTATCCTGATTGAGCAAAGCAGGGATTAACGTATTGAATCTAAACAGTTTTGTCCTGGCCATCATCTTTTTGCCGTCGGGGTTCTGCAGCAAATATTGCCGCCTAAACAGATACTATCAAAACTTATCGCAATAATTCAAGAAAAATTTGAAAGGGATCTTCTATTTTAGTCTATCGGCGGGACTTAATACTCCTCGAATGCCTCGATTCAAGACGTGTGTATATATCATTGTTGTTCGAACATCCTTATGTCCCAAGAGTTCCTGAACAGTTCTGATATCATATCCATCTTCTAATAGATGCGTGGCAAAAGAATGTCTGAATGTATGACAACTGGCTTGTTTGGCTATTCTGGCATCTTTCATGGCTTTTCTTACAGATTTCTGGATGGCTGTTTCATGGATATGATGCCGACCTTGTTCACCAGTATTTGGGTTTCTAAATCGCTTGGATGCAGGAAATACATATTGCCAATTCCATTCTCTTGAAGCATTAGGATATTTCCGTGAAAGAGCATAAGGCAAATAAACACGACCGAATCCATCTTTGATATCGAGTTGATGAATTTTCCAAACGCGTTTTAGATGTTCCTCAAGTAGCACTTTTATCACTCCGGGAAGCATAGTGATTCGATCCTTATTCCCTTTACCATCACGAACAATGATTTGATTAGAAGAAAAATCAATGTCCTTAATTCTGAGTCTGAGGCATTCCATTAAGCGCAATCCTGAGCCGTACATGATCATAACAATCATTCTTTTAACTCCGGTTAGATTACGAAAGACCTGTTTCACTTCAGCCTTAGTAAGGACAACAGGCAGCCTCCCGGGCCGCTTGGCCCGAATCAATCCCTCCAACAAGCCAATGTCCTTATTTAGGACTTGTCGATATAAAAAAACAATTGCACACAAAGCTTGATTTTGTGTAGAAGCAGTTACTTGCTTCTTGATTGCCAAATAGGAAAGGAACCGATTTATTTCTTTTTCTCCCATTTTCACTGGATGCCGTTTTCCATGGAAAAGGATAAAACGTTTGATCCATCCAATATACGTTTTTTCGGTTCGTCGACTGTAGTGAAGAGTTTGAATTTTCTGACTAACGAGATCAAGAAGCCGAGGTTTTCGCTTTTCTGGTTGATAAATATTGTTCATTTTATTCCTGTCATTTTGATTGATATTCTCTATTAATATGACGTTGGAACTTTCATATAATTTCAAAAACAATATTGACTTTGACCGATAATACTGCTATCAACCGTTTAGGCAGCGATATTTGCTGCAGAATGTAAAGGGCAAAAAGTGGATGGTTGCGACAAAAAGGATTATATTCAATAAGTTATTCCCTGCTTCGTTCAAACTGGATAACACAATAGACTGCGCTAAATGCCGTATTTGCACAAGCAAAACGGCTGTATAATATATGTTATCTGAAAAAAATAAATATGGGGTTATAATTGAAAATTATTGTAAAAAATCTTTTTAATTCAGAACAGTCGAGAAGATTCATAGATGGAAGTGTTCGGCAAACCATACGACTTAAAACTGCTGTAATTGGTTTAGGCACTTATCAACCGGGGTGGAAATGGTCAATACATGCTAGAGCGCAAACAGGAAAACCATCTGAAAACCATATTGGGTATATTATTTCAGGTCATATGATTATTAGTGACTCAGAGGGAGCTGAAATAAAAATTGGGCCAGGGGATGGTTTTGAAGTAATGCCAGGGCATGATGCTTGGGTGGTAGGTAATGAACCATGTGTTGCACTTGATTTTAATGATACCATTAATAAAAAAACCAGATAACAATTCGCTGCAGCCGACAAAAACCTGCGGTTATTGCGGCTGAGCTTAATCGTTATGCGCACCAAGACAAGAAGATGCCCGCTTGTCAGGGCGAGGTTAATCTGAGGAGGATGATAGAGGTGATGAAGAATGGAACAGTGCTTTCCTTGTTGATGATCCTGTGTTGCTTAGCCTATGCGCAGGAAGTGGATTCGACCTTCAAGAGGCGCAATCTGCGGCAGCAGCTTTTCGTCATCGACTACATGAAGGCGAACAAACTGGCCAGCTCCTTTTCCACGCCAGACGAGATCGACGCATATTTCGAGAAACTCGGCGGAGCTTGGGCCAAGGAGGTCAGCGGTGAGGATCCGCACATGGCTCAGTTTAACCCGTATATCTACATCTGGGCGTTGTATTCGCTCATTGGTACAGATGCGCCAGATTGGGCAAATTGTCACGTCTACACTAAATACATGGTGCCAGCGTTTCTTACTGACTTTGAACGCTACAGCGACGAAGTTACACCGGAAAATGCTTATCTCGTTCGGTGGGGGCTTGATTGGATCATAAGCTCTCTGGCCTTCCGCTGCAAGTTATCGCCTCATGGTTGGGCGCGCCTGAAATCCACCCTTGACCAGATACCTCCACTGATGGAGCGGTATCTGGGATTAGGTGCCTATGCAGATGAAGACCTTAAGCTTCAGTTGGAGCGGGCGAATCGTGATGTCGACCAAATTAAGCCGCTTCTCGCTATCCAAGACGCCCTCTACGAGTCGAATCGGGATGCAGCCTTTGCTGGCCTTGCCGCTGCCTTCACTCAAGGTTACCATGCTCGCTATCTTGTCCCGTTGGGCAAGGAGCTTTGGCAAAACTACGAGGCGGCAGGCGAGACGGGTAAAGCGCTTGCTGCACTTGACCTTCTTGCGCGCTCGTTGACAGCAGGGGAGCTGCCACGTGATTCGCTTCAAGCATGGTACGAAGAAGTGGATCCAGAGCGCGGGCCGGAACGATTCAGCCTGATGGCAGGCAGTTCAGGTTTGCCTGCATTAGTGCCTTCAGATCAGCAAGCGCAATTATCCGGCCAGTACCTCAACCTGCTTACAGGCGAACCTTTTAATATATCTGAACTCGAAGGCAAGACGGTGCTCTTTGACTTTTGGGCTACGTGGTGCAGTCCGTGCATCGCCGAGATTCCAAAGCTCAAGGAACTCGTCGCGAAGTATGGTGACAGCTTCGTGTTGGTGAGTATCTCCAGCGATGCCCTTACAAACGGCAGAGACAAGGCGGGTGTGCGAGACTTTATGGAAGAGCACGGTGTCAACTACATGGTGCTTTACGACGATCCTGAGCAATCGCTGACGGGGCGGTTTGGCGTAGTGGGTTGGCCGAGTAAGTTCTTGATTAACGAGAAGCGCGAGTTCATGAAGCACCCAACAGCCAAAAGCCGTAGTACGGTGTCGCTTGAAGAAGTAGAAGCATATCTGGCTTCGCGGCACTGAAGGTGTGCATAACAAGATGCTGCAGTGGACGAAGGGCTCTTACTCAATAGGCGGCTTCGGTGCCTTGTCGAAGGCTCTTTCGGAATCGCGGCTTTTGTGCCCCGTCGTCCTTCGCCACTGAGCATGGTCGTTATGCTTTAAAAATTAAGAGGAATAGGCACAATGTCTGATATTGAAAAAAATCGGGAGGAAATAAAAAGCCAGGTACCTAAATTGTATGATCATTATTGGCACTTTTTAGATGATAATAACTATTTTGACTTTAATACATCTTCTACAAATTTCCATCCTCTAAAAATAGAGCCACAAATTTTAGTCAGTGGAAGTTCTGCATTGGTACAAGCGTATCACGATTTAATTAGTAATATTTGTTTTTCATTGGCGGCAAATAAACTCGCAAATGAAATTGAAGTTGTTTCACTGGGAAACTATTTTCGATTTAATGTCCGTAATCCTCATACTAAGCTTAGTATTCATAATTTTCATAGATTTCTTGACCATTCAGTCTTCCATCTTAATGAACTCTCTTTAGGACACATGCTTGGCTCAAATCCGCGATGTGTATCTTTTAAAAAATTACAAAAGACTCAAAATATATCTGAAGGTATTAACGCTGAAATAATTTCAGGAAAAGATATTCTTCTTCAAAAGGCATTTTCTACATTAACAGATCGAGGTAAAGAAATCCTTCGCAAATTTAGAGACGTTGATGAGCATCGTTTTCCTCTTGGGATCGATTGTATTTTTTATCCTTTCTCCAGAGGTAATGTTGAAATTCGTATTGATGACAGAAATGGTAGGCTTTTCACAATTGGAAATCCTGAAGGTGATTGCTATAATTTTTATGGAGCACCTGATTTTAAATTTACAGAATTAGAGCCTATTCTAGCTATTCTAGGCAACAATGTAAAAATAATTATGCATACTTTTTGTCAGAATGGATTGCTTGCTTTTAAAGAAAAATAAAAGCATAACCATTTAATTAAGCAGATGTTTGTTACGCTCCGCTTCACAAACACTGCTTATTAACACGTTATGCGGCTTATGAGTTCTGCTAAGGGTGGCGAACAGTTGCATACAAGGAGGAAGATCATGACTAGGTTTCGTCGCAGGACAGTTCTGATTTTCTTAAGCTTGCTTGCCCTTCAAAGTCTCACTTTTGGGCAATCAAAAGAAGGGGTACTTCTCAAGTACAGCTATACCGGGTCAGGCAAACCGGGAGTGTCCGGTCGCGAATTTATGGCGGCCATGAAACACAGAGAAGTACAGAAAGTTCTTTTGGATCTCGCCACGGCACCGCTCAGCCAAGTATTCCTTGATGAGGCTCTGAAAGGCACAGGTGTCACTCCGGGTGATCTCCAAGCTCTGGGATTGATTCGCACTGATGGCGATCGGTACCTACTAGCCTTCTCGCTCTATACTCGTGCAGATCTAGACAAGATCCGAGCCGTTGCGGAGGTGGAGGGGAAAACCCTTGCTGCCGCGCTTCTAGCCCACCGTTCCGAAATAGAAGAGATTTTAACACGTGATCCTCTACCTGGGGTCGATTGGCGAGCTGTAGCCTACTTCGTTTTAGGCTGTGCATCCCTCGATTGGGACGGTTTAAATCTCACAGTGGAGAAAGCGTATCGAACCGTTCCTAAAGAGGATACCTACGTACCGGAGGCGCTACAACCGGGAGGAGGCGGTTCCGTTCGCAGGCTATATTGGGGCAGCCACAGCATGCATGCACCGATCGCTTTCACCTCATTCGGAGACCATTACAGTCAGCCAAGGAATGCCCTACCAGACCTTCTATGGTACTTGGACCTAAACGTGCCCGAACCGCTCAAATCCCACTTGATAGATGCTGCTGACGCACTCATAAGACGAAGAGCCGGAATGATGATGCTTGCACTGCGAGATAGCGATAAGAATAGGATGCAACTCGCGGCCGCTGCTGGTGTCACTGAAGAAGAGGCCGAGAAATTGCTAACGCTTCTCGCGCAGCTGAACTACATTAGAGTAGTCGACGATCGCTACCGCGCTATCATCCCGGTTCTGACTGAGCGCGACGCACCGATGGTGAAACAGTTGCGGCGTATCGGACACGAAGTCATGGTCGAATGGTTTGCTAAACACTATGAGATTCTGTGTCAGAAGCTCGGAGATCTTACTCCAGTGCGCTATGGTGTTCTTCTCTCTGATGGCTTCTATAGGGTGTGGCACTATGTCTTTGGCATAGCCAATCGAGAGCTTGTGACTGCAGGGCTTTTCGCTGATCCTTATGATCCTGGACGTTCTTTCAAAGGATTCATTCCAGCCGTTTATCAGCTGGATGTGGTACAGGGCCCATTGTGATCACGAAGGTTCTACGGATAGTAAGGGCAGAACATAGATTTCTTTGCTCATTTGATACAAGAGGAAGTCGCATTGAGAATGAAGCACCGCATAACAAACCGCTCAAGCTGACAGGCTTTGCCAGCAGCTTAGCGCCATCGTTAGACGAAAACAAAGCGCGCAAGGCATGAGATGAGTGAGCGACCTCCCATTCCAGCGGACCTCCGACGCAGGATCTTGGTCGAGGCTGGTCATCATTGTGCAATCCACACGTGCAGACATCCCGATGTCGACGTTCACCACATCATTCCGTGGGAGCAGTGCCGACAGCATTCTTACGATAACCTGATCGCTCTCTGTCCGAACTGCCATCGACGGGCCGGAACAGGCGAAATCGATCGCAAGGCTCTCCGCCTGTATAAGGCCCAGATTGCTGCTTCGTTCGGAATATCGAGTCATCAGCCCGCCGCGCGTCAGTTCTCGGCCGACACCGTCTCGAATGCGTCCGCGGTCAGGTGGAAGGCGGAGAGAATCGAAGAAAGCCACACGGAAAACCCGCTTTATGAAGTCGAGCTCGAGTTTCCACTGTTCGACCCTGAAGACGAGGACATCGCCCAGATCAACATCCTTCAGCGGTCGCGTGCGGTTGAGAGCCTCGTTCGGTTCAGGACACTTCGTCTTTGCCCGCGACCGCTAGAAGAGAACTGGCAGCAGATGGCAACAGCCACCAGTACCCTGTCCGAGTCCTTCGAAGTCTCCTGCTTTACTTCAGGGCTCGTGAGCATCCGATACTCCGTATTCCACTATGGTGCGGGAGCAGCCCATCCCAACCATTACACGCGGGTCGCGAACTATCAGCGACTGCCGCTGATTGCTCTTGACCTGCCGGACATCTTCATGCCTGATCGAGCGTTCCTCCGTGAGTTGTCTGCGTACTGCATCACGCAACTTGCCCAACAGAAGAGCGAAGCCGAGCCCTCCGAGTGGATCCTAAAGGGGGCTGGCCCCGAGATGGAGAACTACCGTAACTTCAACCTGACTAAGGATGGCCTGCTCGTCACATTCGACGAGTACCAAGTCGGTTGTTATGCAGAGGGTGCTCACCATGTGTTCGTACCCCGCGATCTACTTGCTGCGCACCTGTGGCCAGGCTCCAAGGTCAGAGAGACGTGGGCGGTTTAAAGTGGGTTTCCGTCTAACATCCGCGTGAACCTGCCGGTCCGTCACGTCACAGGCCTTGCAACGAAGGCAAGGCCTGCGCCGATCCGGCCCGCAGGTTACGCGGGGCGTTAAGCAAATGACTATGACTTATATGAGGGGTTTATGCCCTCCCTAGGCTGAGCGGAGATTATCCGCAAGCTCTATGAAGTCAATTCTCTGGTATGCATAGAATGCCATAGACAAATAAGGGGCATCGGATTTCTATTCCATTGCCTTATTGATTTTTTGTACATTGTATCTATTTTATTTTCAGTTAATTAAAAATCATATTTCCAATTAATAAAGGATTTTTGTGACCAAAATGTGACCTCCCCCAATCTAAGGTTTTAATAACTTTAGTTTATATTTTTTATATTTATAAGCGTTTATAGCAGTTTTTTTACTGATATTTAGACTTTTGGCTATTTGTTCGTATGACATACCTAACAGGCGAAGTTCTTTTGCCTTTTGCGAATATTTCTGATACAAGTAAACGCGACGGACAGGGTAGATTTTGATTTGCGCAGTTATTTCAGCGGCGGTTCGAATTGGTTGCAACCGCGTCCGCCATCCACAAATTTCTTGTGGTTCGATTCATAAAACCCGCACTTTTGTTGTTTATATAATCATTTGCGGAAGAGATGGGATCGCGTCGGTGCATTAAATAAATAATTTAGATAATTAAAATGTGGGTTTGATGAATCAAACCCCTACAAGAAACAAAATGGGTTAGATCTCGACTTTTTATAGGTTTGATTCATATTATGTAGGGGCTTGATTCATCAAGCCCACCTTATGTTTTTCTATGTAGATACTTGATTTATCAAGCGCGTACT
>CAYTBG010000017.1:0-37455 GCA_964435925.1 uncultured Eubacteriales bacterium | reverse complement strand
TTTTGATATTGCTGTAATTGCAGAAAGTATCGGCATTTTTTATGAATAATTCAGGTTAGTCGCTTACTTCTTAATCTGCCCTTCTATCCAATCTGTAGTGACACTCTTGGGTCTTTCGATGGCCAACCCAAGGGCTCTGTCCCAAATCAATGAGGAAAGAACGCCGATGGCACGGGATGCTCCGAAGAACACTGTGTAGAAATCATACTCCGTGACTCCATAGTGGAGGAGGAGACAGCCAGAGTGGGCATCGACATTGGGCCATGGATTTTTTGCTTTGCCTTGTTCCTTTAGAATATCAGGGGCAACTTCGTAGATGGCGCTGACAACTTTGAAGATTTCATCATCGGGAAGGTGCTTGAGGGCGAATTCTCGCTGAGCCATGTATCTGGGGTCTGTTTGACGGAGAACCGCATGTCCGTATCCTGGAATGACTTTTCCTGCTTTCAGGGTGTCCCAGAGATATTTCACCAGTTGTTCTTTGTCCGGAACTCCTCCTAAGTCATCCTTTACTTCCATGATCCAGCGGAGTACTTCCTGGTTAGCCAGTCCGTGGAGAGGCCCGGCTAATCCATTCATACCTGCAGACAGGGAGTAGTAAGCATCAGAAAGGGTAGATCCAACAAGGTGTGTGGTATGAGCAGAGACATTCCCGCCTTCATGGTCGCTATGAATGACGAGGTAAAGGCGCATGAGTTCCTTGAATTTTTCGTCCTCGATTCCAATCATGTGAGCAAAATTTCCACCCCAGTCAAGATTGGGATCAGGAGGAATATGCTCATCGTTCTTGTAGGTTTTGCGGTAAATGTAAGAGGCAATAAGGGGGAGTTTGGCCAGAACGTTCATCGCATCTTCGTACATTGGGTCCCAGTATTCCATCTTGCTTAATCCCTCTCTATATTTTTTGGCAAAGATGGACTCTTTCTGGAGGGCAAGAATGCCTTGTGAAAACTGGGTCATCGGGTGCGTATCTTTGGGGATGGCTTTGAGAACATCGATGAGATAGTCAGGGAGGGGACTGCGTTTTCGCCATTCTTCGGTGATTTCCCTGACATCATTTTCTGATGGCAATTCGCCGGTAAGAAGGAGATAGAATATTCCTTCGGGAAGAGGTTCTTCACCGCCCGGAGCCTTCGGCAATTTTTCTCGAAGTTCGGGAATGTTGAAACCACGAAATCTTATCCCTTCAACGGGGTCAAGAGCCGATGTTTCGGTGACCATGCATTTTACTCCGCGCATTCCGCCGTAGGCTTGAGCTATCGTAACCTCTGAGATCTTTGTATCACCGTGTTCTTTGACGAACGACTTAACCTTTGTGCGCATGGGTTCTAGTGAAGAAGCAAATTTTTCTTTTAATGAAGACATTGAGACAACCTCCTTATAATGTTTGAAGAAATTATTTCCCTAATTGAAAAACGAAGTAAGAATATATCATTGTCTGCCAGCACTGTCAATTTTTTTAGGATTGATTATGAAAATTTTTTTATCTGCCTGATTCGCTAGACCGTCTCGACTGTTTAGGATGAATCAAATATTTGACTTTTGTCTTTTGAAATAGTTTATTATTGAGGATAAAGAATTTCTTGAAATCTTGTTAGGAGAAAGACATGGAAATCATATTGTTTTTTCTTATCGCCTTTGGGGTCCTTTTGGCTTTTGCTATAGGAGTTTATAACAGGTTAATTACCCTGAGAAATCGGAGTGATAATGCCTGGGCTCAGGTGGATGTTCAGCTAAGGCGAAGATATGACCTTATTCCGAACCTGGTAGAGACAGTAAAAGGCTATGCCAAACATGAAAGAGAGACTTTCGAGAAGGTCACTGAAGCGCGCTCCAAAGCTATAAATGCAGGAACGGTTAAAGAACAAGGACAGGCTGAGAACATGCTGACTGGCGCTTTGAAGTCTCTTTTTGCTGTGGTTGAGAATTATCCTGATCTCAAGGCCAACCAGAATTTTCTGATGCTTCAGGAAGAACTGGCAGGAACAGAAGGGAAAATCGCCTATGCGAGACAATTCTATAATGATACTGTGATGAAATTTAACCTTAGGCAGCAGGTTTTTCCCTCCAACATTATCGCCAATATGTTTAATTTTAAAGAGAAAGAGTACTTCGAGATTGAAGAAGAGGAAGCCAGAGAACCTGTTAAGGTAAAATTTTAGTCCGGGCATTTTTTTAAGCAGGGGATAAATAAATAAGTAAGAGATAGATAAAGTTCAAGATGTATGAACAGATCGCTAGCAACAAAAGAAAGTCTTTCTTTCTCATCTTGTTTTTCGCTTGTCTGATTTTTGCTTTAGCCTGGATTTTTGGAGAGTTGACAGATTTGGGTCCTTATGGTTTGGTCCTAGCTGGCGTCATAGCTATTGCCATGACCTTTGGCAGCTATTATTCGAGCGATAAAATCGTCCTGGCCATAAGCAGGGCTAAACCAGTAGAAAAGAAAGATTACCCACATCTTTATAATGTCGTGGAGGGATTGGCTATCGCTGCAGGATTACCCAAGCCACGCTGTTACATCATCGATGATACGGCCCCTAATGCTTTTGCTTCGGGGCGCAATCCAAAAAACTCTGTCATCGTGGTTACCAAAGGTTTGCTCCAAAAGCTGAACCGGGTAGAACTGGAGGGTGTGATTGCCCATGAGATGTCGCATATAAAGAATTATGATATTCTTGTTCAGACTCTGGCCGTAGTCATGGTCGGAGTTGTCGCTCTTCTCAGCGATTGGATCCTCAGGACCTTTCTCTGGGGAGGAAGAAGAAAAAGGAGTGACAAAGGAGGTGGGAACGCCGGAGCAATCATCATTGTAGTGGGTTTAGTGTTAGCTGTGCTTTCTCCTTTTATTTCCCAGCTAATCCGATTAGCTGTTTCGCGCAAAAGAGAATTCCTGGCGGATGCAGATGGAGCTCTCCTCACACGCTATCCTCCTGGTTTGGCTTCCGCCCTCAAGAAGCTGGCTTCAGATAGGGAGCCTTTGGAGGCAGCCAACAAAGCGACCGCTCATCTTTATATAGTGAATCCGCTCAAGGATATAAAGGGGCCAGTTAATAAGTTGTTCAGCACGCACCCCCCCATCGAAGAAAGGGTAGCTGCCTTGGATAAGATGTAAATGCTTATCCCTTAAAAGCTATTGAAAGTGCGAGGCTTTAATATTATAATTGTAATCCCTTGGTGGGGTCGTAGTTCAGATGGATAGAACGCCGGCCTGTCACGCCGGAGGTCGCGAGTTCAAGTCTCGTCGGCCCCGCCAGTTCCACAAAAGCTCTTGCGTCAAAATCAACAACTTACAAGCAATTTTTATCTAGGTCGATTAAGTCAGGTTATGTCATTTTAAGTCATTTTTAGTGACGTTTTACTGACCGAAGATACTGAGGATGGAATGGTCTAAAATTTATTAGGCAAAAATATTCCCTATTTTTTTCAGAGGAAAAAATCTGTTTTTGTTGAATAAGACGCAAGGGACTCAAAATCCTCTGGGGAGAAAAACAAAGGTCTTCCGTAATACACACAAAGCCAGTAAATTACTGAAAAATCAACATTTTTCAGAGAATTGGGGAGTATAGTATTATTCCAATTATTTGTATTGTCTGTATTAAACTGTACAAAGAGGTGACACAGTAGGGGACACAGTGGCAAGTTAGCTGCAGGAAGCATAAGGGAAGGTTATTATAGGAAAAGGGCTATTTCCCTTTTCTCCAAAACATGAAAGGACCAATAATAGGAATCTTTGATGGACGCAGTTTTTTCATAGGGAATATGCCTTTACTGACCATCCTGACGTCTTCTGCAGTGTAAAATGCCTTTGGGTTGAATCTTTTGATGATTTCAGAAATATTTTCAAAATCATTACGTTTTATAATCAAATAAATCACATGTACTTTTCCCTTACCACCTTGAGCCTCCATACTCGTAGCGCCATATCCTTTTAATCTGAGATAATCGATCAATTCAGTTGCATTTTTCTCGGTTATAATGCGAATGATTGAACTGCCTATGGCCAGCCCTTTTTCAATCTGCAGACCGATAAAAGTCCCCATTGCAAATCCAGCTCCGTAGGCAAGATAACATGCAACATTGTTTAGATTTTGCATTACTACTTTGATGCAAAGCAGCCAGATCAGAACTTCGAAGAATCCAATCACTGGCGCGAGGTATTTTTGTTCTCTTGAAATAAAAACAATACGCATTGTCCCCAGACTGACGTCTAGAACTCTGGCCAAGAGAATGAGCAAAGGTAGAATAATCCATTTGAAAATTTCTGAACCAACGATTGTCTCTGGATTCATTTTAAATCACTCCTTTTGAGAAATAATTAAATGCCATCTTTACTAAAAAGAACTTAGAAAATATTTTTAATACTTATATTACATCTCCTGATATAGATTTTTATACAAAATTTTTCTTTTTTTAAATACGCTCGATTGATGATAAAATATTTTTTTAGATCAATTTTAGTTGGCATGTCTTTTGCATATATTTGTTCTGAAGCTTGAAACTCAAGATTTCTATAATTTAAAAAAACTATGAAAATGAGATAGAGAAGTTAAAAATTCTTAATAACTAAAGCAATGAGGCAAAATTTAAGGTATTTAGATTGGAGGGAAAGCGATGGATAAAAACATGTTCAGAAATAAACACTTACAGAATTGCAAGAGAAATAAACTCCAAGGTAGAGTATTAGGGCCTGTTCCTAATCTTGAGGAGCATGTTCAACCAACTTGGTGGCGGAATATTTTCAATTCATTATACCTAAAAACCGACGGCGATGTAGTAGAAGACCAGAAAATAACAAATGAGGAAGTTGATTTATTTACATCTATTCTAAAGATTTTACCTGAAGATAAGATTCTGGATTTGTGTTGTGGGCAAGGGCGACATTCTCTGGAGTTGGTAAGAAGAGGTTTTAAAAATATTGAAGGCCTGGATCGTTCCCATTATTTAATTCAAAGGGCTAAAAACCAGGCGAAAAAAGAGGATTTAGATGTCCGATTAAGAGAAGGAGATGCCAGAAAACTTCCGTATCCACCCGATACTTTTGATATTGTTATGATATTGGGAAACAGTTTTGGTTATTTTGAGACAATAGAAGATGACCTAAGAGTGTTGAAAGAAGTATTCAGAGTTTTAAAACCTTGGGGAAGGCTTCTCATTGATGTGACTGATGGCGGATATTTAAGAGAAAAATTTCAACCCCGCTCTTGGGAATGGATAGACAAAAACCTTTTTGTTTGTAGAGAACGCAGCCTTTCTCTTGATGAACAGCGTCTGATATCAAGAGAGGTTATTACTCATGTAGAAAAAGGAGTGATTGTAGATCAATTCTATGCAGAAAGGCTTTACTCTAAAGAGTCTCTTATTCAGATTTTAAACAAAGCTGGGTTCTGTGATGTTACTTTTTGTGGCCAAATATCACCAGATTCCCAAAGAAATCAGGATTTAGGCATGATGGAAAGGCGCCTGCTTGTCAACACTGTTGTAAGGAAAGAATGGACCCTAGTAAAGAGGAAATCAAAAGAAGAGTTGACGAAGATTGTGGTGATTTTGGGAGATCCAAGCAAGCCTGACCCTTTGAAGCCTTTCTCAATCTTTGATGATGATGATTTTTATACTGTCGACCAGTTGAAATCAGCATTAAGGGAACTAGAAGGTTGCGATTTTTTGTATCTGGACAATCATGATACGTTAATCCAAGATTTGATGAGATTGAAGGGGAAAATTGACATCATTTTTAATCTGTGTGATGAGGGTTATTACAATGATTCCAGAAAGGAGCTTCACTTACCTGGTTTGCTTGAAATGCTTGGTCTTCCCTATACAGGTTCTGGCCCTCAATGTCTGGCATTCTGTTATGATAAATCTCTTGTGCGTGGAATTGCAAAGGAGATGGAGATTCCTGTGCCTGAAGCGTTCTTTATCAAGCCGGAAGATAGCGCATTTGAACTTTCTTTTGTCTTTCCTGTTATTGTCAAACCCAACTTCGGTGATTCCAGTTATGGAATAACTCAAAAAAGTGTTGCGTACAACATAGAGGAGCTTTCCAATGCTATTTTGGAAATCAGAGAGAAATTTGGCTATGACAAGCCCATTCTTGTTGAAGAATTTCTTACTGGAAAAGACCTAAGTGTGGGAATAATAGGAAATCCCCCTGAATCTTATACAGCGCTGCCTATAATTGAGGAGGATTATTCAGTCCTTCCAGATGGACTTCCCAGAATCTGCGGGTATGAGGCCAAGTGGCTTCCTGATTCGCCCTATTGGAACATCAAGTCCATTTCAGCAGAACTTCCAGAGGATACGAAGAAACTTATCATAGAATGGTGTTTAAAACTATTCGAGAGGCTAGAATGCAGGGATTACTGTAGATTTGATTGGAGATTGAATGCTAAAGGCAGTCCTCGGCTTCTTGAGGTAAATCCAAATCCCGGCTGGTGCTGGGATGGACACCTAGCAAAAATGGCAAAAATTGCAAAGATGTCTTATGCTGAAATGCTGGGAGCCATTTTGAAAGCAGCTGGTTTGCGATTTGGGATCGAGATAACGAATGAAAGAACAATGGATAAACAGATTGTTGAAAAAAAAGAGGTTAGCCTTTGAATTTAGCCATAATCGTGAGCTCTCTTTGGCGTATGGAAAGATTACCCATTAAAGCCGGAGTTTATCCGTTAACTTCCATTGTTGGAATCTATGGAATGAATTTTAAATTTATGCCTGAACTCGGATGGAGATGGAGTTATTTAATAGTATGGGCAATAATTGTTGTCATTGTAGTTTCCATGGTGATTTATTTCAAAAAAAAGAAGTGGCTGTAAGAGAATTTATTGGCCCATTACACTAATGATTTGAACTGTTCTTTTCGAAAGCCATATTTTTTCATCAATTTGTGCAGTTGACGAGTAGAAATTCCTGCTGCTGTTGCAGAGTCTTTTATTTTTCCTTTATTGTTAGCCAATAGTTTTTTTAGATAGAGTCTTTCTATGTCTTCGATGCCTTGATGTCTCACTTCTGCAAGGGTAAGGGAGGCATCTGTTTTAATACTTACTGAAGGAGCTTCAGATTCAAAAAGTTCGCTTGGAAAGCTCTCTGGAGTTAGAATAGAAGAGCTTTCTAGTATGTAGGCTCTTTCTATTAGGTTTTCTAGTTCCCGAATATTTCCTGGCCAAGAATATCGTTGAAAACTTTCCATCACATGGGGATGGACATCAAGAATCTCCTTGGAATGAAATTTGTTCATTTTTTTCAAAATCACTTCAACAAGATGAGGAATATCTTCTACTCTCTCTCTCAATGGAGGGATTTCAATGGGAAAAACATTTAACCGGTAATAGAGGTCTTTCCTGAATTGACCCTCCTCAGACAGCTTTTTTAGATCTATATTTGAGGCTGTAATAATTCTTATATTGGCTTCGATAATTTCTTCCCCTCCAACCCGTTGAAAAGTCTTGTCCTGTAATATCTGCAGGAGCTTAATCTGTGCAGATGGCGTAATGGTTCCTATCTCATCAAGGAAGATTGTCCCTTCCTTGGCAATCTCAAATTTTCCCAGCTTTCTTCGATAAGCTCCAGTGAATGCGCCTTTCTCGTGTCCGAAAAGTTCGCTTTCCAAAAGGGTATCTGGGATTGCTCCGCAGTGTACGCTAATAAATTGATTATCTCTTCGGTTGCTATGTCGGTGGATAAGATTCGCCAGCACGCCTTTTCCAGTTCCTGTTTCACCTGTCAGGAGGACGGTACTTATGGTGGGAGCGACGGATCGGATCTTAATGAATACTTTTTGCATTGCAAGACTTTTAGTCTGAGCTATTTCTAATGCATCCGATAGCCAGAATTGTTCCCGCAGGTAATCAAGCTCAGATTGCATTATTTTAGATTCATGGATGCTTTCAGTTATATATCTTAATTCATCCAGGTTTATTGGGTAGGTCAAATAATTGTTAGCACCTGCTTTGACAACCTTAACTGCTTCTCGGATCATTTCTTGAGAAAACATGACTATAATCTCAGCAGTGGGAAACAAATGCCAGAATGGCTGCAAAGCCGTTTTATATTCGCTACCAGATTCTCTGAGGATTTCCAGGTCAATAAAGATTAAATCGTAACGCTTTTTCCGAAGTATAGCTAAAGCGACATCCTTTGAGTGTGCCTTGACAATCCTGGATTTCGAGGAAAAGCAGGAATGGAATATACGGAAAACCTCTTGTTCTTTGGATACAACCAGGATGGAATTCATTTGCTTAATTGAGATATTATGAAGCCGTTTTTCATAAAAATTATATCACAAATAATAGTTCTAAAAGAAAAAGATTTATGATTAAGGGCTGGAAGGCCAATTTAAGGGGAGATGGCAGCAGGTAGAGATGTTAGAACAACAACGGTGGCAAGCTAATATCTTTTCTTTTTAATTTTAGCTAATTCGTGATTTTTATTTATTTTCCAATTTGTTATATGTTTCACTGTGATTATTTTTATCCCCACCAGTTCTCTCACCAAACCGCTGACTTCCACTGCTTCTTGGATTAGATTTAACAATTCTTTTGCTTTGGAATCATTAATAACAAGATACTCTTCCTCTGTATGAGTCGAAATGGCAGTAGCGACCACGTTGCCTTTTTCATCCCAATCCACAGGGGTAACAATGCCTCTTATTGTTATAAGTCCCTTTCTGTTTTCTATTTTCATCAGCTCCTTAGAATCGGCTTTCGGATCATCCACATCTATTTTAATCAGCATTAAACATGCCAACTTTTTGTTCTTTTAATATTTAAGCGAGAATTTTCTTACAGGTTAAATCCATGAACGAATTATGAACTAAGAGGTTTTCATAATAGATTGCGTTTTGTCATTAGAGAGCGTTAGTAATTTCTAAGAATTAGTGTAAATTAAGAGAAACTCAAATAAGAAATCTTAGTTCCGAATTTTAATTTTCAGGAACTTTCAGTTCCGATTAAAGTTTTTTCTTTTTGTTAATACGGGTTATTGAAAGTAGAAAATCCTGTTACCATCGCTGAGGAATAATCCCTTGAAATCTCAATTCTCGGATACAATCTTTTTTCTTAGAAAAAGAAATTAAATCTGGAAGTAGAAGAAAAGGTTTTGGCACGAATTTGGCAATAGTTTTATATAAGGTTTTATCACGTTAAAATACAAGATTTAATTTTAACTTAGGAGGCTCAAATGAAAGTGATCCCTTTACATGACAGAGTTCTTCTAAAGAGGTTAGAAGAGCAGGAAAAAAAGAAAGGCGGAATAATCATTCCTGATACTGCCAAAGAGAAGCCCCAAGAAGCAGAAGTAATAGAAGTGGGGAAAGGCCGTGTGACAGAAGACGGAAAAGTTATTCCCCTTGATGTTAAGAAGGGTGATAAGGTTCTCATTGGAAAATTCAGTGGGACTGAAGTGACTATAGGTGATACTGAGCATATTATCGTTCGAGAAGAAGAGATTTTAGCTAAAGTCACCTAATTTTTGCGAGAAGGAGAAAAAAATGGCAAAACAAATTACACTCGGTGAAGATGCCAGACAGGCACTAAAAAGGGGCGTCGATATCTTAAGCAACCTGGTTAAAGAAACGCTAGGCCCCAGGGGAAAAAATGTTGTTTTGGATAAGAAATTCGGTTCCCCAACCAGTACCAAGGACGGTGTAACCGTGGCCAAGGAAATTGAGCTCAAGGATCCCCTGGAGAACATGGGAGCCCAGCTGGTAAAAGAGGTTGCTTCCAAAACTTCAGATGTTGCCGGGGACGGAACGACGACGGCAACTGTTTTAGCTCAGAGGATCTTTTCAGGGGGATTGAAGTATGTCACAGCCGGTGCTAATCCTAATTTAATCAAGAAAGGAATGGACCAAGCGGTAGAAGAAGTTGTAAAAGAATTGAAAAAGCTAAGCCGGGATGTGAGCGGTGAAATGGTTGCCCAAGTCGGGGCTATTTCAGCCAATAATGATGAATCTGTGGGCAAAATCATTGCTGAAGCGATGGATAAGGTTGGAAAAGACGGTGTGATAACCGTGGAAGAGGCTAGAGGATTGGAAACGACAATGGAAGTTGTAGAAGGGATGCAGTTTGACCGCGGCTATCTCTCTCCTTATTTCATTACCGATCCTGATAGGATGGAATGCGTCTTGGAGAACCCTGTTATTCTTCTCCATGAAAAGAAAATCAGCAACCTGAGAGAGTTTCTGCCTCTTCTTGAAAACGTGGCCAAAACGGGAAATCCCTTGTTGGTCATTGCTGAGGAAGTTGAGGGTGAGGCCCTGGCAACTCTAGTGGTCAACAAGCTCAAAGGCACTTTTCAGTGCTCTTCTGTAAAGGCCCCTGGATTTGGTGATAGACGGAAAGCTATGCTGGAGGATATTGCCATTTTATGTGGAGGAAAAGTTATTACTGAAGATATCGGTGTGAAGCTTGAAAATGTCGGTATTGATTGGCTGGGTAACGCTAAAAAAGTGGTTATTGACAAAGATAACACTACGATTGTTGAGGGTGGAGGAAAAAAGGAAGATGTCCAGGCCCGCATCAAACAGATCAGGACTCAGATTGAAGACACAACTTCTGATTATGATAAGGAGAAGCTTCAGGAAAGACTGGCCAAATTGGTAGGAGGAGTTGCCCTGATTAAAGTTGGTGCCGCCACTGAGACTGAGCTTAAAGAGAAAAAAGCGAGAGTCGAAGATGCCATGCATGCCACCAAGGCCGCAGTTGAGGAAGGGGTTGTGCCTGGAGGAGGAGTTGCTCTTTTAAGATGCCAAAAGGTCCTGGAGGGATTAAAGCTTGAGGATGACATGGCGATCGGTGTCAATATTATAAAGAGAGCCTTAGAAGAGCCTCTCCGTCAAATCGCTGACAATGCAGGTCATGAAGGCTCTATTACCGTTGAGAAAGCGAAAGATATGGAGCAGAACATAGGATTCAACGCTCTTACCGAGGAATTTGAAGATTTAGTCAAAGCTGGTGTTCTGGATCCAAAAAAAGTTGTCCGGATAGCCCTCCAAAACGCTGCAAGCATCGCTGGAGTACTCTTGACCACAGAGGGATTGGTATCTGATATTCCTGAAGAGGAGAAAGGACCCAAGTATCCGCCACCAAGCGATATGTACTAAATAGAATGGCTTGAGTGTAAAGAAATCTACTTTTAAAGTGTCACTAATGCTGGAAATTGGGAGATGACAAAACAAGCAATCTGCTTTCGCTGTAAGAAAAATTTCAGAGCGAGAAAGGATCAACATCCGAAATATTCACTGTGTCCTTCATGTAAAGATTACAAGGAGGAATTCGGATCAGGATCTTCTTGGATTGATTATAAATATATAGTTCCAAAAAGATGATTAAATGATCAAGACTGAACCATGAACAAACACGAGAAAGTATCTCTAAATGATAATAGTAAGTTGAACAAATGAGAGAGTTTTTATCAACATTAAAAAGTATAATTACAGGAAAAAATATTTCTTAAGTGGTTAAACAGAAAGAATAAAAATTTTCCTTCATGCTAAGAAAGACATTCTCTCTCAGTTTTCCTATTATTGGTCTAGGCTATATGGCTTTTTCCGTATCATTAGCCTTCTTTATCAGAACGTTTCAAACAATGAAAATCCTGGAGATGACAAAAAAACCAGCAGCATGAGCTTTTTCATAAATATTTAAAATGGGCGTTTTACTTTCTTGCATACCCTGGTACTGCTGAAAGTCTACGCGAGAGAACAACTTTAATGAGAAAGGAGGAAGTATTGATGAAGAAAGTATTTATGGGATTGCTATATATACCGCTTTTTATATTCTTGAGTAATGCGGCTGTACAGGAAGAGAGCCTAGAAGTGCCTTATGTACCGACGCCGTATGATGTCGTAGAGGAAATGTTAAGAATAGCAGATGTGGGCAAGGATGATGTAGTCTATGACCTCGGCTGCGGCGACGGACGCATCATCATTATGGCTGCAGAAAAAATGGGCGCGCGGGGTGTTGGAGTTGATATCGACCCTCAACGCATCAAGGAGAGCAGGGAAAACGCGATCAAGGCGAAAGTAAAAGACAGGGTGCGATTTTTACAGAAGGACCTTTTTGAGGCCAATATCAGCAAAGCAACTGTAGTAACACTATACCTGACATCGGATGTTAACCTTAAAGTTCGTCCGAAACTTTTACGAGAGCTAAAGCCGGGCACAAGGGTTGTATCGAACGATTTTGATATGGAGGAATGGGAACCCGATAAGACCTCAGATGTAACTAGCGATTACGAAAGCTACACCATTTATTACTGGGTTGTTCCTGCAAATGTATCAGGCACTTGGGAGTGGATAATGCCAGCCAGCTCAAGAAAAGAGCGTTATATACTACAACTGGATCAGCAGTTTCAGAAGGTTAAAGGGATTATCACCGTGGGCACCACTAAAATGATTATAAAGGAAGGGGAGCTGAGGGGGGACAGATTACGATTCACTATAGTTAAAGAGGTGGAGGGCAGAACAGAGGATATGTTGTTTGAGGGGCGTGTGAGCAGCAACTCTATTGAAGGCAGTGTGGAATTGAAGTCAGGATCGATAGCAGAGAAAAGCAAATGGGTGGCGAAGCGTGACCCATCTAATGTTACTCCATTATCTGTGACAAGATATCGATTCAATTGAGCGTGAACTGGGGAAGCTCTACTTAGAAGATAAGGAAGCGATTGAGATCTAAAATCATGATCATTTATCGAAGCTCCTGTCATGAAGCTGATCTAGACATTATCAGAACTAATGATCAGTTTTTATTTTACTGTAATGAGTGCGGCAGGATCTGTGAGCTTGAAGAGATCGAAGTCGCTATTGATGATCGAGTCTCAATTATCGATCGGGCATTTTTTCATTTTATTTTTTGCTCTTGTATTGATCGCCGCAGGTCTGACTTTTTTGTTTATCACAAGATCAAGATGAGAGAGAGATTTTCATTTTCGGCTCGATGATTTTTTGAAAGGAGGTAAAAGCTAATGAAGGGAAAAGCTAAGATAGAATATCCGGTAATTGAACGGGTCTTAGAAGAAATAAGCATCCTTGACAAAATCAACCGGCAATGGAAGGAAGGGGCGATATCAGAATTTCAGTTCTCAAGCACACTCGATCAACTCCTGATAAGACTCAAGAAATATCAGACTGAGTTAAAAGCGCCTGATCTTCAAAGGCTTCAACGAAAAAAGACTCATTGAGTCTTTTCGACCAATCGAAATGACTTTAAAGAGGCGAAAACATGAACACAAGAGAGGAAGCAAAGGAAGCATCTGAAAAGCTGGAGGATATAGCGCTGGAGGAAGAGGAAGAGAATGAAGGAGCTCTGTTCAATCCAGAGAAAGAGAAGGAAATTGAAGATCTACTAGAAGAAGAGGAAGCGAAGAAAAGGAAGAAGAGGATACAGTTTAAAAGATTGAGAAAACACAAAACAATTAAAAAACAGAAGAGAAAAGAAGAGGAGAAATAATTTTGAAGGAGGCTAAATTGAAAAAATCATTGTTAATATGGATCATACTTTTAGTGCTTATCCTCTTCGTCCATGTTTGCAACGAGATCATAGATCCTGGGGATCCATCTTTACGAATCAAGGAAGAGCGATGGAAAGAGTGAGAAGGAGGCTGCCGGTCGACCAGGAGGGAGCCAGGCCGATGAGCTCGGCAAGCCTCAGGCAGTTTAAAAAAAGTCTACCGGAGACTTCGGGTCTTTTCAACTCCAAGGTGAAGATCTTTTATGATCGAATATCGAAAAAGGTCATCCTCGGAGGGGAGGAGTTATGTATTAAAAAAAGGTTCATCTCTTTGAGTGTTGCACAAGCTACGGTTTTGAGGGAGATCCAGAAAGAGACCTCAGGAATCAAAAAGAGAATCACAGCAGCGGATCTTCTAGTTCTAAGAAAGATTATTTTGAGGAAGTTTGACCTGGAGACTATCAGGAATATTATGAGAGTCCTTGTCGAAAGGGAAATCCTGGAATGCGAAAAAATAACCGTCCAGGGACAAACTGGCGATGCTTTCAAACTAAAATAAGGAGGTAAAAATGGCTAAAGACTACGAAGAGGAAGAAGAAAAAGAAGAGGAAGAGAAAGAGGAAGAAGAGATAACTGAAACGGAAGAAGAAGAGGAAGTAGAAGAGAAAGAGGAGGATTAACTTTGAAGGCCAGGAGCGGTTGACTTTAAGAAAGGAGAAAAAAGAGAAGGCATATTTTTCAAAGCTGCTCCTGGCTCACTTTCTTTGAAGGATGTGAAAAAATTGAATGAACTCAGGCGGCGCAAAAAAAGAGCGTCCCTACCTTTCAATCCTCCTTTTGTTGACATTGTGATTAACAAGCGCAGTTTTTATCTGCTCTCTGTGTTGATCGCTCGCATTCGCAGCCAGAAATATCTATGCAAAGATTATGACCTCCTCATTTTTCTCTGCAATAGAATTGAGTGACACAATGACTGTAAAATTTTTTAAGGCACATAAATTCTCAAAGCCAGGGGACGGGCCAATATCACGATATTTAAACCGTTGGATATCAACCCTTGTGACTCGTGCCCTTCTCAAAAGGAATATAACGCCAAATCGGGTTACTATAGCAATTTCCTTGCTAAGTGTTCCGATGTTGGTAGCTGGGATGTATGGATCTATCGTAATTGTGGGAATCATTCTTCAACTAGCTTCAGTTTTGGATGGTGTCGACGGAGAAATAGCTCGCACGAAATATCTTACTTCAAAGTTTGGAGCGCTGTTAGATACTATCTTGGATTACTGGATTGATTCGCTTGGAATCCTTGCTTTAGGTCTTGCTCTTTTAAAAAGAGATATGCTGACGTCACCTATGATTATTTCCTTGGTTACTTTTACGGTTGCTGTGCGTCTCATCAGCCAGTTTGTAGTTAAAATGGCACTATGTGCAAAGCCTCATATTATTGCAGACACACGAGACGTAGTAACCTTCTTGATTTTTATTAGTTGTATTTTAACTGAGCTAATTGGTTCATGGTGTCTTGTGGTTGCATTGCTGGCTATCAACGTGTGGCGGTTAGATAATATGATTTATCGACTTGTTATTTCCTGGAAAACTACTTGTCCTTCATCGCAATCTAAAGTTTTACTACAAACCTCATCTGGAATTTTCAGCGAAACAGCTTCAAAACCAAAGAAAATTTCATCCTCCTGATGTCGGATCATCTTTTTGATGATTCAATTTTGATAAAACTACAGCAAATTGATATAGAAGAAGACTGCTTCGTTCTTTGCGTAGACTACAAACTAAACAGCGACCATTTCAATATCTATGATGCAACCAAGGTATGGGTAGAAAATGGAAGAGTAAAACGAGTAAGTAAACATCTCGAACAATTCAATGCCATTGATGCTGGAATGTTCCTCTGTTCTCCGGTCCTTTTTTATCTGATTTTGCCGACCGAATCATTGACCAGAAATATAAAAGAGGAAGCCCATATCAATCCTAAAGTTTAAATCGCAAGACATCCATATTCCCTAATAAGTCAATCGATTTGAAATAATCATCTCTCAAAAACGCAGGATAGTTTCAAAGAATATGCGGGAAAGTTTGACTTTTAATCTGGATGAAAATAGGCTATTGATGCAACGGAAAAAGCATCATCATAATAAGGAGGTAGGGAATGAAAAAAATCGCTATAATGATTATTTTCTTTCTTATTGTCTGTTTGGCTGTCTGGCTGCCTGCAGAATTGCAGAAAGGTCAAATTGAACGGACACCCCCAAAAAAAGTGTTAAAGCTGCAGAGTGATGATCTCCAGGCAAAGGTTGATAAACTCGAGAAAGAGTTAGAACTATTGAAAAAAGTGATAAGGATAAGCGGAGCCAACGTCGATATCCAGGCAGTCGGAAATGTAAAAATACGTGCCCTTAACATTACCGTCGAAGCAGTGACAAATGCTCAGTTTAAAGGGACGAAGGTTACAGTTCAGTCTAGTGGAGCGAACACGATCAAAGGTATGCCAGTTATGATAAATTGATGATTGGGGATATCAAGAAACCAGAGTGATAAAAAAATGAAAATAACTCATATCTACTCGATATTAAGTTTAATAATAATGCTTGTGATGACATTCATCCTATTATGGATAATTCCACAAGAAGTATTTTCATCCTCAGCTAAACCAGCAGCACGACTAGGCGATGGAACAGCACACGGCGGCTTAATTATTGTGGGCTGTTCAACTGTACTGATTGGTGGGCAACCTGCTGCAAGAGTAGGAGATATGCATGTATGCCCGAATGTCACCCCAGGGATTCCTCCAATTCCTCATGTCGGAGGTCCAATAATTATTGGCTCGCCTACAGTCATTATTGGAGGTATGCCAGCGGCACGAATGACAGATATGGCATTATGTACTGGTCCTCCTGATATTATCGTCTCGGGATGCCCTACTGTTCTTATTGGTGCAGGGGGAGCAGGCAAGCCAAAAAAATATAGCCTGAAGTATATTAAATCTAGATACAACAAGTCTGTTGTTATCACCGAAAAGGAGTTTAAAAAACTGAACATAAAAAAGATAATCGGAAATAGCTAGATAATTTCCCCTTTACTATGACGTATTTGAATACCAAGAATGAGACTGAATCCTCCAGGTTCACGACGCCCAGCGTTTCAACAATATTTGTGTTTTGCCGCAATATTTTAACAATTCTTTTTGAATTTTTTCTCTAGGAAAAAGTATTATTATATATAGAGAGGTGAAAAAATGGCGATTATTGTTTTGATATGTGCAATCGCATGCGTGTGTTTATATGTAATCTTCTCCATGATGATTGTGCATCAACTCTCAAGGCGGGGTGTCAAAATTAACTTCTTATGGCTCAGGTTGTTTATCATCAAATATATTCACCAGTATAGAAAGATAACCTTAGAAGAGACCGGAAAAGTTGGCCCTTTATTTTACCCCTGTATCATATCCGTCAACATGGCCTTAGTTTTAGCCATAGTATATTTTATATTGTAAGTTGCAGCGACTTTTTTTATGAATTTAATAGAAATCTTGAAAAGAATTATTTAAAAAAGAATAACAGATTTAGCAACAGATCGCGAGCTAAAGTCTCGTCGGCCCGGCCAGTTCAACCAAAGCTCTTGCACCAAAATCAACAATTTACAAGCAATCTTTATCTAGGTCGGTTAAGTCAGGTTATCTCTTTTTTATTTGATCTTAATCAGCTGAGTTACTCTCTAGCTTGTATCATAGGAAAATATTGAGGTCAAATGTGCGAAAAGTCTTTTTTGAAAAAAAATGCTAGTAAAAAAATATTTCTTCTTTCAAGTAATTTTTATGTTGAATCTATTTTTAGCTTAATCATAATATAATATATATAAGTAATATTTTGATCGTGTTTAATATGCATTTTAAAAAAGCACTAGAAAAATTCCTCAATCTTCCTCTAAGAGCCAAATTTATCCTTTCTTTTCTTTTGGTCATTAGTCTCGGAGGTATAGTATCGCTCATTTTTGGAACAAGGCTCGAACACAAAACTATTTTTTCTCTAGCACAGGCCAAAGTCAAACATGATTTAGCCTCAGCGTGGATGGTTTATCATGAAAAGCTTAATGACGTAAGAGACATCGTCAGATTAAATTCTACCCACGAATCAATACAAAAGGCCATAAAGCGAAACGAAAAAGAGATTCTCAAAAAATATCTCGGTCGTGTCACGAAAGAATTTAATTTAGATATGTTAACCTTGACCGATACTCAGGGGAAGGTGATTCTAAGAACCACACAACCTGAAATAATGGGAGATGATCAGTTAAACGACCCCTTAGTCATAAGAGCTCTGAAAGGAGAAACAGTAGCAGCTACTCAAATCATACCACGAGAAGAATTGTTAAAAGAAGGAAAAGACCTTGTTGCACGCGCTTATTTAAAATTCATCCCTACCCCCAAGGCAGCTCCCCGAACTGAAGATTATGAAGAGAACGGAATGATGCTTAAAGCTGCATCCCCCCTTATTGATGAAGAAGGGACTATACTCGGAGTATTGTACGGAGGAATACTTCTTAATCAAAACTATGAAATTGTGGACAGGGTTAAAGAGATTGTATACAAAGGAGAAAAATACAAAGGGATAGAAACAGGCACAGCAACTATTTTCCAACACGATTTAAGAATCTCTACCAATGTCAAAAAAGCTAATGGAGAAAGAGCCATTGGTACCCGTGTCTCAAAAGAGGTTAATCAGGCGGTATTAAAAGAAGGAAAACCATGGATTCACCGAGCATTCGTGGTTAATGACTGGTATATTGCTGCTTATGAACCCATAAAAAATATTGATGGGAGAATCATCGGCATCCTTTATGTGGGGATGCTGGAAAAGCCATATATTGATTTAAGAAACAATGTCATGATCAAATTCACAGGGATGGCCATTCTCTGCGTTGTTTTCCTTCTCACGATCCTTTTCTTTATCACCTCAACAATCATTCATCCTATTCAGGGTGTAGTGTTTGCCACGAATAAAATAGCCCAAGGAGATTTGGACCATAAGGTTGAAATAAATTTTCGGGATGAAATAGGCCAGTTAGCTCAATCTTTTAATCAAATGACCGAGAATCTGAAAAAGGCCAATGAAAAGCTTGTCAAATGGGGTAAAACTTTGGAAAAGAGAGTGGAAGAAAGAACAAAAGAACTTCGTGAAATGCAGGATTATTTGATCCAATCAGAAAAATTGGCTTCTCTGGGTAAAATGTCTGCTGGCGTGGCTCATGAAATCAACAATCCTCTAACTTCTATTTTGATCAACACCCATCTTATGCTAGAGAAATTAGAAAAAAACCATGCTTTTCACGAGTACCTCAGTTTAATCGCAGATGAAACAACAAGGTGCACAAATATTGTCAAAGGATTGCTTGAATTCTCCCGCCAGAGCCCTCCACAGAAAGCTTATACAGATATTAACGAAATTATTAACCGCACGATCCAACTCCTCGGAAGCCAGGCTTCCTTTCAAAACATAAGCATAATAAAAAAGCTAAATCAGAACTTGCCTCAGATTAGGGTTGATAAAGATAAAGTCGAGCAGGTTTTCTGGAACCTCATGATCAACGCATCAGAAGCAATGCCCGGTGGTGGCACTTTCAATATAAGCAGCCAATTTTCGACGGACAAAAAATACATTGAAATAGAGTTCATCGATACTGGAAAGGGCATCCCTAAAGTAAATATAAATAAATTGTTTGACCCATTTTTCACTACGAAAAGCAGCGGCACCGGCCTTGGTCTGGCTGTAAGCTACGGAATCATTGAACAGCATCAGGGAAATATTGAAGTAAAGAGCGAGCTGGGTCAGGGATCTGTATTCACCATCAGCTTACCCATTACAGACTAAACCTATAGTCAAAAAAGGAGGCATAAATGTTGGAAAAAAATAAGAGAAAAATATTAGTCGTCGATGACGAAATAACAGTCTGCAAGAGTATCTCTAAGGCAATTGTAACTGAAGAATATCAAGTCGATACCGCTTTGAGTGGGGAGCAAGCTCTAAAAAAAGATTTGGAAGAATGCTACGATTTGGTTATTACTGATTTAATGATGCCCGGAATTAGCGGGTTGGACCTTTTAAAATCATTAAAAGAGAAAAGACCTGAAGTCATTGTTATCATGATTACAGGCTACCCTGCCATAAAAACAGCCGTTCAATCGATTAAAATCGGTGCTTTCGATTACATCCCAAAGCCTTTTACTCCTGCGGAATTAAGAAGTTTGGTTTCTCGGTCCTTTAAAAAAATAGAAAGCGAGGAAAAAGCCAAAAAAGAGCCACCTCCGCCCAAGATGCCCTCCGGTCTTTATTACATAATTGGTCATACTTGGTTCCGAAAAGAAGGAAATGGCCTTGTTACTGTAGGTGTCGTCGCAGGCTTTCTTAAACCAGTAGGAATTATTACTCACCTTGAGCTTCCTCATGAGAATGACAATGTCACTCAGGGGGAAGAGTGCGCCAAAATCACTGACGCTGAAAAATACAGTCACCGCATATGGTCACCAGCCACCGGGAGAGTCCTCGAGCTCAATGAAAGGTTAAAAGAGGACTTTTCTCTATTAAGAAGGGACCCCTATAGCGATGGATGGCTTTTCAGAATAGAACCAACCAATCTAGAAGAAGATCTGCAAAGTCTTATTGTTTCAAAATAGAATCTTTTTATTTTTGCATCGATGAAAAAGCAGCTACTTAAACGCCCATCCCTGCAAAATCTCATCCAAGCTGGAAGAGTCATTATTAGTGAATTTGATCCGAAAAAATTCACCTATCTCAATTTAAAAGGAGAATGGAAAGAAAATCCTAAAACTCTAATCGATCGAATTTCAAACGAATTGCTCTATCAAATGTGGAGGATGGGAGAGGAAAAACAGTCCTTATTTATCCCGAACATTTTCTCTCTTTTTGCAAGCGAAAGAGCTTGGCTCATTACTAAAAAAATAAAATTGGCACGTTTGGAAAAACCTAAAATCCGCCCTGAAAGCTTAAAAGAAGATGAAATCGATGAAAAGATAATTCAATCATATTCTTCGGGAGGCCGATCAGAAAAAGTTTATCCTTTTTTAATCATTCTTGAAGTATTAGCGTGGATACTCCATTATGAAGCTGCTCGCCTAAACGCTGAATCTTTTGTTCATGACTGGGATACAGCGGCAAAAGTCCAGAAACAAGAATTCATAAAAGAACTCCGAACCCTGAATCATTTTTTAAACTGTCTTTCAAATGCAAAAGAAAATGAAGGATTTATTTTCGATATTTTAGATGAATTAAAAAAGCGATCTCCTGAAATTATCGAGCCCATTCCCAAGATGATTTCTGAAGAAGAAAGATTGATGAAAACTCTGAATCAGCTTCTCGAGAAAGCAGAAGATCCAAAACGAAGTGAAGAAATTTTCTCTTTAATCATTGAAAAAATCCAGCCGCCGATGGGAATTGCTACTCTCGCCTCTCCGGCTTTCTTGCGTCCTTGCCTTTCTCTGTTGATGGATGAGAAGA
The DNA here is from genome assembly GCA_964435925.1 of uncultured Eubacteriales bacterium. GTDB lineage: Bacteria > Acidobacteriota > Aminicenantia > Aminicenantales > Aminicenantaceae > SOIV01. The sequence continues at coordinate 16,484 of CAYTBG010000017.1, read as the reverse complement.
TAGACATTTCAAGCGGCATCCAGTATGCCGCCTCAGTCATCCTCAGTATTCTCCAGGATTCCCGATCCACTGAGACATTATTAAAAGCTACGAGTCTTTTCCCTTCGTACTACTCAAAAATAAGAGAAAATTTGATTTACACTCTTGGGAATTTGAAAGAAAAAAAGGCGGTCAAGGCCATTGCCCAAGTCTTGGAAGAACATGATGAGATTGAGCCCTCTCAAGGCCATCGAGAAGGAAAAATTCATCACATACTAAAGCAAAAGGAAGAAGCTTTCTGGGCGCTAGGAAAAATTGGCTTAGAATCGATCCAACGCCTTTCCTCTTTGGTAAAATATGAAGAATATCCTTCGGCAAAATTAAAAACATATTTAGCGTGGACGTTGGGAGAAATCGGAAAAGCCCAGAAAGAAAAATTCGGGGGCGTAAGTGCCGATATCGCCATCACTCTATTAAAATTATTAAAAACCAAGAACAAGCAAATCTTTGAAGAAACTGTGAGTGCCTTAAGAAAAATTGATATGCCTGAATTCACTCATTCCCTCTATCTTTATAACATCGGAGCAGTGAGCATCCTAGGGCTCAAGCCTGCCCAGAAAGGGTTGTACGAACTCTCGGAAACACTGCATTACTTAATAAACTTAAAAAAAAGAGCCATTATAGCTGTCAACGGAGATTCGGGTACAGGGAAGACATATTTCTGCGAATCGATTGTTAATGGATTTGCTGATTTAAAACCGGACGAAATACTCTATTTGATGCGTGATCGAAAAAAAGATCACAAAATATTTAACCGAATTCTAGGATTAAAATGGTTAAAAAAATATATTGAGCCGGTCTACTATCAAGATTATCCCCTCTCTGAGCAGGAGGATGATCCTGACGAGTTCTTCAGACAATTCCTAGAGAAAAATTCAAATAAAAAATTGATCATTTTAGATGGCTGCCGCGACCAACACTATTTTCAGAGAGTCATTGATTTATTCTATTTCAAGGGAGAATTAGATGTTGAGGTAAATTTTAGGGCAACTTTATCCACAAGGAGATTGAACTTAGAAGAAAGAGAAATTGCCCTTGAAAGCGTTGAAACTCATCTATCTTTTGTAGAGGAACCATCTCTCGAAGACACACATTTCTATCAAGAAGGAATTGTTTTATTGTACGACCTCGACAATTCCATTTCTTCTCGTCTGAACAGCCAGGAAACACAAGAATTATTTGAAAAGAAAAAAATAGATTCCTGGGGGGATCTGATAAGGATCGGGGATTTCAACCAAGAGTCAAAACCCTTAAAGATTGAGCCTGAAACACTGTCTCTCAGGCAGGAAAATTTCTCTTTAAGAAGTGAAGATTGGCCAAAATCAAGCGCCAAACCCTTCTCTCCTGAAGAAAGAAAATTCAGAGCAAAGTTGAATGAAAACCTCGCCGACCAACCGAATCTTCTTCAAACCATAGAAATGGACGACTTAAAAGCCAAACAAATCAGATTTTATGCCCAGGACCAGATTGCAGGCATAGGGGAGGAGGGAAGTGTTTTTATTTTCACATTTCTTGATAACCGAATATTCTACACTTTTATGGAAAGAAACACGGACATAACATTACTCGGTCGAGATATTTTTTTGATTAATCATAAGGGAGAGTTATCGAATGTTTCCTTTGAAAGGAATGAAATCGTTAGGATAGAAAAAACGAATTCGCCAGCCTTGGCAATCACTTCTTTTCCAAGAGACAGGATTATTACCGGACACAAGGATGGATCGATAAGAATCTGGGATTTTCTGAATAAAAATATCCTTACCTTGGAAGGCCACCACCAGCCGGTTTTATCCGTAGCCGTGGATTATTTTGGCCGGATATACTCAGGTAGTTTGGATAAAACTCTTAGACACTGGGATGTGGATAAAGGGTTGGTGAATATTGTTGAAAATCTCGAGGGGAAGCCTCATCACATTAAGTTGTATCCTCAGGGAAAAATTCTAGCCATCATAGAGGGGGATTATTACGCTGACCACATAAAGAAAGATTTAAAGAGTAAAATAAGTATTATCAATTTTAAAGACGGAATCTCCCATGTGATTTCACCCCCTTTCAAGAAAACAATCTCGGGCGTTAATGTCTATTTTGATGGAAGAATCATCGTTGGTCTCTCAGCCTCGAAAAGAAAGAGCAAACAAGGAAATGGAAACTTAGCCATAATCATCCCGGGAAAAGATTACTGGGAATACAAAATCTTAGACGGACACACCATGGAAACAAAAGATTGTCTGGCAACAGGATCAAGGATAATGACTTGCGGTATGGAAGCCCCGGACCAGCATACCATCCGTTTTTGGGGAATTGAGTATTATGTCAGAACAGCATTAAGCAAGCTCTCTCTACAACCTTCGTGAAAAACAATCCAAAAAAGACCTTTTTTATCTTCTCGAGTTCCCTTGAAAATTAGGCTAAAAAATAGATAACTAATTTTATTTGTTCAAGTTGGGGAAAATCACAATTGAAAAAGCGAAATATTGGGGGTACTTTTTTTATCTTTTTAGATTAAAGATAGGCTCTCAGGGTTTAAATTCAATGTTAAGAACAGATAGTTTACAAAGAAATCTATTTAATCCATAAATTTTTGGGGGAACTCCACGCACCATTGACCATTGACAAAGCTTTTTTATCTAAATTATAATTTAAACCTGAGAGACGGGGGCGAATTGGTTTCGACGGAGATAATGAGGCAGATGGAGCATGTCGAGATTCCACCCACCTCGTAAAAAGGTGGAAAAAACTAAACGCAGAAACTCTGCCTGTTGCTGCCTAAATAATAGGCATGCCGTTTCTCTAGTTCTTTCCTGCGGTGCTTGAGAAGCGTCGACTAGCAGGATAGCGACCCAGGTTAGTCCTGAGCCTGGCAAGTGAAGCTGATCGGGCCTGGTTCCGTTGTGTTCCTCCTCTTCGGACACTTCAGAACGAGATTGCAGAAGAGGATAAGCATGTAGAAGCTATCTGCTGAATGTCTTCGGACGCGGGTTCGATTCCCGCCGCCTCCAAAATAAATCTACGGAAAAGATAATACTTGAATAAAAAATTGGTTAGCCGAAAGAAGAGAAGTGCATTATTAGCAGGAGTTATTCTCTTTCTTTTTCTTTCTGTTATTTCCTTTTCTCAAACTCAGCCTTTCCTCAAGTTATCTGTCAAGGATTACCCCACTCTCAGCCGGGTCATCATTGATTCATCCGTTCCCATATCTTTCGACATCGAGAAAAGTTCATCCTTATTAATGGTTAATATAAGCACCGACGTCCCCTTTCGGATTCAGAGGGGAGCCTTTGAAAGTCGTATTATTAAGTCTTTCGGCTGGTCAAAGGGAAAAGATTTTTACATTCTGGCTATCAGGACCAAGGTCAGAAACTTCAGCTATGATTATTTTACCCTCAACGATCCACCGAAATTGGTTATTGATTTCAGCCAGATTGATGAAGAGAAGAGTGAGACAGCGGACAGTTTAAAACAAAAAGAGGCATCAAGAGGAAAAATCCCTCAGCCCTCAACAGCCTCACCTACCTCGAGGGCACAAACAGGCTCATCCTCTCTCCAAGGAATGAAAACTATCGTTATCGATCCTGGGCACGGCGGCTTGGAGCCTGGAGCCAAAGGTAGATTTGGCACGTTAGAGAAAAATGTCGCTCTGGAAATCGGTCTCAAACTAAGAGCCGTTATTGAACGGAATTTTCCTTCCCGAGTCGTCCTCACAAGGGATAAAGATCTGAATGTTTCCCTCGAGAATAGAGCTGCTTTAGCCAACAACCATAAGGCTGATTTTTTTGTCAGCATTCATGCTAACAGTTCTTTTCGAAAAGATGCTCACGGATCAGAAACGTATTTCCTCAGCAGGGATGCTACAGATGAGGAAGCAAGAAAATTGGCTTTCCTGGAAAATAATCCTACTGAACCTGGAGAGGGAATTACTGGAGAAAGTGAAGATGAAATACAGATGATCTTATGGGATATGGCTCAGTCAGCTTACCTTAAGCAGAGCAGCCTGCTCGCCGAAAGCATCCAGAAAGAGCTCAATCTACTGCTGCGAACATCAAATAGGGGGGTAAAGCAGGCTCCTTTTACAGTATTAGCAGGAGTGGCTTGTCCTGCTGTATTGGTAGAAGTGGCTTTCATCTCCAATCCTCGGGAAGAAAGAAGCTTGACAAGGGAAGGATTTCAGATTAATGTCGCCCAGGCAATCTATAGAGGTCTGGTGAATTATATCGAGCTTTATTCTCAAAAATGAGGTGAAGACATGGGTGTGAAAAGAGTAGCGCTTCTTGCAGTCCTTCTTACGATCTTGGCCATTCTCGTTGTAATTTTTTTTAGAAGCGGCGCGTTGGAAAAGATAAAACTACCTGCCGAAGCCCCTCCTCCTGTGCTTGAACCATCTCCCTCAGGGCCTATTCAAACAAGAAAGATTGTTCTGTTTTTCCTCTCAGAGGCGGATACATTACTGCATCCTGAAGAAAGAGAGATCACTGCCAGTTCATCAATCGTCCGCCAGGCTAAGCAGGCAGTCGAGGAACTCATAAAAGGCTCCGATAAAGGCTACATCTCACCTTTTCCTCCAGAGACGAAACTGAGAGAGCTTTTTTTGACAGGAGACGGAGTGGCGTATGTGGATTTTTCCGAAGAGATTGTGGAGAAACATCTCTCCGGCTCGTCGGCTGAAATTTCAACAATTTTTTCGGTAGTGAACTCCCTTGCCTATAATTTTAAAACTATTAAAAAGGTCTTCATCTTGATCGAAGGCCAGGAAAGGGAAACTCTGGGAGGCCACATAAACCTGAGCCGGCCCTTTCTGCCTCTGTATGATTTAATCGCCAATTAGTGTCGCCTCATTTGTTTCCTTAAAAGAGAGTGCTTTTCCTTATGGAAAAAATGGCAAAAGTTGCTATTGTTGGCTTTCCCAATGTAGGAAAATCTACATTATTCAATCGTCTTCTAAAAGAGAAAAGGTCGCTTGTCCATTCTCTGCCTGGCATGACTCGGGATCAAGTCTCTGCGCACTGCAGCTTAAAGGGGAAGGAGTTTGTTCTGGTTGATACAGGTGGATTTTTTGATTTCCAGGAGGATCCCCTTTCATCCAAAATTAAAAAAAAGGCGAGGGAAGCAGCGGAGAACTCAGACATTCTTCTCTTTGTGCTGGACGGGAAAAGGGACCTTTTGCCAGCTGAAGAGGAACTCTATTTTTCTTTGAAAAAATTGAATAAGCTGATTTTTGTGGTTGTCAATAAGATAGACTCTTCTTCAGAGGAAGTAAAGCTCGGTGATTATTATAGATTAGGTGAAGAGGAAGTTTTGGCCGTCTCAGCTGAGCACAAAAGAAACCTGAAGCATCTCGAGTCATCTCTTATCGCCGCTCTCCCTGCTTTCGCGCCTGATAAAGAGGAAACAAAGGCTCTTAAAATAGCTATAGTTGGCCGCATCAATGTTGGAAAATCATCCATAGTGAATCGCCTCTGCGGGGAAGAGAGATTAATCGTGAGTGAAATACCCGGAACAACCAGGGATAGCATTGACACTCTGATATTAAGGAATAAGAAGGCTTTTTGCCTGGTTGATACAGCAGGGATTCGTAAATTGAGCCGTACCCGAGATAAAAGAGAAAAAGCCAGCATCATAAAAGCGAAGAAAGATATTACCCGGGCAGATGTTATTTGTTTGATTATGGATGCACAGGAATTCCCTACGCGTCAAGATTCTGCAATCGCTCATTTATCTCATAAATCAGGAAAGCCCTTGTTGATCGCAATGAATAAATGGGATTTAATCCAGAAAAATACTAACACTTCAAAAGATTTTAAACAGAACGTTTATGAGAAACTGGATTTTGTCAATTATGCTCCTCTACTCTTTATCTCCGCTTTATCTGGGAAGAGAGTCATAAAAATTCTCGATATTGCAGAACAGGTCTACGCTAACGGGTATAAAAGAATAGAAACATCTCCATTGAATAATTTTTTATCCTTGATAAATAAAAATCATCCTCCTCTTTCAAAAAACAAGAGAAGAATGAAGATAAAGTATATGACTCAGAAGGGAATTCTCCCCCCGACTTTTTCCCTGTTTACTCATTCACGAGTTCCCCTTGCCCCTGCTTATGAGAGGTTTTTCATACGTCAACTGAGGGAAAAGTTTGATTTCTGGGGAACGCCCATAAGGTTGCTCCTGAGAAAGAGCTAAGAATGGGGTCAGACTTGCAAGTCTGACCCCAGCCTTCTGTTTTTTGCTTTTCTTGACTTTATCTGTCAATTCTATTATAAATTTATAGGCGATAATAGAATGGACCCAAGGAGAATGGAGGTCAATATGCGACAAAGATATTTAAACACCATCCCCCTAATTTTTCTGGTTTTGGCCATAATTTTTGCTTCTTCAGGCTGTGGGAAATTCATCGGTGGCTTACGAGCCAATTATTATTTTGCCCAGGCTAACAAGAGTTTTAGTGAGGCTCAATACCGTGATGCAATTGAACTATATGAAATAGCCTTAGTCCATAATCCACGTTTGGTTGAAGCTTATCAATATCTTGGCGAAAGCTACAAAAATCTTTATAGAGGTCCTGCTGTGGATACTCCAGAGAATAATGAGAGGGCCAATAAAGCTTTAGAAGCTTTAAACAGGGCCTACGAAATCGATCCTTACGACAAGAATGTTATTTATTCATTGGGCGATATGTATGACAGGTTGAGGAATTTTGAAGAGGCTGAAAAGCTCTACTTGAAAATACTTGAGTTGGAGCCGACCAACATGGAGAACTATTATGTCGTGGCTGGATTCTATAAGAAATATGTGCCAGTAAGAGCAAGTGGCGCGTCAGGCGAGCAGGAGGGCGGAGAAACAGAAAAAGGAAAGACAGCTTTTCAGAAAGCAGAAGAAATGTATCTTCGAAGGATCGAGCTTGACGCTGAAAGTCCTGAGGGCTATGCTTATGCAGCTCAGTTTTATGAAGATTTACAACCTCCTGATTTCGATAAAGCCTATAAATTTCATGTATATCGGACAAGATTAGAGCCTGATAATAATATCCCATGGTATGCTATAGGAGTGAATCGTTTTTGGAAGGCTCATCGTCTTCAGGCTCAGCTATCGAAGGAAGAGAGAATAGAGTGTGCAAAAGTAGCTGAAGAGGCATTGCTGAAAGCTATCGAAATGGAACCCTCTTATTCCTTCACCTATTATTATATGGGCATCCTTTACAGAAATATTTATGCAGCAGTGTATCCTGAGAGAAAAAGTAGGTATATCGAGGAAGCCGATATGTGGCAACAGAGAGCCCAAGACGCAAGAAAGAAAGAGTTAGAGAGAAAGAGGCTTGAACAAGAATTGAAGGGAATTAAATAGAGCTAGAGAAGCAGAATCCTCTTTATCTTGACAAATTTTGTACCTTCACCTCCTAATAAGCTTTATACTGAATGTTTATCCCTCTTAAAGATGAGAATCCCACTTCTCGCTTTCCATACATCACTGTTTTTTTTATAGCTCTCAATATCCTGATTTTTGTTTACCAATTTATTTCACCTCAGGGACTGCAGTATTATGTTTTTAAAATGGGAGCTATTCCCTATGAAATTACTCATTTTACAGCGGTCTCTTTTGTTTCCTCTGAATCTCAGGAACCTGTATCCAGATTATTGCCGCCTTTAGCTCTAATAGCCTCGATGTTCCTTCATGGGGGCTTTCTCCATCTTTTTGGCAATATGCTCTATCTCTGGATATTCGGTAACAACATTGAAGACTTTCTCGGTCCCTTTCGATTCATCCTTTTCTATCTGCTTTCAGGATTGGGCGCAAGTCTAACCCATATTGTTTTCCATCCCAACTCTCAGGTCCCGATGATTGGAGCAAGCGGAGCTATTGCAGGAGTGCTTGGAGCTTATTTGATCCTCTATCCTAGAGCCAGAGTCTTGACTTTTGTCTTCCTGTTTTTTTTCATTCGAATTCTGCCTATTCCTGCTTTTTTTATTCTTGGAATATGGTTTATCGCTCAAGTTCTGAATGTGGGGCTGGGAGGCGGTGTGGCCTGGTTTGCTCACATAGGTGGATTTTTGATCGGGGTTGCGCTGATAAAAATTTATACAAGAAAAAGAAGAAAAGTCAAAAGTTGGATTCATTGATAAAACTAAGAAGGATGTCACCGTTAAACTATTGATTTTACCTTAGTAAAGGTTGACAATTCCCCCCAGATTTAGTATTTTAGAGCATCGCTACAGGCTTGGAGCTTGTACTTAAAGTTTAAAAAGAAATGAGAACATTCACGCCTAAAAAGGATGAGATCGAGAAGAAGTGGTGGGTGATTAACGCCGAAGGAAAGACTCTCGGGAGGCTCGCCACAGAAGTAGCAGTCTTACTCCGGGGAAAGAGGAAGCCTGAGTTTGCCCATTTTGTTGATTGCGGGGATTTTGTGGTTGTTATTAACGCTGAAAAAATAAATGTCACAGGGAAAAAGCTGGAGCAGAAGAAGTATTATTCTCATTCTGGTTACCCTGGGGGGTTGAAAGTCAAGACATTGAAGGAGCTTTTAGATACAAAACCAGAAGAAGTTGTTCGAAAAGCAGTCTGGGGGATGATTCCCAAAGGCACGCTCGGCCGAGCTGTATATAAAAAGCTTAAGGTTTATAGAGGTTCTCATCATCCTCATGAGGCTCAAAAGCCCCAAGAACACCGGTTTTAGGAGGAAACTTGAGTTTAATTCAGTATTACGGAACAGGGAAGAGAAAAACATCGGTTGCTAGGGTTTTTCTTCGACCAGGAAAAGGTGATATCACTTTATATGTGAATAAAAGACCTCGTCAATTCACCGAATATTTTTACATGGAGAGTCAAACGCATACCATCAAACAGCCTCTTCGTCTGACTGAAACAGAAAATAAATTTGATATTTTCATCCGTGTCAACGGAGGGGGACTAACTGGACAATCGGAAGCAATTCGCTTAGGAATCGCAAGGGCTTTGATTGAGTTTAATAAGGAGTTAAGGCCCAATCTTAAGGGGGCAGGCTTATTGACGAGGGATGCCAGGATTAAAGAAAGAAAGAAATATGGATTGTTGGGGGCCCGAAAGGCACCACAGTACCATAAAAGATAAACGGAGAATATCCATTGGTATCAGTAACGATGAAAGAACTATTAGAAGCAGGCGTCCATTTTGGCCACCAAACTAAAAGGTGGAACCCCAAGATGAAGGATTATATTTTTGGCCAGAGGAATGGAATCTATATCATTGATTTGCAGAAGACAATAAGAGTTTTCAAGGATGCCCTCCAGTTCATAAGGGGGGTTGCCGAGAGTGGGAAGGAAGTGCTCATGGTGGGAACGAAGAAGCAAGCTCAAGATATAATCCGTGAGCTTTCTTTAAGGTGTGAATCCAGTTATGTCAATCAACGTTGGCTTGGCGGATTGCTGACCAACTTCGGTGTCATCAGAGGCAGCGTGGAGAAATTGATTGAATTAGATGAGATGAAAGAGGATGGACGATGGGGATTGTTATCCAAAAAGGAACAGTCGAAACTGGAAAAGGTCTACCGGAAACTCTCCAAAAATTTAGGCGGAATAAAGAATATGTTAGAACTCCCCGGGGCTTTGTTTATAATAGATTCTACCAAAGAGGAGATTGCTATTTTTGAAGCCCGGAAGCTGAATATTCCGATTGTAGCTGTGGTTGATACGAATGGAGACCCAGAGAACATAGATCATCCTATCCCTGGAAATGATGATGCGGTCAGAGCCATCGAGTTGTTTACCTCAAAAGTATCTGAAGCCATAATTGAGGGCAAAAAGGATAGAATGGAAAAAGAACTCCTGGAAGCCAAAAAAGAAGAAGAGATTTCTCCAGAAAAAGAGGTTTCTCCAGAAGAAGAGGTTATTCCAGAAGAAGAGGTTATTCCAGAAGAAGAGGTAGTTGCTCCAGAGGAAGGCCAGGCTTCTCCTTCCGAGGAAAAAGCTCCTTCCCCCTCTAAATCTTCTGAGGAAGAAAAGAACGACGGTGGTTATACTGAGCCTGAAAAAAGTGCTTAAGGAAGGAAAGAGAGATGGATATAACAGCAGAAATGGTTAAGGAGCTCCGACAGCGCACAGGAATTGGAGTGATGGAGTGCAAAAAAGCGCTCAAGGAAAGTAAGGGAGACATAGAAAAGGCGATTGTCATTTTAAGGAAAAAAGGATACGCGCGCGCCAAGGATAAAATGAGTCGAGATACAGCAGAAGGAATTGTTGGTTCCTACATACATCTTAACGGAAAAATAGGAGTTCTTATAGAGGTCAATTGTGAATCGGACTTTGTATCTCGTAACGATGAATTTAAAGAATTAGTGAAAAACATTGCCATTCATATTGCCGCTTCAGCGCCCGAGTACTTATCTTCAGAGGATATTCCCCTCGAGGTTTTAGAAGAAGAAAAAGAGATCATTCGAGAGCAATTCAAGGATTCAAAAAAGCCTCCAGAGATTATAGAGAAAATCGTCCAGGGCAAGATCGGCAAATTCAAAGAGGAAGTCTGTTTATTGGATCAACCCTATATAAGGGATGATAAGATTTCGATCAAAGAGCTTGTTACCTCCCATATTGCCAAATTTGGCGAGAACATCCGCATAAAAAAGTTTGCTCGGTTTGAACTGGGTAAATCATAATATAAAATCATGCCTCAAATTAAGCCTGCCTATAAAAGAATTCTGTTAAAACTTTCTGGAGAATCTCTTTCAGGAGATGAGCCTTACGGGATTAATCTCGATACTGCGAAATCTATCGCCCAAGAGATAAAAGAAACTCATGATTTGGGAGTTCAGGTTGCCATCATGATCGGTGGAGGGAATATCTTTCGCGGGATGAGTGGAACAGAAGCAGGGATGGACCGAGCTTCAGCTGATTATATGGGTCTGCTGGCTACGATAATGAACGGAATTGCTCTTCAGGATGCTCTGGAAAAAGAGGGCGTTTTCATCCGCCACATCTCAGCTATTGAGATCAAAGCCGTTGCTGAACCCTTTATAAAAAGAAGGGTAATAAGGCATCTTGAAAAAGGAAGAATTGTCATCTTCAGCGCAGGTATCGGCAGTCCTTATTTCACGACTGATACTGCGGCTGCGTTAAGAGCTTTGGAGATCAAGGCTCAGGTGATATTGAAGGCGACAAAGGTGGATGGTGTTTATACAGCCGATCCTTTGGTGGACAAAACTTCCAGAAAGTTTAGTTCTATAAAATATCTTGATGTCATCAAGAGGGGATTGAAGGTTATGGATACGACAGCGATTTCCTTGTGTAAAGACAATAAGTTGCCTATCATAATTTTCAACCTTAAGAGGAGAGGAAACATAAAAAAGGTAGTTTTAGGCCAGAAAGTTGGCACGAGGATTTATTGAGCTACCCATTGATAAGGAGTTTTTGCTTATTATTCAGTCTTTTTTAGAGAGGAATAAGGATGGTTAAAGACATATTAAGAGAGCTTGAAAAAAAGATGAAAGTTTCCACGGATCATTTTCGAAAAGATCTGAGTAAATTAAGAACGGGCCGGGCGAACCTTGGTCTTTTTGAGGATATAAAAGTTGACTACTATGGAAGCTTAACTCCCATAAATCAAATGGCGACGCTGGGAGTTCCTGATCCTACCTTGATCACTGTCCAGCCATGGGATCCATCCTTGTTGGAAGCTCTTGATAAAGCAATAAGGAGTGCTGATCTGGGCCTAAATCCAATTAATGACGGCAAAATACTCAAAATACCGATTCCTCCACTGGATGAAGAGAGAAGAAAGGAAATAGCCGCACACATTAAAAAAATGTTGGAAAATGAGAAAACCGCTCTCCGCATCTTGAGAAGAGAGAGCAAGGAAGAAATCGAAGAACTGGAAGAGAAAAAAGAGATTACTGAGGATGATAAATATTGGGGTTATGATAAGCTTCAGGAAGTAACCGATGAATACAATAAAAAAATAGACGGGCTTGCCCAAGCCAAGGAAAAGGATGTTCTTGAGTTATAAATTCAGATTGCCTGCAGCTGCTACACTCTTTTGAACCATTTCTCAGTTGTCCCGAATTTTGTCCTTATAACCACTCCCCAACCTATTATGCTCATAATGAAAGTGAGTAGAACGCCGACAACAGGTATAAAGGAAACGAGACTCACAAGAATCAGACCTAGAACGACAGCCAGGAGCGGAGATATTTTGCTCTTCCCGAAAGCGTTGATAAGGCTTTCTCCAAAGAAGTAGAAAAGGATAACTCGACCAAAGATTTTAATGACAAAGCCTATTATAATGAGAGCGAGGAGGATAGGAATACCTATCAAAACCAGGGAAAGTAAGGCTGAAAAGATGATTAGACCAGAAAAAATAATAATGCTTAAAAGGCCTGTGCCAATAATTGGCCAGAAAGATTTTCTGATTTGAACAGAGGCATAGGAAATCTGACGAGGGAAAAAAGCTGTTATCAATAAGGCGAGGAGAAACCAGATGAAAACAGAGATCAATTTAATAATCAAAAGTAAAGGAATCAGAGAAACAGAAAGGAAACCTCTTAATCCTTCCTCAAATAACTTTGTAATGTCTTCCGAAGTATTAAAATAAATAGTATCTCCTTCGACAATGCACCCGGGCTTTTTGATGAGTGTGCCTCCTATAGAGGCGACATCTCCCCTGATGCGAGCTGTAGGCTCCAGAGTGATGATTGAGCCGAATCCTAAAACTACATCCCCTACTTCGCCAGTTATAATAACTTCTCCTCCGAAGGCGATAACGCCTTCTTTGACTCTTCCGTTGATATGGACTACTCCCCCAAAAGCGACGATATTATTTTGGACTTCGCCTTCAGCGACAACGATGTCTTTCTTCAAGGTAAAACTCTGCTGACTTTGGAGAGGGATAGATCCTGAGATAAGGAAAAGAAGGATAAGGACAAACAATATCTTATTTTTCATGCTTGTTCTCCCATCAATATTTTTCTTTTTATTCCATAGATAGAGAAAGCGATTAAAATAATGGCGATTGTGATAATGATTATCTGGACCTGGGGACTTATGATAGTTGTTAACGAAGCGAAGGCTTTGATGATATATTCAAAGAATTGTTGAAGAGTTTTGACAAAAAGAGATGCTACCTTAAAGAGTTTCACAAAGACTGGAGAAAGATTTCTTACGAAATTCCACAGGCTATGATTAAGACTGGTAAGAAGACTTGAGAAATTTTGACCTGCAACCAGAAAGAGGATAAAGATTGCTAAGATGATTGACGCAAAACCAGCAGATGCAGCTGTGAGCCATGCAGAGAGGGGAACTCTGATTGGAAAAATTCTAGCCATAACCTGCTGGGTGAAGTCGGGAGGTGTTTGCCAGAGGGGGAGATTTTCTGAGGCCTGAAGCAAGCGCCTTCTTTCTTCAAGAGCATTTTTACATTTTCGGCAGGTAGCTAGGTGCTCTTCGATTTTTTTATTTTCACTAAGGGGAAGCTCTTTCTCTATACAAAGATAAATCTGTTCAATGCTGAGGCATTTCATGCTTTCTCCTCCAAGCGCTTTCGAATTAATTCTCTGGCTTGAAAAACTCTGTTTTTGATCGTTCCTACAGGCAAGCCTTTTATTTCTGCCATTTCTTCATAGCTGAATTCGTTGATATGCCTCCAGACAAACACTTCTCTTAAAGGAGCTGGAATTTTTTCTAAGGACTGCTCAATTCTTTCCCTGAGCTCGGAGATTTCAAATTTTGTCACGATGGAAGGTTCCTTATCAGGAACTTGAAGAGGAGGAAGGTCGCTGTCTTGCTCCTGCTGGTCAAGAGAGAAGGCATCAATTTTTTTCTTTCGCCAGTAATCAATGATAAAATTGGATGCAATTTTGAAAAGCCAGGTGCTGAATTTATACTGAGGCTTATAGGAGTGAAGAGAAGAATATGTTTTTATAAATACTTCCTGGGTAAAATCTAGAGCCAGCTCACGCTCTCCAACCGTGCGGCCGATGTAGTTCAGCAGGGGTTGTTGATACTTTTGGATAATCATTTCAAAAGCCTTTTTATTTCCTTTGATTGTCCTTTCGACGAGTTCTTTATCTTCATTCATGGAGGACATCCTGTCCTCAAGAGTTTATACGAAAACGGGCGGAGATGGTTTAAGTTTGGAGTATTTTTTAGGGGCATCCATTTTTCTTGTCTGATTCATCCTCGATAATTTCAACATCTGCAGGTACTCTCAACTCAAACACCTTTTTAGATAGTCGAACATCTGTCTTTATCTGGGAAAACTCAAACTCATTTTTATTTCCGGCCCAATCAAAAAAAATGGCTCTTCGGATAAGCCAGGTCTTTTCGTCTATTTCCAGAAGGATGTACGTGTATTCACCTTCTTCTCTAGGAGTTAATTTCAGCTGCCGAGCCTTTTTATTTTCTGAAGGGAAAGGGCTAGGCTCGATTAAATAGTTGTCATTCAGTCGCCTCTTACCAGAAAGAATAGAAAGGATCTCTGACTCATACTTCTCTTTTGATGAGTAACTCCGGAAAAGCTCTTTATCCTCTGGAATATACAGAAGGAAAACTCCCTCTTTGTAGATAAATATCTTCTCCTCCGGGTCTTTATACTCCCATTTCATCAAATCTGGTTTTTTGAAATAAAATTTTCCCTTCTCTATCAGAGGAGTAGAAACCGAGGAAGAGTGATATATTTGACTAAAATTAGATTGGATAGATTGGACTGAGCGAAGTTTCCTCTCTACTTTAAGAGCGATATCTCCAACAGTAGGAGAAGAACTAAGCCAGGAGAGTAGGAGTAAGCCAATGATGTGTTTCATGGCATCTATTATATAAAATGGAGTCAGACTTGCAAAACTTGAATTATTCCTAGATAAAAAAAATAACGTAATCTGGGTCAAATAAGCGGGATCAGGTTTTGAAAACTTGAATTTTTTCTCGATAAAAAACAAGGTTTTCTCTCTGAGAAGGAGACAAATAATAATTCAAGCTTTGCAAGTCTGACCCCATTGCCTATTCCTTGGAGAAAGATGCAAATAAAAATTCACGTCTTAAAGGTCTAACCCCATTGCCATGAGATGGATTTTTTTGTTATAAGTTGTTGCGTGAAGCTTGAATTTTTCCTTTTTCTCCTTGCCTACTTCTTTCTTCTCCTTCTCGCAAGTTTCATTTTTTCAACGAGGATGAAGAATTTAGAGGATTTTTTTCTTGCTTCCCGACGTCTTCCAGCCTTTTTAGTCTATTTATCTCTTGCCGCTTCTTGGTTCGGGGCGACATCAACCTTGGTCTCTGCTGATGAAGCCCTTGAGACAGGAGTAAGTTCATTTTGGATCATGGGAGTCCCGGCAGTGCTTACTGTTCTTATCCTTGCCTTTTTTTTGGCCCGACCCATTCGGTGCCTTCCTATAGTGAGTTTGCCGGACCTTGTGGAGTTACGCTACGGCCGTGCTGTTCGTCATCTGGCTGCCATACTGATTATCTGGTACATGGCAGTGCTGGCTGCTTCCCAAATGGTAGCAATTGGCCATTTTTTGAAGTCGTTTCTTGGCATTTCTTATCTCACGAGCCTTGCATTGGGAACAATCGTGGTCCTCGTTTACTCTGTCTTTGGAGGCTTTTTTTCCGTAGCAATCACAGACGCTCTTCAGTTTTTTCTCCTTGTAGCAGGAATCTTCGGCCTTTTCTTTTTTCTTTCAGATTCTTCCTCATTAAGTGATATTTCTCTCGTTGCTTCGGAGCTTGGAAAGGATAATTATTTCAATTTTTTCTTTAATTTTAAAAAGAACTTTCTCATTGTTCTCTCTTTTACTCTGGCATGGACAATCTCTCCTATTGCCTGGCAGAGGATTCAGGCAGCTCGGACAGACAGGAGTGCACGCTTTGGGCTGTTCGCTGCTTCTGGGACTTTTTTTCTTCTCTACGGGATCGTTGTCTTCATCGGGATGATCTCTCTTCCTGTATTCTTTTCCCAGAAGCTTGAGGGGCCTCTCTTTTCTGAAATTATTTCCTCAAGGGCTGGGATTTTTCTGGGCGGTATTTTGTTTATTGCTATCGTGGCTGCAGTTATGTCCACCATGGACACAGCAATCAACACCGGAGCTCTTTCTTTAACACGAGATGTCTACCAGCAAATTTTTTCTTCGAGCAGAGGAAAAGGGATTGTGTTAGTAAGTCGTCTCTCAACTTTATTTGTAGGAGGATTTGCATTTCTTGTGGCGACCAGGTTTCAAAGCATCTTGAAAACCCTGGGCCTTGCTTCAGAAATTATGGCCGAAGGCCTTTTTATTCCAGGTGTTACCATGATTTTTCTGAAGAAAAAATTGCCCATGGCTGGGTTTTTAAGTCTGCTTTTAGGTGGAGGATATTCTTTGCTCAGGTTTTTGTGTGAAGTAAAGCTTCTCTCTTTGAGTTGGCCCTCATGGCCCTATTCTATTCCGTATGGCCTTGGTCTAAGCCTTGCAGGATTTGTTGCAGGTGTTGTCATTGAAAAATACAGGAGAAATTAAT
>CAYTBG010000016.1:0-38845 GCA_964435925.1 uncultured Eubacteriales bacterium | reverse complement strand
AGCGCAGAGCGAATTGACGGGAGAAGACCACGATGATGCGTCTATAGGCGCCTATGGCGAACGGACGCTTACAATAACGAATCATCTCTTCCAGACGCAGGCACCGTTAGACGCCATGTGTGCCACTCTTCTTGCTTTATACAAAGACCCGAAATGGTATGGCGATCTCAACGTGCCGTTCAATCCCGTGCCACTGGAATTAGTTGATGATATTCAATGGGAGGAGCGACTCAGTCATGCACTGGATGTGACGGAGACGGGTGTGATTAGGGATATAAAAATAGACGGTTTCAATACCACCTATAAGTGTGAGAAGACATGAAGATAGCAAAGCCGTGGGTTAGCTGGGAAGAGTTTGAGGAAATCGTAGGCGGGAACTGGGCTCCTGGCTCGCATAGTCATGTTCATACAGAAATTACAGATTGGGGGACTTATATCGACCAGGCACTTTTACAGGCATCGAGTCCGACATTCGCTGGCGTGACTATAAATGGCAATATCATTGTTACGGGTACAGTGGACGGTGTAGACGTTGCTGCGCTTAAAACCGATGTGGACGAATTTCCAGATGACCTCAAGAATCTACAGGCTACGGAAATAGCCGAGCTTGAAAATATTGGGGCAACGACAATCTCTGCTGCACAATGGGGATACTTAGGTGCTATGGGCGATTGGCTTGACCAGGCAGTGAAGCAGGCATCTAGTCCTACTTTCGCTGGTGTAACTCTTGGCAATGAGGGACTTCATCTCCTCGACACTGGCGGTGACCATGACCTGATTATTAAACCAGGGACAGACTTGGGCGCTGATAGGATTCTGACTATTACAACGGGCGATGCGGCTCGAACTATTACACTTTCAGGCAATCCGACTTTGGGCGACTGGTTTGACCAGAGCGTAAAGCAGGCTTCGAGCCCGACGTTTACAGGCAATTGGACATTTACAGACCAGCGATATCCCGTATTATTTAGAAATGATGGTGATTTAACTGTCAGGTGGGAGTCGTATTCAAATGCTCAACAGGATAATCCAACCATTAAACAGTATAGGGGGAGAGGTACAGAAGCTATACCTGTAATAGTCCAAGAAAACGACCCAACGGGAGAGTGGACTTCTTACGGTTATGATGGCGTTCAGTTTAGAAGGACGGCGAGAATCTATATGGATGTTGACGGAGTTCCTGGCGAAGATGATATGCCAGGAAGGATAGATTTTGAGGTTACGCCTAGTGGTGGAATTACGCCAGTTGTTAGGATGTCACTTGGCCATACAGGATTATTAACTTTAAATTCAGTGTCTTCAGGCGAAGAAATCTTACGTTTAGATGGAAAAGGAAATGAAAACAGAGATTTCATGTGGAAAATTAGCGGGCCAGCCGCAGATTATGATACCTTAATTCTTAGAGCTGAACAGACAAGTGCGGGAGAAGATTTTAGTGATATTCTTGGCATCAAATATAACGGCTGGGTAGGCATAAATAAAATTGACCCCACCTGTGAATTGGATGTAAATGGAACCATAAAAGCGACTACATTTGAAGGCAATCTCCATTGGGATTATATAACAAACGAGCCAACATATTATCCTCCTGAATATCATTATCATGTAGGTAAAGATGTCGTTTCCTTGCATCTAGTTGATTTGGACGATGTAGAGGCTGATGATATTTTCGACGTCTTAGCCACAGCAGCCGTACACGGTCAGGGTAATTATGATTGGTGGGGAACTTGGACTACAACTGCCGATGCAAATTGTAGTGCTGAGATTGTGGTTCTAGCTGGCGATGATAAGATGCTTAGGTTGACCGATAACAATGCAGCTGGGGAGGTATATACACAGTTAATTGCTACCTCAGACCATGTAATGGTAACGGGTGTTATGGAGTTTAAAATGCGTAGCTCAGCCGTGGATCAAGCAGGTGGTGTGCAATTCCGTAAAGGTGCGGTTGTATGTCTAATGATTTTCTTTGAAAATGATGGACATATCTATCTTAACACTATCGGCGAAGGGGCATTCGATTGTGGTGCTTATCTAGTAGATACTTGGTACACAATTAGGCTTCATTATGATTGCGTTGCAAGGCAGGCCGTACTTTTCCTGGACAATGTTTTTACAGCACATCGGGCTTTATCTGCTGCGGCCGCAGGCGATTATGTAGATAGATTGCACTTCTACACAAACAACCCTAGCACTGGTTTTACTGTCGACTTTAATAATTTGAAAGTATTCAACCTGACAATTTAAGGAGGCATCATGGAATTTACAGAAAAAGAAAAAGTGGAACTGATAAAAAGGATAATAATAAAGCGGATTCAAAGCATTGGTGATTTGGAGACCCTGATAACTATGATAAAAAAATTGACATGGACAAACATAAAAAAGCTTATTGACCAAGATTTACAGGAACGTGCTAACTTATTAGATTTTAATAGCCAAGAATCGCTTGATGAGAAGGCAGAGATTCTGGCACTTAAGGAAGAGAAAGATACATTCTAAAAGGAGATAAAATGGCAAAAACAAAACATAATCCTCCCAAGCCTAAAACCACCTTTATCAAATTCAGCGAAGTACAACAAAGCTATCTCAATGAAGTGCGGACTAGACAAGTGAAGGAATTCAACGAGGCTGTCGATACGGTCTGTAAGGAGTTGGGTATTATTGAAAAATTAAAAAAAGCACCACTTGGAATGTACAAGCTGAGAATGCAGGATTTAAGTGGCTTGGATGTTCTCCCTGTCAAGCATGTCCAAAATGAGTCCTTGAAAAAAGAAGCTTGATTTATCAAGCTCACTTTCCTTGTCTTATCAGGGTGTCCATGTTGTGTCCAAAAATCTTATTGTATTGTCATGCAATATCATCAATTATCACGTGCCTTTCCTCAAGAGAACAGGGATTACCAGGGTATTCTAAAGAATTATTGTGTTATCCTTTCCGAATGATGATCTTTTCTAGGTATTTAACTTTTCACTCCTCTCATTCATATCTGATTAATAACGCTGTATTAATTTTTTTGGTACTGGAATGTCGGAGCGCAGCTTGATTTTTCCTGGCAGAGGAGGGTCAAACTTCCCATTTCCGTCCACATCAATAAACACCGGGTTTGTCAGGGCGTAAGGGAGGATTGCATCCTTCAAGAGCCCTTTTCTGGAGTATTCTTGTAAGATAGGGTAGAGAGACTTTTTGCCCAGGACTTCCACAGCTATGTAGGAGTCCTTCTTCAGTTTCAAGCTGATTTGTTTTGTGAATTTCTGAATGACTTCTTTCGAAGCTTCGACCGGGGAGATAATCTCCCTTTCTCCGTTCACAATTAATCTCACTTCATCCACTGCGACCCAGGGTGCGCTTTGAACCTTTATCCAAATCTCAGCTTTTCCATCCGAGGATGTAAAGGAATCGCCTGAAGTATATCTGTTGTTAACTTTAAACTCCACTAGGGGACCGTTGCTGGCAAAGGAGCGTCCTTTCTTTAAGGAAAGAGCAAGGGCTTTCCAATTCAGGTTATCGCCCTCTTCTCCCTCATACATAACATATGTTCGAGAGTAACCTGGTTCTCCCCTGTCTATTGAATGGGAGTCAGAAGAGCCGATGAGAGGGAAGTAGTAACCTCTATTTAAAAGATGAAGCCAGTCTTCGATAGCCACAGAATTGGAGGAATAATAATAGGGGCCGTTCATTACTTCCAGCAAATCGAAAGATGTATCGAAGTGCTCTCGAGCAAAGGATGCGGATTCTAGGTCAAGTAGATACATATTGAAATAACCTGTGGTCCCGGCTCTAGGATGATTTACTTGCAGGATGGCTTCAGGGTCCTTTTTCCGACTCCTATCAAAAAGGGGGGATACTTCATCAGAGACAGGGTAGATTGCTCCGTTGTCCTCCTCCCCAGGCCTGTATTTTAAGGGATAAGTGTTATAGTGGATTAAGCCTGAGACGGTCACCTCATTCCCAGCTATAACAGCGAGGTATTTGTTCAGGCCGAGTCTCTTAAGTGTTGGAAAATAATCCGCGATGTAATTGTGGTCAGTAGCCACAGCCACCTCGACTCCCTCGGCTACAACAGATTTTATCCTCTCAGGAATGCCCACTCTTCCGTCTGATTTATTGGTATGCATGTGGGGATCGACCGAAATGAGATTTGGAGTCTTCAACACTCTATCTATGCCAAAGATCAATTCTTGGTGTTCATTCTTCAATATTTCGGCGACTTTTTTGTCTATAGAATATTCCGGTCCTCTTGAAGCAGTGACGAGATAGGTTCCTACAGGCAATTTCACTTCCTGTCCTTCTTCTTGAGGAAAACAGGAATTTTTAAAAGATTCCCACCCTCTTCCGCTCTTTACAGGATTCTCGGGTTTAAAATAGGGAGTTTTAGTCGATGAAAGGCCGATAAAAGTGACCTTGCCGGGCACAAATTCTCCTTTGCTGTTTATAATTTTTATTTTCACCTTCCCCTGCGCGGGATTTTGGAGAACGCATGAGCTTTCCTCTTCTAACCCAACAACCAGGAGTTCTTCGCAGACAGCCGGGAAGTAATTTGCTCTTGCGGTATAAGCTCCCTTGGGAAGAGGAATTTTGATGGAAAGAGGATTTTTCAGAAAGGATCGGAAAAAAGTAGAAGAAGAATAAGCATCTTTGACAATGACTTCCATGGATCCGCCACTGAAGTCTTCAAAATGAATGAGCGCTTCTACTGGCTCTACGTTAAAAATTTTATAGATTTTCTGGAGTAGATTCTCATGTTTAGTATCCACCAGCAGGATATGGCGAACTTCAAATACTTCTTTGGGAGCTAATGTTCCTGGTATTGGAGGGGATTCTTCGCCATCTTTAACAGATTTTTCTTCCTCGGTGAGAGGATTCATATTAAGCCAGCCTAAATAATGTCCTTTTTTCTGGTAAACTCTGAATCTTAAGTCAGGATGTTTCTTTTTGTGAAAAGGGCTGAAGTAGTAACTGTGAAATGCATAAAAATAGAGCTCATAGTCCAGGCCTTCGAACTTTTTCTTTCCTGTGTTAGTTATGGTTGAAGTGACGTCAATTCTTCCTTCGAGAGGCAAAAAATGATAGAGAGTCCTGATCCGGGCTTTTTCTCCTTTTTTCCCTTCGTAAAGAACAGTGGCTTCAAAAGCAATAGCCTCTTTTTGGGCAATCTCTTTTAAAGGTTTAACTGAAGAGTAGGTTAAATATTCTCTTTTTCTCTTTATCCTGATGTACGGTGATCCGATATTCAGGTTGCTCTCTATTTTTTTTCCGGCAGGGACGAAACTGATAATACTCCCCATGGCGTCGCCTTCTGGATAGTTAGTCAGGTCTTTCAGACGCCTCTTGGCTCCGCCGATTAAGGTCAGGTTCTTTCCGTCAAAAATAAGAAAGTCTCCCTTTTCCCAGTGGCTGCAAAATTTTTCAGGTAGATCATCTTCGCTTTTTATGACTTTAACCTGAAATTCTGCCGCCTGGAGAAGAAAGGGAATGAGGAGCGAAAAAACCGTGATAATGATTTTTTTGAAGGCTTTCATTCTATCTCTCCTTTAAAGTCGAGTAGAGTCTTTTTAGACAGCTATCTTCCAACAAAGATAATTACCATATACTAAAAAAAAACGGAATTCAAATCTATTAAAAAATATCAAAAAAAGGGACAAAAAATGGGACCAACAAAAAATGGGGCCAGGCCCCTTTTTCTGCACTTTTTTTGTTAGAACTCTTCTTGGTTAGAGATAATCCTCTTTATTTCACAAAAAAGGGCCTGTCCCCTTTTTTTTCAGGAATTTGCAATGGAAAGAGCGTTTGGATAAAATCATTGTAATCTTAAGCAAGGTTTTCTGAAGCTGACTTTGTTAAAAATGAAAGAATTTAAAAAGATACACAAGATCAAAGGAAAGAGTTTTTTGTTAAAAGTGGAAAGCTCAGACCACCCACGCGACTACCAGAAATACGAAGAGCTGAGGAATGAGATTTGGAGCGATCCAAAGGATAACCTACCTGGTGCGAGAAACATGATGTGCACAAATTTTCTGTATGATGGAAGCAGCTTATTTATAGCCGTTTATGTCGAAAGCAGGAACGGAGAATTCAAGCAGGATAGAGAGCACCTTGTCGGCTTTTCCTATGGGTTTGTCGGAATAAAGGACAAAAAAGTTGCCTTCAGAGAACCTGATAATCTCCTATTTTATTCCCAGTATGTAGGGGTCAGGCAAGATTTTCAGCTTTATGGTCTTGGGATTCTAATAAAGCAGTTTCAGAGAGAGAAGTTGATGGAGATCTTCGGGATTTATACTGTTACCAATAGTTTTGATCCTTTAACAGGAATCAATGCTTACAGGAATATCCATCACTTCGGGATGGATGTGGTTGAATACAGGGATGCTTTTTATGAAGACTTTATTGGATTGCTGAATAGAGTAGATATTCCCTGCGACAGGTTTCTTATCTTCTGGGATCTCAAGAAAGATATTCAAAGGCCTGAATACGATTTAGAGCGCTTGATTGACTCAGGGTATATTGCGCTCGAGGCTGGCACCGAGGAAGTCAAAGGCCGGAGTGGAGCTCTAAAGCTTGAAGTGGTAAAAGACCTAAACCTTGATCTAGACCATGAACTCCTTTTGGTTGAGATTCCTGTTGATTTTTATCACATGCTCCGCGAGACAGATGTCGCTGAGAACAAAGTCAGGAGTATCCCTCTTGAATGGAGGATGAAGACAAGGCAGGTTTTTAAGACTCTATTCAAAAGGAAATATAAGATTATTGATTTCAGACTCGTAAAAAAAGATAAGAGCATGAGGGATTTTTATATCCTGAAAAGATAAAAGAGCAATTTTTTATAATTTGCACTTTTGGATAAGATCTTCTATTTTTTTCTTTTCTTCAGGAGAAATGATATCAGCTTTTAGTGCAAGGTATTTCTTGAAATATCTGAGGGCTTGAGCCTTATCCCCTTTTTCATAATAAGCCATTCCTAAGTTATAAACAGGAAAATCATAATTTGGGTTCAATTTTAATGACTTTTCCCAACAGGATATGGCATCATCGATTTTTCCTATTATTTTATATGCCCCACCTAATCCATTATATGCTGAAGCCAAATCGGGATCGAGCTCGATAGCTTTTTTAAAATATTCAACTGATTGAGAATGAGTATCTACTTTTTTAGTGCGCATAAAAATCGAGAGGTAAAGCGCACCTAAGTTATTAAAAATTAGAGAATCGTTATTATCCAGGGAAATGGCTTTCCTGTAATGTTCAAGAGCTTTTTGATAATTGCCTTTTTTCCAATAAGCGACTCCTAAATAATTCCACAGTTCAGGATCAAAATCTAATAATGCGAGCCCCCGTTGGAGAGCCTCAATACCTTTATCCAATGTCCCTACTTCAACTAAAAGAATGCCGTAGGTTGAAATGATTGTATAATTGTTCGGATTATTATTAAATCCTTCTTCCATTACTTGGATAGCTTTCTCTATCCGTCCTTGTTTTCTATATATGTGGGAAAGATGAGTATAGGCCGCAGCAAAGTCTTTTCTCTTCTGGATAATTTCATTCATTAATTTGATGCTTTCTTCTATTCTGCCCTCATCATAAAACATAATCGCCCTGGTCAATTTTTTCTGAAAAGGGAGAAGGGTTTTTAAATCATATTCTGGTCCGAAGTTCTTTTTTAATTGAGGCACGTGAGAGGCAAGGTATCCCAAACTTCTCAGTTTCTCTTGAGCTTCGCGGTCAATTTTTTGAACGACTTGGCTTTTAAGAGGAAAAGAAAATTCTTCTTCCATTTTTTTTAGCTTTTTCTGATATTTCTCCAAATTAGTCTTCTGGACAAGATTTAACTTTTCATCAAAGTCATCTTCAAGGCTGTAAAATTCAGGAATAGGGGAGTCTATAAATTTTTTCTTTTCTTCTATGAATCCTCGAAGAGATGCCCAGCCACTATTGTAATAGGCCTCCAATGATTCAAAATAAATGGCCCTTTTCTTTATTTTCTCTCCTCTTATCAAAGGCAGTAGGGAATCTCCCTGAAGGAAAGGAGGTTTTTCTAAACTCAGAAAATCGCACACAGTCGGAAATATATCAATGTGGCTTACATATTGATCTATTCGACCAGAATTCACTCCTGGCCCCACAATGATTAAAGGAACCCAGAGAGTGCTGTTATAAGCAAAATAGCCATGTGTTAATTCACCATGATCACCAAGAGATTCTCCATGGTCTCCGGTTAAGATGATCAACGTATTTTCCATAAGATTATTTTTGTCTAGATAATCAAACAATTTTCCTAATTCATAATCAACATAAGCGACTTCTCCTGAATAAGGTTCATCCTTGAATTTGCTTTTAAAAGGTTCAGGGGGCATGTAGGGCGCATGTGGGTCCCAGACATGAATCCAGGAAAACCATGGAGAATTTTGTTTCTTCATCCAGGCTAGAGCTTCATGCACAACTCTCTCAGCAATTCTT
The DNA here is from genome assembly GCA_964435925.1 of uncultured Eubacteriales bacterium. Lineage (GTDB taxonomy): Bacteria > Acidobacteriota > Aminicenantia > Aminicenantales > Aminicenantaceae > SOIV01. Next base: position 30,397 of record CAYTBG010000016.1, on the reverse strand, counting down.
TCTGTATAAGCAAATGCAGTCGAGGATTTAGAAGGATAAGAATCATCATAAACGTCAAATCCCTGAGTCAAACCAAAGCGAGAATCAAGAGGAAAAGCGCCTACAAAAGCTCCGGTGGAATACGCTTCACTTTTTAAGTATTCGGCTAAAGTAAGAAAATCTTGAGCAACGATGAAATTTGAATTGTCATGAACTCCATGATAAAGAGGAGTGGTTCCCAATAAGATATTGGTATGAGAAGGAAGAGTCGTTGGGTTATGAGCAAAAGCTCTTTTAAAGAGTGCGCCCTTCGAAGCTAACGTTTCTATATGAGGAGTCTGTAAATATTTCCTGCTGTAGCAACTTAGTCTGTCCGGTCTTATGGTATCAATAGTTATAAGGAGCACATTCAAGTTCACTTGTTTTTCTTTTGAAACCGGGATTGAATAATCTGCGGAAATTATTCCGAGCAGCATAAAGAGTAAGAAGAGAACGATTTTTTTCAGTCTTATCTTCATTCAGTTTTTCTTCAAATACTCAAGAAATTTTTTGGCAATATTTACCTTTTCGTGTTCGGGTGCTAATTCCAGAAATTTTCCAAACTCTTTAAAGAATAAAGAGTCTTAATATTAAAGGAGAACGAACTTCACTTTTTTGCTGACAGTTTTTTTAGCTATTTCATCGGTCACTTTCACTATCAACTGATATTCACCCGATTCTGGAAGAGCAGATAGTGGGATTTGGTGGCCTTCCAGTATGGCTCCCTCTTCGCCTACTTTTCTTTGTCTTTTTTGAGGATTCAGCTTGAATTTCTTTTCTCCCGATTGAAGCTCCAGTTCAATCGTGAGGGAACAGTTCTGATTTTCATCTACCGCGGGATTATAGATATAATAAAATATATTCAGAGATTCCTCTTTGGTGTACTCCTGGCCATAGAGCGGCAGAAGAGAATAGCGGCCCAGAGAGAAAACATCAAATTCTTCTTTTTTGGCCTCTGCTGTCACTTCCCGAACCTGGGAAGAAACAAGCAAAGATGAGAAAGCAAGCTCTTGTGTCCAGAAATCGGGGACTTCAATGTTGTCTGCCTTTATTGAATATGTTTTTTTATCGGGGGAGCAGAAACCGAGAAATAGTTTGTATTCTCCTGGCCTGAGAGGAAGACCGACCTGGGAGATAAAATAGTCTTTCTCCTTAAGCGGAGTTTTTTCCTCGCTGAAATCATAGAAATAGGATTCTGATTCGACCCTGCCGAAAAAACTTAATTTATTTTCGATTATCTCTTTCCTCTCTGCTGGATCAATTTTTAGAAGAATAGTCAAAAAGCTGCTTTTATTTTTAGCCTTAGTGAATATTGTCTTTTTTTCAAAAGGAATCTGAATAATATCTTCTTGAGCGGACTTTAGCTTTTGAATCAGCTTTCCTTCAAATGATTCAGGGGAGAATGTTATGATTTTTCTTGTTTTAGGCAGTTCTTTTAGATCCGGGAAAAACAAAATTTTTTCTGGATAGGCAAAAAAAGCTTGCATCGCTCTGGTTTCGGTCTTCTCACGGTCAAGGACATACCCGACTCCATCATGAGAGAAGATAAGATGGAACCCTTCTTTTGGAATATTCATCCATGGTAGAGTTGGATAAATCCACATTTGTGGAGGGAAATCTCTTTGAGTGTGCTGAGAAGGTGAGATATCTCGAGGAGGAGTCTGGTCAGTGCCAGAAGCAGACGCACCCGGGTGAAAGACTTTAGGCTTCCCAAAATAAAGATACGCTTTCCCCATGTCCGTTGCAGCCCCGTTTTTGTAGCCATAAATATAAGCTTTTTTTACATGACTCAGGCGTTTGTAAAATTCTTCTTTAAGCTCGTTTTTTTCTGTTTGAGGTGTGGGATCTCTTTTTGCCCAGAAAAGCTTGATAAAAAACTCCTTTTCTTTTTCTTTTTTTAATTTTTTAAATTCGGCTTTTTCAGCGTCAGCTATGATAGGATTCACTTCATCTATCCATTTCTCGTACTTGTCTTTCTTTTTAGCTGACAAATTTAGAGAAACTAAAAATACCAGGAGGAAGATGAATATAAAATGCTTCTTGTTCATTTTTATTCCTTCCTATTTTTTTAAATAATCAAGTAATTGTTTAGCTATGCTTGCTTTTTCATGTTCCGGAGCCAATTCCAGGAATTTTTCTAAACTTATCACTGCCTCTTCAGTCCTGTTTTGACCGATATAAATTGTTCCAATCTGGTAATAAGCTTCAACGTAGTCTTCCTTAATCTCCACTGCTTTCAGAAAGGCAGTCAGAGCCTCAACGGGTTCACCCAGGTTCGTCAAACACACCCCAAGATTATAGAAAGCATCCGGCTCATCCGGGCTTAGCTCTATTGCTCTCTCGTAATAAACTTTTGCTTCTTCGTAGCTTTCGCTTTTGCCTAAAACCTCTCCCAACTCTTTATTACTGCTGAAGCTCTCTGGATTGAGTTCTACAGCCTTCCGAAAGGCCGCCACTGCTTCTTCTGTCTTGCCAAGTTTTTTGTAAGCCAGGCCCAGGTTGAAAAAGTAACCCCACTGAGTTGAGCTGAGTTTTGTTGCCTCCTCATAAGCTTGGACAGCCTCCTCATAATTGCTTTGTTCATAAAGCTTGTATCCTTTAAGAAATAAACTGTCCGCCTTGGACAGGCTTCGTTCGATGGCCTCCTCAGCTTTCTCCATTTTGACTTCTAATTTGGTTGATTCTGCAATACTCACCTTCACTTCGTAAGAAACGGGGAGATAGCCTGATTTTTTAAGGCCTACCTGATAACGTCCTGGCCAGAGTCCGATTTGAACAAATTTACCTTTTCTGTCTGTTTTGATGTTAATATGGCCGGTTGAGGTTTTTAGCGAAGTAATTGTGATTGTCACTTTCTCCAGAGGATTACCGCTGCTGTCAGTGACGGTTCCTTCAATCTTCCCTTGAACTGAAGGCCAGAGATTTGACAGAAGCAAACAAATTAAGCAGGATAAAATTATCGATTTTTTTATCAACGTCTCCTCCCTAATTGTCTCATATCTCTCTTTTTATAATTAGCTTTTTTATCAATTATTAATGTATGAAAAATCTGGCTAGTTTTCCAGATGTTTTTTTGTTTTTACTTCAAGCTCCTTGATTCTCGCCTGATTGGGATTTAGCTCTAGAGATTTTTGAAGAAGAGGCAGCGCTTTCTCAGGCTGGTTTAAGTTTAAATAGCATTCAGCAGCCAGGTTTAGGACCTCGATCTCTGCTGCCTGCTCCATAAGCTTTTCTAAATAGACAAGAGCTGTCGTCCAATCTTCGAGACCTGCATAGTTTACAGCAATGATTTTAGCTGCTTCTCTGTTCTGAGCAGCATGATAGACGGGGAAGACAACTGTAAGAGAATCTTTATACTGCTTGAGGGCATAAAGAGATTTTGCCCACAAAAGCCTGGTTTTAGGTTCATCCCTCAGTTTGAGAGCTTGCGCGAGTAAGTTCCGGGCAAGCTTGTACTTGCTGGTCATAAAATACTGGGAAGCTAACGTATAAAGCTGTTCTGAGCTGGGAAAGGTGTGCATTTTAGAATAGGTCCAGGGGATAACAGGATAGGGCTGGGAAAGGAGAATGAAATTTTCTCTTTCCGTCAGAATCTTCTCCCCCTCTTCATCAAGGAGAGAGGCCCGGAGACGGTAGTACCCAGGTGTTAGAGAAGAAGGAGAAAAGGAGCCAACATCTATTCCATTGCCATCAGGAGTTAAAACTTTACTCAAAGATTTTTTATAGCTTTGGATAGGTGTCTCAACATTCATCGGAAGTATTTCGATTAAAAGCGACTTCTTGCTTTTTTCCTCCAGGTTGTGAACCTGACAGTAAAGGCCTATTTCCTCTTGAGGAAGGAAATTGTTCTGGGCGTTAATAATATATTGCTTTCCGCCAAAGGCAAATGCTTTAAGCTTTCTTTTCTGCCCTTCTTTGACCTCTTCTGAAGAATGGTAAAGTATCAGATTGCTGAGAAAAGGGCTACTTTGTTCTTGAGGAATTAAGACCTCAGTCTCAAACGAGGTGAAATCTTTAGCTGTTTTGCTCTTGAGCAAGAAAAAGAGCTTAAAATTCCCTGGGATGACCGGCAGGAGGTCTTGAAGAGCGAAAAGCTGGCGTTCATACTGCTTGTATTGTTCCGGAGTGATCTGGATAGGAATCTCCTCTTCTTTTTCCAGAACAAGGTTTCCCTGGATATCTTCAATCCTTAGATTAAGTTGAAAAGTAGAATAATATTTTCCTTGGTAAGAGGCGAAATTGATCTTTTTCGGCTCCAGAGTCCAATGGATATAAAATTGATCACCATTCTTGAAGACTTTAACCTTGGAGCTGCTCTGCACAAAATTATGCGTGTAGTCTACGTCGATATGGTCTTTGTAGTATAAAAAGGAGCGAGCATAGGCATCAGAGAATTTCTTTTCTGCCAGAGAATAAGCGTTGGAAATAATGATATTCGAGGAAAAGGAACTCATCCCAAAAGTTGAATCTCCTGGAAGATAAGTGAGAGATGCACTGGCTAGTTCTCCTGATATTGCTTTCATTGCCTGGTAGGCAGTCGTTCGAGTCAACGTCTGGGCCCCTGAGGGTATGACCAGCTTTTCCGGCCCTTCTATCCCAGGATAGTAAAGGCGGTACTCACCCAATCCTTGAGGCTGATAGAAGATTAGATAAAAATAGGGAGGAAGGCCATACTCCTGCTCTCCTTTGTAATACCATAGTTCAAGGGGCCAAAGCTCGGAGCTCGTCGCATAAATGTGTCTTTCAAGAGGAGGACCAAGAAGAAGATAAAAATGGCCTCTTTCAGTCTGACTGCCCTTTTTTGAAGTTCCACGGCCAAAATTGAGATCAGCATAACTAACTTGCTTCATGTACTCTTTTAAAAATTCATTTTCGCTTGTCTCTGGCAAAGGGTCTCGTCTTTTCCAAAAAAGCTGGATGAATTTGTTTCTTTCCTGTCTTGTCTTCAGTTTAAAAAAAACTTCTTTTTCTGTTTTGGTGATAATGGGATCCACAAGCTCCAGCCAGTTCTTATGTTCTGGCAAGAGTTTTTCTTCAGGTGTAAGATGCGGAGCAATCAGGAGGAAAATAAATAAGAAAATAAAATTCTTCTTCATGCTTAAACTCTTCTCTACTATTTAAAAATAGCACAAGTATGAAAGAGTTTCAAATTTCTCACTGCTCAGGTAAGCATTTCCAATTCCGTTATTAGAAAAGGTTTTGGGAAATAGCCTGGCTCCCTTCAGATTTTTAACGCCATTCTCCATTCGCTCTTCTCGGCGGCTGCGTAACTCGCGTCGCTCAAACATACTCGCCGCCCGACTCTGTCGGGTTCCCTCGAAGAGCGAATTCCGAAGGCTAAATCTTCAATGGTCGCTGCGGCTATTTCCCAAAACCTATGCTTTAGCAATGAGTTATAACGGATATGGAGATGCTTCTAACAGGCAACTAGAAGTCATGGCGATAAAGAATTTGAGTCAGTCAATAAACACGCGCAGGCTGCAGAAGTCGCTAAATTATTTTAATTTTTTCTATTAATTACTTAAATTGATGATGTTGGTTTTAATGGTCTTGTCTCGGCTATAAATACTCCTATTATGGCCAAAATCGTGAATAAAAAAATTCTCCAGAGCGCTGTCAGTCCAATCTGGCCTAGGAGATGTTGAGATACAAGTAACAACTCTCCTCCCTCTTGAGCCAAGAAATTGTCCAGGAGCGTGTTAGAAGCTGCATAAAGAAGCCCGATCAGGGCTCCGCATACTGCACCCATTTTCACTCGCTTCGAAAGAGAAGCCCCGCCTGCGAAAGCAGCCACCGCTCCAGCTGAAAAAATAGGTACCCATATAGCCAGCCACCAAATATCTCCTAATGTGGGAATAAGCCCGGTCAAATTGAAATAAACGACATCGGAAAGTGCCAGCACAAGAGCGCCAACAAACATGCATAACGGGACATGCCAGGCTCTTGGCTTTAAGGAAGCGCGGAGTTCCCTGCGTTGGTGAATTCGTCGGCGGATATTCAAAGGATAGTTGTAAAAAAGATCAAAAATTACATGCTCCAGGAGCGCTCCTCTCTCTCCGAAAACAGGGACAATATGCACAGCTCCTGTCGCCCAGTGGCCGGCCATGAAGCGGGCAAGTTCCGGGTAGCGGTAAGCCATCTGGATAGGAAAAGCAAGGTAACCGATATATTTGAGGAAACCCAGGGAGAAGGCAATGCTATAGTCCTTGAAGTTTCGCTCGCGCAAAATAAGAAAGGACACATACAGTCCTCTAACAAGTGAGCCAGGAGAAACAGGCGTTACCTGGAAAAGCCCCAGAATTATACCCCCGTGTAACATTGCCTGCTGCCATGAAAGCTCTGGATGTAACTTGATGTAGATAAAGGCCACAGCGACTGAAACAATCTGGGTTACCGGAACTGTACAAACATGAACAGCAAGGCTTTTAAGATACTTCTGAATGAAAGGTTCTTTTATTTGGGATTCGATGTGTTCTGCTTCCTGCTTGTTCAGCATACCGCTTTTTTGTCCGCGGGAGACTGTTTCGCGCAGCCATCGCTCTCGAGCTTCGGCCTTAAAGTACAGACGGAAGGGTCTGATAAAAATATAATCCAACGACTTAAAAAAGAAACGTCGATCAGAGAAAAAGCGGTGCATCCTTGCCGGGAAGACAGAAAGCGGCAAGTGTCCGAAAAATCTCGCAGGATGCTCACTCAACTTCTGTGCGCGCTTCTCATCGACACGTCCTCTCCGGTGCCAGTTAATAAGGGTTTCAGCAACGCGGGCTCGCACCCCACGGCGGAAATAATCTAAACTCGTCAGCAGACGCCCATAATGTTTACGGTAATCTTCTCGGCCCCAGAGCTTTCGCAAGAAACTACCCAAAAAGGGTATGAGTCCCAGGAAGTAAAAAATTAAGGTTGCGAATCTTTTCTTATGCAGTCGATTCGAGGTTTTCTCATCGATGATGTTGCGGGTTTGCCAACCTTTTATGCTGCTCTTCAAGATTGATGACCACAGTTTAAAGCTGTAAAGCAATTTAAAGTGATGGTGGGTGATGTCAGGCAAGGAATCGCGGTAAAGCTTTTCGGCTTCCTTGAGTTCCTCCATAGCTTTATTCATGTCGGCAAAAGCCTCAGAATTAGCGTTCACAAAATTCTGGAGCTTGTCTATGTTTCCGCGGTCGAACTGGACAAAGCTGGCTCGGGCAATCCCTTGGAAAATAAGCTTGAAATCGGTCGGACTCATCGGAATAAAAGGAAGAAGAGCTAGTCCTGCTCGAAAATCTACAGCAACATACCCTTTATCTGGATCAGGATCACTTGCGAGCCGCTTGAGAGCATTGGGTTGGCTTTTGCAGGTCCACCATTCATACTGACGGGCGAGCTCAAAAGCTCCCATTTCATGCATCAGTTGTACAAGGTTTTTTAAGAAGGTTCGCTTAGCGCGATACTCAGGAGAGCCCAGCTCGTCTCCCGGATCTCCGACTTTCCATTTAAGCCTGGCATCCAGATTGTCATCAGCTTCGAACCTCCACATTCGCCCCTCTATCCACTCACTGATTTCTCCGCAGCTCCCGAGTGCAGGGTCAATGAAAGTGCCCAATATATCCACGACCGCCTCTTCAGAGCCGATTCTGACTCTAGCTCCCCGCCGGATAAACTTCTGCCATAATGCGCCTGCCCGGACGGCAGCTGAATTGACCTGGAGTGAAAATGGTCCTTGAAAGGCAATAGCATAGATGATGTTGCGGAACAATTTTGCCAAGCCTGTGGGAGGGATGAAAATTTTCATGGCATAGGAATGACCTATATCAAGACCTTCAAGCGGCCCCTCAGGAGTTTCAACGGCGAAAACTTTTACCTTGTAAACCTGACCAGCATAACCGCCGCCGACAAACTTTTCCACTTCTAGCTTGAACTGACCTGTTCTTGCCGGAGCCACGCCTCTGATTTCATAGAAAAGCTCAGTGCCAGGGTCGTAGAGCTTGACGCGTCGGGGGCGAAAGATCTTTTGATTTCTGAAGAGCTGCCCTAACAGCCGGCAGGCTTTGATCGAATATTCAATTCCCATTCATGACGCCTTTATAAATATTTAACTTTACCTTTTTGTTTTATTTTATCGACTATGTCTTTCACTTTCTGAGCCATGTTCTTGTGAGCAATGAGAAGGGCATCTTCTGTATCCACCACTATGATATCCTTAACTCCGATAAGGGCTGTTAATTTGTGGGGATTATACAGGAGGCAATTTTGGGAATCCAGAAGAATGCTTTCTCCTTTAAGGGTATTGCCATCTTTATCCCGAGGCCATATGTCTGCTAATGAGGACCAAGCTCCCACATCAGACCAGCCAAAAGTTCCCCTGCCCATCAACACTCCCTCTGCTTTTTCCAGCAGAGCATAGTCTATGGATATTGAAGGAATTTCCTCAAAGATAGAGGCGATCTGGGTCTCGTCCTTGTTTTTTAGAGCATCAAGAATCTTTTGCCAATAAATAAACATGGAAGGTGCGTGCTTTTCAAGCTTTTGGACGAAAATATCTGCCCGCCAGAGAAACATTCCTGAGTTCCAGAAATAGTTTCCCTTTTCTAAATAATTCTTGGCTTGCTCATATTCAGGTTTTTCTTTGAATTCCTGGACGGGGAAAAAGGGCTCATCCAGGAAGTGGAGAGGCTTTTCAGGGGAAAACCGGATATAGCCGTATCCAGTCTCCGGATATGCGGGAGGAATTCCAAACGTGATGAGGTTTTCTCCTTTAGCGGCTGCTGTGGCTCCAGCGTCGAGCTTTCTCAGGAAAAGAGGAGCGTCCTTTATGAGATGGTCAGCGGGCAAGGCAGCCAGCACTGACTTGGGATTCTGGAGATAAATCCAGGCGGTGGCCAGCATCAAAGAAGGAGCGGTGTTTCTTCCTGCGGGTTCTACAAGAAGATTTTCTTGGGGAAGATCTGGAAGGAGACTTCTTATAACTTGGGTTTGGGCAAAGTTAGCTATAGTGTAGATATTGTTCGAGGGGACCTTTACCAGAAGACGATGGACTGTTTCTTCGATCATTGTTTTGTCGCTGACAATCGGAAGAAACTGCTTGGGGTTTTTCTTTCGGCTCAACGGCCAGAATCGAGTGCCGGCACCCCCGGCTATTATAACTGCTCGAATATCCATTTTAATCTCCTTTAAAAAAAGCAGTTAAGTTATTCATTCTATGTGAGAAAGGATAAAATAAGAGCTGCAGTGGCCGCAATAAGAATGGGTGAAATTCATTAAGCCTTGAAGGATTGCTGGGAAGGGGCTCTCTAATAAACTCAAGTACGCTCTAACCTTTTTATGGCATTCTCAACAGCACGCTTAACTTCTTTTTCTATGGCCTTGAGGGCTTCTTCTGTATCGCCTTCAAAACGAAGAACTAGAGCTTCTTGAGTGTTTGAGGCCCGAACCAGGCCCCACCCTTCAGGAAAAATTGCCCTGACACCATCTATATCGATGATGGGGTATTTTTGAGAAAGCTCTTTTTTTACTTCTTCGACTATTTTGAATTTCACCTCATCAGAGGCGTAAACTCTGATTTCTGGTGTATTGTAGGTTTTGGGTAGTTCAGAGAGCATCTGGGAGAGCTTTTTTTCTGACTTGGAGAGGAGTTCCAGCAGGCGTGCTGAAGAATAGATGGCGTCATCGAAACCGAAGTATCTGTCGGCGAAGAAGATGTGGCCGCTCATCTCCCCAGCCAGAAGAGCCTTTTCTTCCTTGATTTTTTTCTTGATTAAGGAATGGCCGGTTTTCCACATGATAGGCCGGCCGCCAAATTTTTTAATTTCTTCGTAAAAAACTTTAGAAGCTTTCACTTCAGATATGATAGGAGCTCCTGGATTTCGCGAAAGTATATCCTGCGAAAAGAGGACCATGAGAAGGTCACCCCAGATAATATGACCTTCATCATCAATGACTCCAATCCTGTCTCCGTCTCCATCATAGGCTATGCCCAAATGTGCTTTTGACTTGATGACTTCATTGATGAGGTCTTCTAGGGCTTCAGGAAGAGTTGGGTCAGGATGGTGGTTGGGAAAGTTGCCGTCCATCTCACAGTAGAGTTCGATAACATCACATCCCAACTTTTTGAAAATAGGGCTAGCTATAACCCCTGCGGTTCCGTTTCCAGCATCCACGACTACCTTCAGTTTTTTTTCTAGTCTGATATTTTTCTCAATATAATCTTTGTATTCAGAAACAATATCGTAAGTTCTCCTGGAGGTATTTTCCTCTTTTATGAAATCATTGTCTTGAATGATGGTGAATATGTTTTGGATGGCTTCTCCGTAGAGTGTTTCCTCTCCAACCATTATTTTGAAGCCGTTATATTCAGGGGGGTTGTGGGAACCGGTGATCATCACTCCGGCCTCCATTTTTTTGTGATAAATGGCGAAATAAAGGAGAGGAGTCGGGATGACGCCGAGCTCTACGATCTTACACCCTGTTGAGAGAAGGCCTCTGGACAGAGCTTCAGAAAAGAACGGAGAGCTGAGTCGGCAGTCTCTTCCCAGGGCCACCTCTTTTCTTTTACGCCGGCGAAAATAGGTGCCTATTCCTTTTCCTAGTAATTCAACAGTATCTTGAGTCAGGTCTTTATCGACAACTCCTCTTATATCGTACTCTCTGAAAATTTCTGGTTTTATTTTCACCTTATCCTCCAGCTGACCAGGAAAAAGTAACTGGTTATCGCCTAGCTGATTATATTTTTAGTTTTAGATTTTTTCCTTTAGCTTAACAAGATCTTTAAAGCTGGCTTCGATGGTTGGCCATTTATTCTGGGCTTCAAGAATGAATTCGATAAATTCCCGTACTGCTCCTTTCCCCCCAGCATTGCCGCAGATAAAATGACTGTGTTTCTTTATCTCTGGATGCGCATCGGCAACGGCACCAGCCAGTCCTACCGATTTGATAACCTCAAGGTCTCCTACGTCATCGCCTATATAGGCAATTTGCTCCGCATGGAGTTTGTTTTTTTCGATGATTTCCAGCAGAACCTTTTTTTTATCGAGAATTCCCTCATGAACCTCCACGATTTTCAGTCTTTCAGCCCTTTTTTTCAGGGAACTTGATATTTTTCCGGTTATGATACCTGTCTTCAGTCCTGCCATGTGAGCGAGTAAAACTCCCGTCCCGTCCTTGACATTGTATGCTTTGAGTTCCTCGCCATCGGGAAGGAGGAGGAGGCTTCCGTCAGTAAGCGTGCCGTCGACATCCATGATGATCATTTTGATTTTACGGGCTCGCTCTTTTTCCTTCATCAGAACATCTCTGTTCGCCATAAATCATGGAGATGGATGATTCCCTCAATTTCCCCTTTTTTATTCTTGATGATCAAGGAAGTGATTTTGTTCTCTTCCATGAGGTTTAAGCCTTTGGTGGCTAAATCCTCTTTGTCGATCGTGATTGCATTTGGAGTCATACAATCTTGAGCGGTTTTTTGCAGTAAATTTTTTCCGAATTTTTGGATCAGCCGCCTTAAATCGCCGTCTGTTATAATCCCCAAAAGCTTTTCTTGTTTGTCGATCACACACGTCATTCCTAATTTTTTCCTGGTCATTTCTTCAAGGACAGCTTTCATCGAAGTCTTTTGAGACACGCGGGCGACCTCTCTTCCTTTATGCATTAAATTTTTAATTTTGAGAAGCTTTTTTCTGGCTTCTCCTCTGGGATGAACAAAAACGAAATCTTTTTCTCCGAACCCCTTCTTTTTCATCAAGGCGATAGCGACTGCATCTCCCATCGCTAAGGCGGCGGTAGAGCTTGCTGTGGGGATCATGCTGTTAGGTTCCGCTTCCCTTTCAACCTTCGCCTCCAAGACGATATCACTGTACTTGCCCAATTTTGAATTTTTGTCGCCTGTGATGCTGATCAGTTTTATTCCAGTCCTTTTCACGTAATCCAGGAGATCAACAAGCTCTCTCGTCTCTCCGCTGTAAGAGATAGCTATGAGAATGTCCTCTTTGAGGATCATACCGAGGTCTCCATGTCCAGCTTCAGCCGCGTGGATAAAAATGGCCGGAGTACCGCAGCTGGCTAAAGTTGCGGCGATTTTCCTGCCTACATGACCTGATTTTCCCATGCCGGTGACTATAACTCGAGATTTTGTCTGGAAGAGAAGCTCAACTGCCTTGGCAAAGTTTTCATCCAGTCCGGAAGCCAGGGTTTTAACTGCTTTTGCCTCTGTTTCCAGCACATATTTACCGGTTCGAATGATATCATTTTTTGTCATGGTTTTTATTATTCCTTAAGAGTGATTGTTATTCATATCTCTTGCTTGCCTTAGCCGTAGCAGGGAAGCCAGAAGGCTACGTAAGTCTTTTAATATCAATGAATTAAATTTGTCTGAGAGAGCTTGGGAAGGATTATCGTGGACTTCAAGAAAAACTCCATCCGCACCAACGCTCACGCCTGCCTTTGCTTTATAGGGGATAAATTCAGCCTCTCCTCCTGAAGAGCTTCCCTCGCCGCCAGGTTTTTGAACGCTATGCGAAGCATCTATGACAACGGGAAATCCCCATTTCTTCATGATTGGAATGGAACGGATGTCAAAAACTAAGTTATTATAACCGAAAAAGGTCCCTCGTTCAGTTATAATTAATTTTTCATTTCCCTGGCTGAGGGCTTTTTCGACTGCATTCTTCATTTCATGAGGAGATAAAAATTGTCCCTTCTTGAGGTTAAGGGGTTTTTGAGTTTTCGAAGCCTCGACGATTAAGTCTGTCTGCCGGGAGAGTAAAGCCGGAATTTGGATAACATCCAGTATCTGAGCAGCCTTCTCGATCTGGTTTGTTTCGTGAACATCGGAGAGGACAGGAACAAGAAGCTCATCTTTAATTGTGCGCAGAATTTCCAATCCTCGCTCCGCACCAGGTCCTCTGTAGGAAGATATTGAAGATCGGTTTGCCTTGTCGTATGAGGCTTTAAAAATAAATGAGATTTGGAGATTTTCGCAGATTTTTTTTATTTCTTTTGCCATAAAAAAGGCATGGTCTTGATTTTCAATCACACAGGGACCACCAATCAGGAAGAAGGGATTGGTTCCACCTATTTTAACTTTTTCGTTTATGAGTATTTCTTTGGGAACGATAGGCATAACTTGCTCCAATAAAAGCTTTGAAAAGAGGATGAGGCTTTAAGGGTTTAGATTTAAACTCAGGATGAAACTGGCATCCAAGAAACCAAGGATGCTTTTTGATCTCGATAATTTCCACCAAATTATGATCCGGGTTTTTTCCTGAGATGAAAAGACCAGCCTTGGATAAGATTTCTTCGTATTCAGGATTGAACTCATACCGATGACGGTGGCGGTCATAAATGTTCAATTTACCATATGCCTTCTCAGCAAAAGAGCCTTTTTCGAGGCGACAGAGAAACTTGCCCAACCTCATAGTGCCTCCCAGGTCTTTTATTCCTTTCAATTCCCGCAATTTAAAGAAAATTTTATGGGGAGTTTTGGGATTAAATTCTGTGCTGTTAGCGTTGCGGAGCGAGGCGATATTTCGGGCAAACTCTATTGCTGCAGCTTGCATGCCTAAACAAATGCCGAAAAAGGGAACCTTATTCTCACGAGCATAGGTAACAGCCTTGATCTTACCTTCGATTCCTCTCACGCCGAAACCACCTGGAACCAGAATCCCATCTGCACCTGCCAAGATTTTCTCGGCTTTCCCCTTTTCTAAATCCTCGGCCTCTATCCAGGATATTTTAACCTTGAGCTGGTGAGCAACACCTCCATGGTCTAAAGCCTGCTTCAGGCTAAAATAAGAATCATGAAGCTCAGCGTACTTGCCCGTAAGGGCAATATCGACTTCATCCCTGGGATTTTTCATGCTTTCCACCAGGGCTTTCCAGCTCCCCAGACGCCTTTTCTTCGGGTCAAGATTAAACTGTCTCAGGATAATGCTGTCCAGTGCTTCCTGGGCCAAAGCAAGGGGCACTTCATAAATATTATCCACATCTTTGGCAGTGATAACAGCTTCTAAGGGCACGTTAGTAAACAGGGAAATTTTAGCCTTTATTTCTTGACTAAGAAACATATCTGTTCGGCAGAGAATAATGTCAGGCTGAATTCCTGCGGCTTGTAGCTCTCGCACACTGTGTTGAGTTGGCTTTGTTTTAAGTTCTCCAGATGTCTTGATAAAGGGGACCAATGTCAGATGAATGAAAAGGGTATTGTCAGACCCTAGAGAAAGCCTCATCTGTCTTATCGCTTCAAGGAAAGGCTGGCTTTCAATATCTCCGACGGTGCCGCCTATTTCAACGATGACTATATCATTTTCGTCAGCTACAGTGTAAAAAGCATCTTTTATTTCGTCAGTGACATGAGGAATAACCTGGACTGTTTTGCCGAGGTATTCTCCCCTTCGTTCTTTTCTTATGATCGATTCGTAAATCTTTCCAGATGTCCAGTTATGATCCTTGGTCGTTTTTGTAGAAGTGAACCGTTCATAATGCCCCAAATCAAGGTCTGTTTCAGCTCCGTCATCTGTTACATACACTTCTCCATGTTGAAAGGGATTCATGGTGCCTGGATCCACGTTAAGATAAGGATCGAATTTCTGGATAGTTATTTTGTAGCCGTGACTTTCCAGTAACATTCCGATAGAAGCTGCGGCAATTCCTTTGCCCAAGGCTGAAAGGACTCCGCCTGTGATGAAGATAAACTTAGTCATTTGCTCCTTTGTTCAAAAAATTTTCAACCTTGATTATATCCTGAGGAGAGTCAACACTCAAGGTAGAAAATTGGGTTTCGATAATTTTTATTTTGTAGCCGTTCTCCAAAGCTCTAAGCTGCTCTAAACTTTCTGTTTTTTCTGACTTGGATGGCGGTATCTCGCATAAAGCAAGAAGGAACTCTTTCTGGTAGCCATAAATTCCTATGTGCTGCAGGAAATAATCCGAGGTTTCAAGAGGAAGAGGAGAACGAGAGAAATTAAGGGCAAAGCTTTCCCTATCCGCAGCTACCTTGATAACGTTTTTATCATAAAGGAGGTCCATATCTTTCTGTTTGGCCGCAAGAGTAGCCATGGGGATGGTTTTATCCTGCAAAGCCTCCACCAGGTCGTCTATCATCTCCCCTCTAAGGAGAGGTTCATCTCCCTGAATATTGATGACAATTGAAGTTTTTATCTCCCTGGCTACTTCAGCAACTCGCTCAGTTCCGGAATTATGCAAAGGAGAAGTCATCTGGACTTCTGCTCCAAAGTCTTCAGCAGCCTCAAAAATTTTCTCGTCGTCAGTGGCTATGATGAGACGATCGAGTAACTTTGCTTCTCGTGCCTGCTCGTATACTCTTTGGATCATCGGCTTTCCCTGGATGAGAGCCAAGGGTTTTCCAGGGAATCGCTGAGATTGATAACGAGCGGGGATGACGCCTGTAGCCAGTTTCAACTTTGATATCCCGAATCAGGTTTTTTCTCAGGTAATGGTTGGAGAACCTCTTCAGCTTTTCCTTCTGTCTCCGGCGGAGAAACCTGATTTGTTATCTGGCAGTTTGCTTCAAGATAAGCCCCTTCCTCCACTGATAATTTGGGCGTTATGACTGTACCGATTACTCTTCCGCTGGCGTTTATTTCGACCTTTTCCTTAGCTTGGATGGTGCCCTTGACCTCTCCGTTTATGATAATATTGCCAATTTTGATGTCTGCTTCGACTTTTCCATTATCCCCGACAATAAGTACCGATTCAGAGTCTATTTTTCCTATAAAACGTCCGTCAATCCGGAAAGAACCCTCAAAACTTAAATCACCTTTAATTTCAGTGTCTTTGTCGAAGAAACCAGTGAGTTTATTTTCATCTATTGTCTTTTCTTCCATGGATTCACTCCTTGAGTTTTTCATAAATCCTGTTTAAATCGTCAGCCGAGAAATAATAGATTTTGATATGCCCTTTTTTCTGGCTTCCCGAGATTGAAACTTTCGTTGCCAAAAGCTTGACGAATTCTTCTTGAAGAGCCTTAAGGTCAGGGTCAGGCATTTGCCTTTTTTGTCTGGGTATAGTCTGCTTGAGTTTGTGAACCATTTTTTCGACATTCCGGACAGAAAGATGTTTTTGAATGATTTGGCGTGAAAAAGAAATCTGGAGCTTGGGATCTTCAAGAGCTATTAAGGCTCTGGCGTGTCCCATAGAAATCTTGTGTTCTGCCAGATCATCCTGGATTTCTTTGGGAAGGTTGAGGAGACGCAGATAATTGGCCACAGAGGTCCTGTCTTTTCCAACTTTTTCAGCGATTTCCTGTTGAGTATAGTCCAGCTCTTGAGTTAATTTCTGATAGGCCAAGGCTATTTCCAAAGGATTGAGATCTTCCCTTTGGAGGTTTTCCACGAGGGATATCTCGAGCTGCTGCGCCTTGGGCATGGAGCGGATGAGAGATGGAATTTTTCGCAGGCCAATTTTTTGAGCTGCACGCCACCTCCTTTCCCCAACAACAATTCTGTAATAATTTCCTTCAGGAACAACGATAACAGGCTGCAGAACTCCAGATTCTTTTATCGAGCGAGCTAGCTCATCAATAGATTCCTTGTCGAATTTCAGCCTCGGTTGAAGAGGATTTGGCTTGATTTGTTCAGTTTCTAAATCAGCGTATCTTTCTTCTTTTAGTATACCATACTCTTCAGGGATGAACGCCTTTAATCCCTTTCCTAAAGCTTTCCTTTTCATGTCTGTAGCATCTCCCGTGCTAAGTTGAGATAGGCCTCGGCTCCTTTTGATTTTTTGTCATAGAGATGAATCGGTTTGCCAAAACCGGGAGCTTCGGCAAGTCTTACTGTTCGAGGAATAATGACCTCGAATATGATACCTTTTAGTGAACGTTTAACCTCTGCAGCAACCTGTTTGGAGAGGTTTGTTCGTTCGTCGAACATAGTCAAGAGAATTCCTTCGATGGAAAGAGAGGGATTCAAATGAGTGCGAACCTCATCATAGATGCGAAGGAGTTCTGGGATGCCTTCCATACAGAAAAATTCACATTGTACGGGAATAAGGACTGAGTCAGCAGCTGTTAAAGCATTAATAGTCAAAAAGCTCAGCGAGGGAGGGCAATCGATTAGAATAAAGTCAAAGGATTTCTTTGTTTTATTTAAGGCTTCCTGCAGCCTCCTTTCTTTCGCCTCTTTGGAAAAAAGTTCTACCTCTACTCCTGCCAGTTCAGGGGAGCAAGGACAGATATAGAGCTTATCGAGTTGGGTTGACTGGATATAGTCCATCATGTCCTTTCCGTTCATCAGAGCCTGGTAGATTCCCTTTTTGCTCTCCTTTTTTTTCCCAAGGCCAGTGGTGGCCATGCCCTGAGGATCAAAGTCTACAACCAGAACTTTTCTCTTTTTTAAGGCTAATGATGCGGCAAGATTAATCGCGGTCGTTGTTTTTCCAACTCCGCCCTTTTGGTTAGCAATGGCTATAATTTTGCCCATCGTTCTTTAATGTTTCACGTGGAACATTTCCCCTTTTTCTGATCTTCTCCTTTGAATGCTTAAATATATATGCAGGTTCAATGCGGCTGCGGGGGTTATTCCAGGGATATTTTTTGCCTCCCCTATCGTTTGAGGCCGAATTTCTTCCAATTTTTCTATCACTTCCCTTGTTAATCCAGGGATTTTTCTGAAATTTGTCTTTTCTGGGATTTTTTCTCCCTCAATTTTTGCAATTCTGGCAATTTCTTTCTCTTGTTTTTTTAAATAGCCCTCGTATTTTACCTCTGACTCGACATGCCGTATTTCTTCATCAGTTAAGAGCCCATTAAATTTTTTATATTCTACCACATTTTTGAATTTTACTTCAGGTTTTTTCAGCATGTCCTTAAGCCGCAGTTTTTCCTTATTTTCAGTTATTATTCTTTCTTTCTGGAGAAAATGCATAGCTTTCTCTATCCTCTCCTGTTTTTTTTGGTAAGCTTCATAGTCTTTTTCTTTAATGAGCCCGTATTTGTATCCGTACTGAGTCAACCTTTTATCTGCGTTGTCAATCCTAAGGAGGAGTCTGTATTCAGCACGAGATGTGAAGAGACGATAAGGCTCCTCAACTCCTTTAGAGATGAGATCGTCGATGAGCACGCCTATATAGGCCTCATTCCTCCCCAGGATGAAATGTTTCTTCTTTTTTATCTTTAAAGAAGCATTTATACCTGCCATCAAGCCTTGGGCAGCTGCTTCTTCATACCCAGAAGTTCCGTTGATCTGGCCGGCTAAGAACAAATTTTTGATTTTTTTTACTTCTAGAGAGTGGTTTAGTTGAGTAGGAACAACTGCATCGTATTCAATGCCGTAAGCCGGCCTCAATATTTTCGCTTGATCCAAGCCAGGGATACTTTTCAGGATTTCCTTCTGGGCTTCAAGAGGAAGGCTGGAGGAAATGCCGTTAACGTAGATTTCGGCTGTCTCTAGGCCTTCAGGCTCAAGAAAAAATTGATGTCTCTGATGATGGGGAAATTTGACGACTTTGTCCTCTATTGAAGGGCAGTAACGAATCCCTATACCAATTATTTTTCCGCTGTACAGAGGAGATTTATCCAGATTCTTTTTGATAACTTCATGGGTTTTTTGATTCGTATATCCTATGTGGCAGAGGATTTGGTTTTTTAGGTCTTTTTGAGTGCGAAAAGAAAAAGGAACAGGCTTTTTATCTCCGGGTTGAGCGGTAAATTGGCTCCAGTCTATGGTTCGTTCATGAAGTCTCATCGGCGTACCCGTTTTCAAGCGAAAGGATTTCAGCCCTAATTTTTTCAAATTTTCGCTGAGTTCATGTGAAGCCGGCTCGTTAGCTCTTCCTGCGGAATAACTATGAAGGCCTATGTGGATGAGACCGTTCAAGAATGTTCCTGGGGTTACGATAACAGCTTTTGCGAACAGCCTGTTTCCTTCCAGAGTTTTAACTCCTTGCACTCTTTTATCTTTTATAAGAATTTCTGTGACAACCCCCTGGAAGAGCGTTAAATTAGGGACTTTTTCCAACCAGTTTTTCATGGTCTGCCTGTAGAGAGCCTTATCAGATTGCGCCCTTGGTGCTTGGACTGCTCCACCCCGGCTTCTATTTAGGAGCCTGAATTGTATTCCTGTCTTATCAGCCAGGAGGCCCATGATACCGCCCAGAGCGTCTATTTCGCGTACCAAATGCCCCTTGGCCAATCCTCCTATGGCAGGATTGCAAGACATCTGAGCGATTGTTTCGAGATAGATGGTGATGAGGCATGTTTCAAGACCCATGGTGGAGGTTGCGTATGCTGCTTCACATCCTGCATGACCGGCGCCGACTACAATTACGTCATATTCATCTACAAAATTCATCTTTTGCCCTATTTTCCTACACAGAACCTGCTGAATATCTCCTCGATGATATCATCCATGCGAATTTCTCCAGTAAGCTGGCCGATTAAAGGGATTGTCTTTCGGATTTCTTCAGCATAAATTTCTTCGGGATGGCCTTCTTTAAGGAGGCGCTGGCCGTCAATCAAGCAGCCAAGTATAGCTTCAAGCAGGAGTTTTTGCCGCAAATGAAGGATAATCTCTTCTCCCTGTTTCTGGCTGGGGACAAAAAACTCATGGATCATCTCTTTAAGTTTCCCTAAGTTTGTTCCTTTTAAAGCTGATATTCCAAGCGCAGGCAGGGATTCTGCTCGACTTTTTACATTTTTTTTGCTCATTTTTTGAGGAAGATCAATTTTGTTAAAAAGGAGAATGGTCTTTTTGTTTTTAAATTTTTTGATAAGCTTAAAATCTTCAGAGCTTTCGCCTTGAGAAGAATCAAGGAGAAGGAGCACTCCATCAGCCTGAGAGGCTAGTATTTTTCCTCTTTTTATCCCTTCTTTCTCTGCCGGATGAAGGGGGCTGCCAAAACCAGCCATGTCGATCAGGGTGAAAATGGAGCTATTTATATTTAATTTATCGCATAAATAATCTCTCGTTGTTCCTGGATAAGGGGTAACAATAGCTCTTTCTTTTTGGAGAAGTGAATTAAATAGAGTAGATTTGCCTACGTTTTTTCTTCCTGTGACGGCTAATGTTAGGCCTTCGGAAAGTGTTTTTCCCAGATTATAGCTTTCTACGAGCTTTTTTAAGGAATGAATAGCCTTTTCCATTGTTTTCGATATCTGCTTTGCTGATATTCGCAGTCCCTCCTCCGGGAATTCAATGCTGGCTTCGATTTGAGAGAGAAGGTCGATAATCTGGTTCCGTAGAGAGGCTATTTTTTGGGAAAGGCTTCCCCCGAGCTGGCTAAAGGATATTTTTACTTGTCTATATGACGGGGCTTGGATGATGTCGTTTATGGCTTCAGCCTGGAGAATGTCGATTCTTCCCCGTTGGTAAGCCCGAAGAGTGAACTCTCCGGGTCTGGCATGCCTTGCTCCGGCTTTTATGCCGAGCCGGACAACCTCCTCAAGAATTACAGGACTTCCATGACAGCTGATTTCCACCATGTCTTCCCTGGTGTAAGTGTGGGGTGAAGGGATATAAGTCAGATAGGCTTCTTCGAAGAATTCCTTTTGTTCAAAATGATACAGGTTTCCCAAAATGGGGTGACGAGGAGGGATTTGGGCCTTGCTTTTCTTCGATTTGAATAATTTTTTGGCAATCGGCAGGGATTTTTTCCCGCTGAGACGGACAATGCCCAGACCACCGTAGCCCAGAGGAGTGGAGATGGCAATGATAGTGTCTTCAAGCATGACTTATATATAATAAAACGTGAAGCGTAAAACGTAAAGTGGAAAGGGTAATACTCGGGGATGGTTTCGCTCCCCTTCAGATTTTTAACGCCATTCTGCATTCGCTATTCTCGGCGGCTGCGTAACTCGCTTCCCTCAGACATACTCGCCGCCCGACTGCGTCGGATTCCCTCGAAGAGCGAATTCCGAAGGCTAAATCTTCAATGGTCGCTGCATCCATCCCCGAATATTTTCTTATAAGGAAGAGAGTGCGGGAAAATGTCGTTCCCTGATGGCAAGACCTGACCCTAAATCATAGAGATTTGTCTTAAGAGTGAAAAGTAGCCTGTCCCCTTTACTTGGCTTCGCTCTTTACGGGGAAAACCTTGATTCGTTTCAGAAATCCATCGCCTATACTCTCCGTTGCAGTTCCTGAAACTTGATTCACAGCTATATGGACGATTCTTCTTTCATAGGGATTCATCATATCAAGGATTTCATCCTTGCCTGTTTCGTGAACCCGATGAGCAATATGCTGGGCATAATCACTTAACTGCTTTTCTTGATTTTTTCTATAAAATTCACAGTCGACTTGGACTTTTTGGGGAGAAATTTTATTAAGGATGTGTTGAAAGGCTTGGAGCAGTGATGCATCTTTCAGGAGGAGAAAGTGTTTGTCCCCTCCTTCAAAAATTAGATAGATCATGTCGTTTTTTCTTTTTATCTGGTACTTTATATCAAGCGGAAGGCGAGACAGGACCTTATCGAGAAATTGAGCCACAGGATTTTCCTCTGATTCTTCCCTAGGCCAGGCGCGGATTACAATTTCCTTGGTCTTGATTCCGAAGAGCTTTGTTTTTTCTGTAACAACTTCATAGTTTATTTTATTCCGGGGGAGCTTGAGAACATGTTCGGCGTTACTTATGACTTCATCTAAATTTTTCCCTTTGAACTCTTTTTCTTGATTATTTTTTTCTTCTTTTGTCATGAGATTCTCTCTTTTTCTTTTGCCTCATTCGATTCATGATATACTGCTGGCCGATCTGGAGGACATTGTTGGTCAGCCAGTAAAGGACAAGGCCACTTTGAAAATTCATAAAAAAGATAGTCATGATAACAGGCATGAGGAGCATCATCCTTGCCTGAGTGGGGTCAGCAGATGTGGGCGTCATTTTTTGGCTTATGAATTGAGTGATGCCCATCAGGATTGGAGTAATATAAAATGGATCCTTTACGGAAAGGTCTTTTATCCAAAAAATAAAGGGACTATGCCTGAATTCAATAGCTACGACCAAAAGCCGGAAAAATCCCCAGAAGACTGGTATTTGGATGAGAAGGGGTAAGCAGCCTCCAGCCGGATTGATACCGTGTTGTTTGTAGAGTTTCATTGTTTCTTCGTTCATCTTGCGGCGTTGGCTGATATCCTGTTTAGCCTTTTTGTATTTGGCTTTCAAAGCTTTAATCTTAGGCTGGAGTTCCTGCATCTTAGACATTGAGCGCATGCCGCTGTAGGTTAAGGGGAAAAAGATGATTTTGATTAAAAAAGTGAGGATGATGATAGCGATTCCCCTATTAGGGATAAGTTTATGGATGTATTTGCTGGCTCTGAGGAGGATTTCAGAAATAACCCCAAAAAATCCGAACTTTATCAATCTTTTTGTTTCGTAACCGAATTCACTTAAAATATCGAAATCTTTAGGCCCTATATAAACCTTATGAGGAGAGCTCACAGAGAGAAAAAAGTAAGGGTTTTCTTCTGGTCCTTCTCTATGGAAGGACGCGCTTGCTTTTTCAGGAGAAGTAAGGAAAAGAGCTGTGAAGTAATTATCTTCATAGGCGGCCCATTGAACGAAATAAAAGTCATTCTGTTTCTTCGCGATCAAACCTTCCCATTGTTTTATAGGCATAAATTTTCTTTCTTCCAAACGGTCTTTTTTGGGGCGAGCAGGGGGTGGAAAAACAGCCATGCCTCTTGCTCCTCCGAATCGGCTCTTTAGCTCGGTTGCAGTGGGATTACCAATACCTGGACCCCAAATGGCATGGAACTCGATTTTTTGTCCGTATTTCCAAACATTGATTCTCACATCAAAGTCATATTTTCCATCCTGGAAAGTAAGGATTTTCTCCACTCGTGTCCCTTTATCATCTGCATACTGAAAGCGGAGTTCTCCTGACCGGCCACCTCCCAGATCTAACTTGAGATTTGAGAATTCGAAAAGGGCGCTGTTGATAGTACTATCGAAGGATGAATCATCTGTTCTCAGGGAAAAAGGATACATATCCAGCTCGGATGATCGTACAGATACAAGGTCTAAGTCTTCTTTGTTCTCATCCGTGTGTTTTTTAAGCCTCCAACTCTTCAATACCCCTCCTCTATTATTCCAGACAGCTTGATACAGAGAAGTATCGATCAGGATTTCTTCTTCAGCTTGGGCTGAGATCGGCTGAAGGTTTCTTTCTTCTTCTGCACGCGCTCTCTCCTGGGGCGTTGCTGGAGGAGAAAGGAGTTCTTTTTCAGCAGGCTTTTGCTCAGGTTTTTTCTCTACCCCTGTTATGCTCTCTGGTGGAATTTCTGGCTCTGGCTGCTTTTTAATGAAGAATGCCTGATAGAGAATCAAGATCAGGAAAGAAAGGACAATTGCTATTAGTACTCTTTTTTCCATCTATGGGCCTCTTAAGGAATGAGATCGATCCCTCCTGGGTGAAATGGGTGACACTTGAGAAGCCTTTTCCCTCCTAAAAATACTCCTTTAAGCAAACCATGTTTTTTTATAGCTTCGTAGGTATAGGTAGAGCATGAAGGATAAAAACGGCAGTGACGGCCAAGCAGTGGTGAGATGAACACTTGGTAACATCTTATCAAGAATAAAGCTATGTTTCTCATAGAGATTCTCTATTTTGACCAATGGATCTTATGGCAGCAAAGTAATCTTCCTGAAGCTTGCGCCAGGAGGCCTCGATGAGTTCTTTTTTAGCGATGATTAAGATGTCAAAGGAGCTTTCGAGCAAGTCTTTGTTCCTTCGGAAGAGAGATCTCATCTGTCTTTTAAATTTGTTTCTTTTAACAGCATTACCTACTTTTTTGCTGATGACAACAGCCATCCTGGAAAAACTTAAGTCGGTGGAGATGTAGATAAGATTGAAATATTTTGCTCTGTAACGGATGCCCTTTTTGTAAAGATCCAAAAATTCTTTTTTATTTCTTATCCTCTCCTGAGGGCTAAGGGTTTCATTCATTAGCCAGCAAGTCTTTTTCTGCCTTTTTGTCTTCGGCTCTTGATGATATGCTGGCCACCTTTAGTTCTCATTCGGACTAAAAAGCCGTGAGTTTTTTTTCTCTTTCTTTTGTTGGGTTGGAAAGTTCTTTTCATGTCTTCTCTTTGACTTTAGAAGAAGTATGTTAATAAACCTGCTTTTATCTGTCAAGTCTGCATAATAATGATTTGACTCTTTGGCCATTATTGATTATAATATCAACACGATGGATTCCTTTAAGGTTGGAGATAAGGTTATTTATCCCAATCAGGGGCTTGGTGTTATAGAAGATATCCAGGACGAAAGCTACTACGGGGAAAAATTCAGGATTTATCATTTGAGAATCCTTTGCAATGATACTTTGGTATTGGTGCCTTTTTCCAATGCTGAAGAAATTGGGATCAGAAAACCTGTTTCTGCGGGGCGTGTTAGGAAAATATTTGAATTTATGAGAAACGGAGATGTAGATGTCACGATGAACTGGAAGGGGAGATACAAAGAACATCTCAATCTTTTGAAATCTGGAACAATGTTGGATATGGCTTTGGTCTTGAAGAGCCTTTATTATCTCAATTTAGTCAAGCCCCTTTCTTTCCGCGAGAAGAAAATGATGGAGAAAGTAAAAGAGCTTGTCGTATCAGAAATTTCAGAAGTTTCCTCCCTCCCTTTCTCAGAGATTGAACAAAGACTTATGGAAACTTTATCTCTCTGTTTTAGAGATGTAAGTCCTCGCTTGGATTCCTGATTTTCAAAAATATGCTATTTCCTGCCCTCATTCTTTTTTTTCTGTTTATTCTTCTCAGTGCTTTCTTCTCTTCTTCTGAAACATCTTTTATTGCTGTTAATCCTTATAAACTTGATTACCTTGAAAAAAAAGGGTCGAGGAGGGCAAGGCTTGTAAAAAGGATGCTGGAAAGGGTGGATAACCTTTTAGCGACCATACTCATCGGGAACACTCTAGTTAATGTAGCTGCAGCTTCTATCGCGACATTTATTTTTGTTTCGTTAATCCCGAACAAGAATCACGCGGTTTTATTGGCGACCTTGGCGACGACTTTTTTGATTCTTATTTTCGCTGAAATCACTCCCAAGACTTATGCTGCCTATAATCCCATAAAGCTTTCTTTTTTGTTTGTGCAGCCGATCAGGTTTTTTGTCCTAATTTTTTATCCTTTTGTTAAAGTTTTTACATTCATTTCCCGATTGATATTTCCCTCCTCACAGAAAAAGGAAAAAGGCTTCGGTCGTTCTCTTAGCACGGAAGAAATAAAAGTTTTGTTGACAATGGGGATAAAAGGGATGTCTTCGTTTCGAAAAAACATGATTTCTGGTGTTCTTGACATCGGCTCCCGCCCCATCAGAGAAATCATGGTTCCGCGCCCTCAGGTCAAGGCGATCAAGATGAAATCCTCTATTCAGCAAATATTAGATACCATCCTCTCTGCCGGATTTTCCAGGTTTCCTGTGTATAAAGGAAAATTAGATAATATAGAGGGGCTTATTCATGTGAAAGATATTATTCCATATCTCATTGATAATAAAGAATTTAACATAAGCAGCGTTATTAGAAAGCCGTTTTTTGTTCCTGAGCCTGCTTCTTTAGAGAATGTTTTGCTTCAGATGCAAGAGACCGCAAACCATCTTGTTTTTGTTGTGGATGAATTCGGGAATATGGAGGGAATTGTAACCCTTGAAGATATTATCGAGGAGATTGTAGGAGAGATTCAGGACGAGTACGATCCCAAAGAAGAATGGTTTAGCCAAGTTGAGGAAAATGTATATGTAGTCAAAGGAAGAGCTTCCATTAAGGATGTTAATCAGAGACTTCTCTTTGAACTACCGGAAAAAAGAGAATACACGACTTTAGCCGGTTTTTTTCTTTACGAATTTGGGAAAATACCTCAAGAAGGGGAGGTTTTAAGCTACGAAGGTTATAGATTTGTTGTTGAAAAAATGAGCAAGCGTCATATAAATTTACTCCGTATTATAATAGAACAAAAAAATGAAGATAAAGCAGACAAAAATCGTCGCCAAAAATAAGAAAGCTTATTATAACTATGAAATACTGGAGAGTTATGAAGCAGGTATTTCTCTTGTGGGGAGCGAAGTCAAGTCTATTAGAGAAGGCAGGATAAGTTTAAAGGAGAGCTATGCTGAAATTAAAGCAGGTGAAATTTTTCTTATGAGCTGTCATATAAGCCCCTACGAAGCTGCGAACATATTCAATCATGACCCTAGAAGGGTGAGAAAACTTCTACTGCACCGCCGGGAGATAAAAAGGTTAACAGGAAAAGTAATAGAAAAAGGTTTAACGCTTATTCCCACGAAGGTCCTGATCAATGATAGAGGAAAAGTCAAGGTGGAAATCTCTCTTGCCAAGGGTAAAAGAGCCTATCAGAAAAGGGAATCTATTCGAGAGAGGGACCGTGAGCGCGAATTGCGGGCAGAGCTAAAGAAAGTGTGGCGATAACTCGTAGGCCAACTTTATCGCCTCTACCATACTTTCAGGATTGGCCGTTCTTTTGTTAGCGATATCAAAGGCTGTACCATGCGTTGGAGAAGTGCGAATAAACGGAAGACCCAAGGTGGTATTAACCCCCTTCTCAAAAGCTTCTAGCTTGAAAGGAATGAGGCCCTGATCATGGTAGAGGGCGATGACGATTTTGTTTGGATGATTTAGAGCCTTCCGGAAAACAACGTCAGGTGGAAAAGGTCCGCTGATTCTTATCCCTTTTTTCTTGGCATGGTTTATGGCAGGAATGATTTCCTCTTCTTCTTCAGATCCGAAAAGCCCCTCCTCTCCAGCATGCGGATTCATTCCTGCAACCAGGAAATGGAATGTCTCAGGCTGGATTTTTTCCGTATGCTTATGGAGCAGGAGGAAAAAATCACGAAGATCTTCTTTTTTTATTTTTTCTAATGCGGCCTTCAAGGGGAGGTGATGGCTAAACAGGGCTACTTTTATTCTTTCCGACCAGAAAGTCATGATGGCTTGAGGGTAGACATGGCTAAGGAAATCTGTGTGGCCGTGCCATTTTAATCCTGCAAGTTTCCAGGATTGTTTTGCTATGGGCGCTGTAACAAAAGCTTGTATAGTTCCCCTTTTTGCCTCTTCGAAAGCTTGCTTGAAGAAGAGAAAAGATGCCTGTCCGTTTTCCTTGGAGGGAGATCCCTTTTTTGCGGTTTTTAAAGGGTTTTCTACTTCTAAGAGAGATAGAGAAGGAAAGATGGTCTCTTTTGTTTTATCAAAAGGTTGAATGTCCAGTTCGAGGCCCAATGCCAGCTTTTCTTCCTCAACCAGTAGAGAGGAACCAAAAAGGATGTAGGATATCTTGGGAAGGGAATTTTTAGACGATAAGGCCTTTAAGACGATTTCGGGTCCGATTCCCCCTGGATCCCCAAGAGTTATCCCTATCTTGGGAGTATTCATTTTTTTATTTTTTTTCTTTTATTTCTTTAGTATCATTGAGCTTATATAGATACTTTATGGTGTCTTTATAGATTAATAAATTGGGAGCTTCATCTCTGTTGAGTTTTATACAGTTTATATCATACCATTCAATGTATCCTTCCACCGTTTCTCCGTCTTCAAAGACAACTCCCATGGGAGTTTTTTTGTTCATCTGTTTCAGGTAGTAATAGTTTTCTGCATGAGTATCATAGGGGGGATGGGCTTTCTTTTTGGCTGATTCGCGATGCATCTTTTCTTTTATCTCAGATAAGTTTGGTCTAATAAGTTTTCTATTCATAATTTACCTCTCTAAGATTTATGCTGGATAAGAAACTTAGAAGTCGTTATAAAAATAATAACATCATATTCATAAAATTTCAAGGATATCGAGAAAGAACAAAGCATATTTTTTTTGTAAGTATCAGACGGAGGAAGGAGATTTTTTTAGGGCTTGATAGAGAAGAGAGGTACAAGACCATCTTCCAAAGCAATTCCGAAAATAGCGATGAATCCGATGGAAGCAGGGATGCTTAAATAGAGCCCAGAGATTTTCAGAGCTATTATTCCACCTGTAAGAGCTAAAGGAATATTGATAAGGATGACAAGAACTTCCTGGAAAGAATAGAAGATAGTGAAAAGAAGGAGCGCAACCAAGGCTAAAGTAATAGGAGTTATGAGAGTTAATCTTTTGTTTGCCTGCTGCTGCAGTTCGAACTGCCTACCCCATTTGACAGTATATTCAGGGGGAAGATTAACGTTTTCTCCAATTTCTCCCTGGGCCTCACTCACAAACCGACCGATATCCCTTCCCCTGATGTTGCATTGGACTGTGATGAATCTTTTGTTATGCTCTCTGTTTATAAGCCGGGGACTAACGACTTCTTCTATCGATGTCAGCAGTTTGAGAGGAATTTGGCCTCCGCTAGCTCACAATAAAGCCGCCTTATCATCAATCAAGCTTATCTATATATTCTATAGAAATTGGAGGTTATTGCAAAGAGGAATTTTCTTCCCTGTTTTTAGATCCGCCACCAGTAAGAAAATTTGATGAAATAATAGCGGCCCGCGCCTCTGAAAATTCCTGAGTCGTCTCTTTCCTGGTTGTCATCTATCCCGAAATAAAAGACTGTGCCGGGCCTTAACTCATAACTCAGAAGGATGCTGGTGTAGAGTTCCCCGTCGTAGTCGTCGTAGTCTGTGATAAGCCGCAAGGATAAAGGGCGGGAAATTTGATAATTGATTCGCTGGCTTATGATGTTGATTTCGTAATCTTTTTCCCCACCCTTTTCTCTGTCGAACTTAACATTCTTAAAATCATAGAATAGGCGAAGATTGGTTAAGGGTTTCAAGGTGAGTGTTATTCCAAAGGAGGTTTTATAGCCTAAGTAAGGGTTGTCTTCGTATCTGATTGCATCGCCGAAAGAATAGGAGATACGGCCGCTCAGCCAGGAAAATGGCTCTGAGCTAAGGTTGGCTCTAAAGTTTTTTTTGCGAAAGCTTATTCCTTCATACGTCTCCAGTTCCGAGGAAACGGTGGCCCAGAGATGAGACTGCCTCCAGCCGTTTATAAACCCGGTGAATTGGAATTCTTCATCAGTTAGAGTGTTGTTAAAATCATAAATTCTTCGATATTCGATAGAGGGACGGATAGATATGATTAAATCATTTTGAGGGAGGAACGCATAGCTGACACGTGTGTTCAGAGAATGAATGTTTTTGCGGCGGAAAAAGCCTGATGATGCTTCAAAATCAGGGTGGATGCTTGTCCAATTGGCAGAGAACGTTAAATGACGGGCTCTGCTGCTAAAGCTGAAGTTCATGGCAGGAACAAAGTCAGTTTTTTGATCCTCCATTTTGCTTAAAGAGCTTAAGAATTGAAAGGAGAATCTGTAATAATTTTGGAATTTGAAATGCCCGTCCACTCCTAACACTCGGTTGTAATTGTCCGTAATAGAATTCCCTGAAAGCCCCATTTCTTTATCAGTCATGATAAAGCCGATGTGAGATTCTGAGTAAAGGTCTCTTTTAATGCGGAAAATATTTATCAGGGCATTATAGGGATTATATTCTTCTTCTTCCTCCTCCTCCTCTTCTTCCTCCTCTCCAATCGTGATATCAGGGGGATTTGTATCAAAGGCGCTTAAAAAGGCCAGGGTCGTTTTGCCCGTTTTACCTGTAAACTTAACTCCCCATTGAGGGGCGACAATTTTTCGAGTGTAGACCAATTCGAGTGGTGTGTCATAGAAATCCTTTCCTTCCAAGAAGAAAGGCCTCTTTTCCGGATAATAAACGGCATAGCGTTGATTAACTTCGACCTGGGGCATATCAGCTTCGATCTGGCTGAAATCAGGATTATAAGTGATGTCTGCAATCAAATCAGAAGTAATACCATATTTGAGGTTTAAACTCGCTTTAGGGTCAAATTTTTCATCGGATTTTTTTAGACCTGTCAATACGGGAATGAATTCAAAGTTCTTCCCCTTGTCAATAGCTCCGTCTATCTCTAAAGTTCCGGATTGCACCAGAAAACCGTTTATATCGCGGGATCGCGGTCGCCAGTAAATCTCCTCATTTTTTCTTCTTATAGTCCTCATTATCTGAATACCCCAAGTCTGAGGTTGGGTGTTGGGGAATCTTATGCTTTTAAAAGGAATGGCCAGTTCAACCGTGTAGCCGGAGTCGTCTATCTGGGCGTCGGAGTGAAAAAAAGTATCCCAGTTTCTATCGTACCCGAAAAATCCTCTCCCTCGGCCTCTTCTCCGTGTTTCTGTATAAATTCCATCGTTTTGTATCCCGCAGGGATTAACCTGGAAGACAAAAGCTCTTTTTTTATCATTGAACGTGTCGAGGTAAATAGTAACATCGTCATCTCCTTCAACGTTGTCTCTATTGACCAGGCACGCTCTTATAGCTTCCGGGTTGGAATCAAAGCAGCGGACCGCAATGTAAAGATTCTTCTTATCATATCCTATGTAAGCCACAGTATTTTCAGAGGGGCTGGCTCCTTCTTGCGGTTCGAATTGAGTGAAGGTGTC
>CAYTBG010000015.1:36079-39227 GCA_964435925.1 uncultured Eubacteriales bacterium | reverse complement strand
AATTTTTATCAAACTTTTTCATATTTTTAAATTGCGACACAGTCTGAATGACAGGGGATCAAACAACTTATAGACTATGCCAGAGAATTATTTGGGTTTTATAAGGCAAGGAAGATAGAAAAGAAGCTATATTTTGATATTGTTTTTTTGACCCCCGCGAAATTAACTTATATTATATCATAAATGATAATCAAATTGCAACATATTTTTACTAATTTTTTAAAATCCGTTATTTTGACTATCTTTTGGCCCATTTTTTGCCTTAATTCAAGCTTTTTGACCGTATATTCAGAACAATGAAGAAAGGGCTCTCCTCCTTGGGCCCTTTTGACTAACAGAATTATATATTTTAGAATGACCCAGAAGGCTATCGTAAAAGAAAAAGCGTTTTTTTTGATGAAAAGGAGTGACATTATGGATAAGGAATTATTCAAGGAATATGGCTATAAGTTCGTAGATTGGGTGGCCGATTACATGGCCGAGGTGGAAAAGTTTCCTGTTCTCTCTCAGGTTAAACCTGGTGAGATTCGGAATAAGCTCCCTCTTGAACCGCCGGTTCAGGGGGAGCCCATGGAGAGGGTTTTCCATGATTTTAAAGAGATTATACTGCCGGGCATAAGCCACTGGCAGCATCCTTCCTGGTATGCTTATTTTCCTGCCACAAACAGCCCTCCTTCCATTCTTGCAGAATTGCTAACCGCCGCTCTTGGTGCCCAGTGCATGATCTGGCAGACTTCTCCAGCTGCAGCAGAGCTCGAAGAGGTTGTTATGGAATGGTTGCGCCAGATGCTTGGACTTCCAGAAGGGATGGCGGGAGTTATCCAGGATACAGCTTCTACCGCAACTCTGGTTGCTCTGCTTACAGCCAGAGAAAAGGCTACAGATTTTAAGGCAAACCAGGAGGGACTGAAGAAGGCTCTGGTAATCTACGCTTCAGAAGAAACTCATTCAAGTATCGAGAAAGGAGCGAAAATCGCTGGCTACGGGAGGGAAAACCTTCATTATATCCCCACAGACGAGTCGTTCGCCATGATCCCTTCCGAGCTTGAAGAAGCAGTGGAGAGGGATAAAAAAGATGGTTTGCAGCCAGCCTGTGTCGTGGCTACTCTCGGAACAACATCCTCCACAGCCATAGATCCTTTAGCTGCCATCGGAAAGATCTGCCGCCGTCACAGCCTCTGGCTCCATGTTGATGCCGCTTTTGCCGGAACAGCCGCCATCCTCCCTGAGAAAAAGTCAATGCTTGAAGGAGCAGAGGATGTGGACTCTTTTGTCTTTAATCCCCATAAATGGATGCTTACAAATTTTGACTGCTCGGCTTATTTTGTCAAAGATCCAGATGTTTTGATCAGAACTTTCGAGATTCATCCCGAATATTTAAAAACCGGGCTGGATGCCCAGGTGAAAAATTTCCGAGATTGGGGCATCCAACTTGGAAGAAGGTTCCGGGCTCTTAAGCTTTGGTTTGTGATTCGCTCCTACGGAGTCGAAGGGCTTCAAAAGATAGTGAGAAAGCATATTCGTTTAGCCCAGAAATTTAAAGAATGGGTAGAAGAGCATGAAGATTTTGAGCTCATGGCGCCAGTAAGCTTGAGTTTAGTCTGTTTTCGTTTGAATGATGGGAGGGATGAAGAAGCCCTCAATGATTTGAACAGACGGCTTCTTGAGAGCCTGAACCAGACTGGAAAAGTCTTTTTGACGCACACTTCTTTAAGGGGAGAATACGTGCTTCGGTTATCAATCGGCTCGAGGACCACCGAGGAACATCATGTAAAAGAAGCGTGGGAGCTGATAAAAACAAAGGCAGCAGAAGTATTAAAGTAATTTTTGCTTGCACTTTTGACTGTTGCCATTAATTTTGATTAAAGAGATAGACAGAACTACAATTTGAGGAGAGAAGACGATTTCTCCCTTCGCTAAGTACAAGCTGCGAAACCTTGCTCTATTAATGCTGGATCAGGTCACGATTTCCAGGAGATGAATGATGAAACTTAAAATTGACACTAAGATTTTTGAGAAGTTTCCAGGGTTAAAAATAGGAATTGTCACTGCCAGAAATATCGATAACCATGGCTTTAGCGATGAAATAATGCAGCTGATCCGAGAAAAAGAAAGGGAAATACGAGTGAATTATGATACTGAGACACTCTCTCAGGACTCAAAGATCAACTCCTGGAGGGGAGCTTATTCGTCTTTTGGAGCCAAGCCTAAGAAATACAAGAGTTCGGTTGAAAGCCTTTATCGAATGATCTTGAAAGGGCTTGATTTAAGACACATCAATAAGATCGTTGATTTATTTAACTATATTTCCATAAAGTGCATGATCCCTGCTGGGGGAGACGATATGGCAAAGGTGGATGGAGATATTACCTTAAAGTTCGCCGTCGGAGATGAACCCTTCACTGCCCTCAATTCTAAGGAGAAGGAAACCGCCAAAGAAGGAGAAGTCGTCTATACGGATAGCAAAGAGGTCCTTTGCAGAAGATGGAACTGGAGGGAATGTGATAAAACAAAAATGACAGAAGAGACTAAAGATGTCATTCTGGTTATCGAAGCGCTTCCTCCTGCGACGAAAGAAGAATTGGAAGAAGTTGATGGGGATTTAAGCGGGTTGATTAAAAAATATTGCGGGGGAGAAATTAGAACAGCTATCTTGGACGAGGGTAAGAGAGAGATTGAAGTTTAATTTAAGTTACTTAGAAAATGGTCAATTCTGTAGGGGCTTAATTCATCAAGCCCGCACTTTTAATTTTCTAAATAATCATTTTTTTATAAATAATGTGGGTTTGATGAATCAAACCCTCTACCTGTTCATTTTGTTTTTCAGCCAGCCGAGCTCGATGGGTGATTTTTGATCTCTGGATGTGAAGGGCTTAATATCCAGAATAGGAGTGCCTTCGATCATATCGACTCCTGAGACTTCAAGACGATTTCTATTTCGCTGGAGCATTTTGACCACTGTCATGCCGATAGGATTTGGTCGATGAGGGCTTCGGGTGGCAAAGACTCCTCTCAGTATACTCCCGAGCAAGGGTTTCGTGTGAAGCTTATATCCCTCAGATTTGTGAAAGGCAAAAAGCACGACGAGATGTGAAAATCCTTCTACATCCTTTAATCCCTTCTCATATTCTTTAAATATTTCAAGCTC
>CAYTBG010000015.1:0-35979 GCA_964435925.1 uncultured Eubacteriales bacterium | reverse complement strand
AAAATCCTTCTACATCCTTTAATCCCTTCTCATATTCTTTAAATATTTCAAGCTCTCCTTGGACAGAGTTAAATCCTTGGAAATCAGCGTATTTATTAGAATCCATATCCTCTTTTTTCTTGAAAGGAGAATGAATTATTCCAATGGGATTAAACTTGAACATAACTCAGCCACTTTTCGTATTCTTTAATATTTCCTGTTACAGCATCCTTGTAGGTTTTGGCTAATTTTTGGGTTATGTCTCCTGTATCGCCTGATCCTATAGTGTATTCTTTTTTTTCTCCTTGAGGGTTTGAGCCATCTGCCACACGGATAATAGGCGCGATCTCAACGGCTGTCCCTGTGAAAAAAATCTCATCGGCCTGGAGGAACTCCTCCTTTGTCATAGGTCCAACACGGGTTTCAAGGCCGAGGTCTTTGGCTATCTCCAATACGCTTGCTCGAGTGATTCCCTCAAGGACGGATTCTGTCTTATCGTTTGTTTTAAGAACTGCTTCCTTTATTATGAAAATGTTCTCTCCTGGACCTTCAGCTATGTTTCCTTCAAGGTTAAGAAAAACTGCCTCATCATATCCCAGGGAGCGGGCTTCTATACCACAAATTGTCGACTGGACATAGACGCCGCCGAGTTTAGCCGTCATTTTCAGCTGGGAGTGATGAACCCTCTTCAAGGGATTGATATAGACACGAGCTCCTTTTTCCGTTTTTTCCCCAAGATAAGCTCCCCATTTCCAGGCACCGATTGTTAATTCCACAGGACAAAATTTTGGCACAAGACCCAGGTTTCCAAAAGAATAAAACAGAAGAGGGCGAATATAAGCGGATTCAAGTTTGTTTTCCTTTATGACTGATTTAATTGCCTCAATTATTTCCTCCTTGCTGTATGGCACTTCCATGGATAAAGTTGAAGCTGAATGCAAAAACCTGTCCACATGCTCAGGAAGGCGAAAAACTGCGGGCCCTTTAGAAGTCTTATAGGCGCGGATTCCTTCGAATGCTGACGTGCCATAATGGAGGGCATGGCTCATGACGTGAATGCTGGGATGATTCCATTCATAAAGTTTTCCCATGTACCAGAACTTTTCTGCCTGGGGAAAATGGGTGTTATTAAACATTATTACTCCTTGTATTATGCTTATATATTATGAAAGTAATTTCCTCTTGTTTCGCTAAGTCTCAGGCATCACTTGTTTTTTACGGCTTTTAGAACAACAAATCCCCCTCTTCCAAAACCTCTTTTTGGCTGCTCTATGTCTTTGATATCTGGAGGAGGCTGGAAGAGTGTTTGAAAAGCCTCTTCGAATTCCACATCGATGTTTTTAAAACTTTCAAGAATTTCTTCTGGAGTGAGAAATTGGCCGGCGCTATAAAATTTGCTCTGAGCATCTTTCCGTTCATAAAATTTTCCCCATTGACTATCCCTGTCCATGATGCCTAAGATTAATGTGCCGTCCTTCTTTAATGTTCTTACCGCCTCTTTTAAGAAACGAGGGGGGTCATCAACAAGCCATATTGTAAACACAACTAAGACAAAATGGAAAGATTCATTTTTAAACGGAAGGTTTTCACCGAAGCCCTGGACTACCTTAATATTTCTTTTTTGTGCAAGTTTGAGCATATTGAATGAGGGATCCAAGCCAAATCGGACAGATAAAGGAGAGGCGAACCTTCCCGTACCCACCCCTATTTCCAGACCCCAGCCAGAAGGCATCACTTTTTCCAGAGCTTTTATCTCAGTATGGTAAAGGGATTGATGAGTATCATACCACTCGTCGTATTGCCGCCAGTGTTTTTCATAATGTGCTGCTTTTTCTCTGCTCATAGAAATTAAGGTTCGAGACGGAATTCCCAGGCACACCAGACATCGGGAGGATGGGGATCAGGGGGACAGACCAAGCAGGTGGTTTTAATCCGGGGGTCTATGGTTTTGGCAAAGCCGCTGTATTCAATAATTCCCACTGATTTACAGGGAAAATCAGGGAGCCCCTGCCTTTTTCTTGCCTCCTGGACTCGGCATTTGTTCATGCGAAAGACACAACGGGTGTCACTCATTTCTTTTATTTCCTGGACATTGATATGCGCATAGAGCCTGAATTTGAGAGCTTGAGCAAGAGCAGGGATTCCTCCTCCTGGTTCAATCCCAAGTCTATCCATGATTCTTTTAGCTTCAATGACAGTGAACTTTTCCCAGGCTTTCCTGTCAAGTTCCATGGCAGCGTCGATTCCGAATTTATCTTCAACTGCTCGAAACCAGAGACCGTCGTGAGTTAACCAGTTCTTTGAAGCATCTTCCAGTAGTCCAATGAGCTCGCCCTTTGACAAATCATTGACTTCCTTCATCCTAATCCCCTCATTCAATATTTTGTATTAAAATCATTCAATCAGAAATTCTTGATATAGCTTAGGTGCTTGCTTTTTTAGCCTTTAATTATGGATCAATTCAACAATAGGCTATCTTTTTATCTTTCCTGTATGCTTTTTTCAATTTTTAATTGCGATTTAACCTTACAACCTAAACATGATAATTAAAAACTAATTACTTGTTACTCATCTATTTCGGCTCAAAATATTTTAAGCCTTGGTGGGTGACAGGCTTAATCTTTCCTTCTTCAAGGAGGAAGTTCAGATATTTTATGATCTCGTTTTTGTGTTTTCCTAAAGAGCTGGAGATGTCGGCTAGAGTCACGGGCCTTCTTTGAATCAGGGAAAGTATTGCTCCTTCAAGATTTTCTGATGTCGATTTTTGCGCTTTCCTATCGAATTCAACGATGATTTCGCAGTTTGTGCCAAAGGTTTTTTTTATTTTTTCAAGTTCTCTCAGGCTCAAAGGCCGAGCAAACTCTTCAGCAGGAGGACGGATAACTGTGTTGAGCTGTACTTTATCAGGCTTTATCTTGGCGATGGCTTCTTTAAGCTTCCTGATATGAGAAGGAGAATCGTTCACTCCTTTAACCAGCATTATCTCCAGCCAGATTGTACCCTTAAATTCTTGGCGAAGCTTCCGCAGGCCCTCTATGATTTCTTCAAGTTTGAGGGAGGAGTGAGGTCGGTTAACTTTGACGAAAATCTCTTGGGTTGCTGCGTCCAAAGAGGGAACGACTAGGTCAGCATCCATCAAAGCATTTCTTATGCTTTTTTGGGAGAGGAGTGTGCCGTTGGTTAAGACGGCTACAGGAATAGACGTCATCTTTTTGGTTTCTTTGATTAGTTTTCC
This sequence comes from uncultured Eubacteriales bacterium, assembly GCA_964435925.1. Lineage (GTDB taxonomy): Bacteria > Acidobacteriota > Aminicenantia > Aminicenantales > Aminicenantaceae > SOIV01. Next base: position 32,765 of record CAYTBG010000015.1, on the reverse strand, counting down.
CAAGGCCCTATTTAAAGTTGGCTCTCCTGAGCCTGAAAATGTTATGTAATCAATCCTCTGACCTGAGGAAAGTTTCTTTTTTATTTGGGAGAGTATTTCTGACGAGGATAAATATTCTTTTCTATGGATAGTTTTTTTGGTTGTGGGGCCGAGTTGACAGTAGATACAGTTAAGAGAGCATGTTTTAAAAGGAATGATATCTATTCCAAGAGAGAATCCCAGGCGTCTTGAAGGAACAGGCCCGTAGATATGAATGGTCTGGCTTTTATCTTCCTTTATACTCACGGCGTCTGTGGTCAATTTTTATCTTTATAGACCTCGATGAATCTTCTTATGGAACGGTCAAAAGTTCTTTCGACATCATCAGGGAAAAAACAGGCAGGGAGTTCTTTCATGTTCCAGTGATACTGAATGCATTCGCAGCAGATTCCCTTGCGGCTGCACGGCTCATAGGAGCAGTTGCATTTTTCAATATTTTTTTCACTATTGCATTCTCTCATCGTAGACTCCATCGACAATAAGATAATTATAGGCTCATGTCCCCTTGTAATGTTTTTTCCATGGAGCTCTTTTCTGGTAGAGATAATCGGCTAAGGCCCGTCTTAATGTTTCTGCCGCGAGCTGAGCGCAATGGACATCAGATTGAGGCAATCCTCCGAGTATTTTTAATATTTCATCGGCACTAACCAAACCCAGAGCTTGGATGAAGGATTTATTCAGAGCCAATTCTGTGGCTACACTTCCGCAAACAATTGACGTTCCACAGCCATCGGTTTGAAATCCGCATTCTGAAATATTTTCCTTATCTGTTTTTAGGTACATCTCCATCGTATCTCCACAGGAGCCTTTCACTTTAGCATAGCCATCTGGATTCTCAATTTTTCTGAAGTTTCGGGGATTTTGCCAATGATCGATTACAGTTTCAGAGTATCGTTTTCTTATTTGTTCCATAATTTGTTTCTGGAGTTCTTGAGCAAATTTGTCTACTTCTTTGTCTTTGGCCATGGGTCTCTTTTTTTAGAAAGATTCAAAAAAGTTTCGCTTTTAAATTCCTCACTCTTGATTTGCTGAGGAATAAAAGATGAAGATATATTTGAGCGAAAAGCTATTATATCAAAATAAAAATTTAATCAAAAACATAGGGATTTTCATTTCTTCATTAAATTGGCGATAGCATCCCTTACATCTTGCATGGTAAAGAGATATCTTTTTCTAAGCCTGCCTAAGGATTCATTGAGAGGGGCATTGGAGGGAAGGCCTAATTTGTCTGCGATCTTGCGGGCAGGAATACCTGTTTTGTCTTCTATATCATAAAGAGTCATTCGACCTGTAATAAGGATTCCGGATGTGTCTTCAGCCATTCTTCCTCTTGTCAATGTTTCTTCGTGTTCTTCCCCATGAGTTTCCTTATGCTTTTCTTCTTCTTTTTTTCCCTGTTTCTCTTGAATCCCTTTCTTTTCTTTTATTTCTTTGCGAGGGGCCTTTTCCTTATTTAAATAATCATAAATGACGTCTCTAACGTCCTGTAAAGTAAAAGGATATTTTTTCCTCAGTCTGCCAAAGGTCTCATCCAAGGAGATTTTTGAAGGAAGTCCTAATTCAGCGACGATTTCTCTTGCAGGAATGCCAGTGGCTTTTTCCACTTCCCGGAGAGTTGTTTTTCCGGTTATAACGATATTCACCTTTCCTTCTTCATAGAAGATTTTTTCTTCAGGTATTATGTATCTTTCTTTTGCTAACTGTTGCCGCCTTGCTCTTTCTCCAGCTCTTATTCCGTAGCCTTCATAAGCACCTGGAACCTTTGGGTAGAGGGACCAGAAAAGAAAGAGCACGAGGAAAGAGGCGATAGCTGTGAGGATCAGTGCGGTAGCCCATCTTCCTTTGAAAATCTGACGGGCTTTGCCCTTTATCCACTTCCAGCTAAAAATAAGATGGATGATTACGAGGACAGTAAAAGCAATAGATAGGTAAAAATGAATATTTCCCCATTGATGCAGGTGAAGCCCCAGGAAATATTTGGCGCTTTCTGTGGCTGTAGGTCCTTTGGGAATGAAAAGGCCCATGAGAAACCCGATAAGGGCAATTCCCACGATGCAAAGAAAAAGAAGCGTATCTACCAGATATTGCCAATCTGTTTTTTTCATTTTTTAATCTCCTCTCTAGTAAATAATTTATCCAGCTTTTGCCACATTGTTTTTATCTCCTTTGATACAGAATTATTTGTATATTCAGTCAGGGGAATTCTCTGAACCAAGGATTTTGTGACTTGTTCATCAAAAGGTATTTTACCTACAAGAGGTATAGAATTTTTTTCACACCAGCTTTCGATTTGAGCTGAGTTTTTTTGATTGAGATCGTATTTATTGATGCAGCAGGCTGTTTGAGTTTTGAAATGATGGGCCATTTGAATCACTCGTTCCATATCATGAATTCCGGAAAGAGAGGGTTCAGTTACGACCAATGCCAGATCTGTCCCGGAAAGGGAAGCAATAACCGGACAGGCCATTCCTGGGGGACCGTCGATGATGATAAAATTCAGTTTATTGTTCTCAGCGATTTCTTTTGCCTTTTTTCTGACTTCAGTTACCAACTTCCCTGAATTTTCCTCTGCAATTCCAAGCTTGGCGTGGACAAAGGGTCCATATTTGGTTTGAGAAACAAACCATTCTCCGGCGATACTCTGTTCCATTTTGATTGCTTCTACAGGACAGATGTAATAACAGACCCCGCATCCTTCACAGGATATGGGATCGATGATTACTTCTCCCTCGTCTTTCTCAGCGATCGCTGAAAAGCGGCAGGGATTTATACATTCACCACATCCAGTGCACTTTTCTTGTTCGATCCTTGCTTTCATTCCACCTGTAAATTGATGTGTTTCTTGAATTTCTGGATGAAGGAGGAGATAAAGATTGGCAGCATCGACATCGCAGTCGGCGATTACTTTTTTTTGAGCAAGCGTGGCGAAGCAAGCTGAGATAATCGTTTTTCCTGTTCCGCCCTTGCCGCTTATGACAACCAGTTGCTTCATTTTATTAATTTTTGCACCTTTTTGAATAGTTCAAGAAATTTTTGTTTGTAAGCAGGTTGAGTTTCGATGATAGTTTTTCCCTCAGAGTAGGCCACAGCAATATTTCTATCTACGGGTATGGTCATCAAGACAGGGATATTTTCTTTAAAGCAATAATTCTGAACTTGCTTATCCCCTATATCGGCTCGATTGATGATAACACCGAATGGAAGTTTTAGCTCTCTTAAGGTTTCAACAGCTAAGCGCAGATCGTTGAGGCCAAAAGGAGTCGGTTCAGTAACCAGAAGAGATACATCGCTTCCTTTAACAGATTCAACCACCGGACAAGATGTTCCAGGGGGGGCATCGATAATGATTGTCCGCGTGGAATTCATATACTTTTTCAGTTTCCTTATGAGGGGAGGAGACATGGCTTGGCCGATATCGAGTTTTCCGTGGATGAACTGGAGGCCATTAGCTGTTCCAAACTCCATGACGCCTATTCTGTGCCCTTTCTCTTTTATGGCTTGCTCCGGACAAAGGAGGCTGCAGCCTCCACACCCGTGACAGAGATCTGGGAAAACCAGGACATTGTCTTTAAGGACTGCTAGAGCATTGTAAGCGCAAACTTCGGCACATTTCCCGCAATAGGTGCATTTTTCTTTTACAATCTCGGGGATGGGAATGAAAACAGGCTGAGATTGATGAATTTGGGGCTTCAGGAAAAGATGAGCGTTCGGTTCTTCAACATCGCAGTCTAAAAACTGTACGGAACGGGAGCCTTCCAAGGATAGCGCTAAATTGACGGCGACAGTTGTTTTTCCTGTTCCTCCTTTACCGCTGGCGACTGAGAGTATCATTAAACTTTGATCTCTTTTCCTACACCTATTTCTATAAAATCATCTTTGTATTCTTCAGCAAAAAGTTTGCGGGCCTCATCTCCGGAACAATGGCACGGTCCTACTTTTTTCACTCCTGATTTCCGAAAATGATCTATAATTTCATTTATTTCATTTTCATAAAAGGCACCCAAGTGGAAACCGCCAAGGGCCAGGTGAATGTCTTTTTTTATAAGATCTTTAACTTTGGTAATGATATTAGTGATCCTGGGATGCGCGCAGCCTGTTATCAAGATAATGCCTTTGTCCGTATCCAAGATCAAGGACTGCTCTTTTATCCAGCCTGGAATTACTCCTGTGGTGTAGGCTCCTTGACATATTTTTTGAAAGTTATCCACTTCTGTAACAGACGCACCCCTTTTTTTGATGATATCCTTGAAGCTTGAAGAAAAGAATTCAGGAAGCCATACTGCGATTTTGGAATTTTCCATCAGGAGAGTCTCGAGACCACCTGTGTGATCTCTGTGGTCATGGGATAGAAAAACTAAATCAATCTCTTCAGGGCGGATTCCGATCTTTTCCATGTTCGAAAGCAAGATTCGCCCGTTTGTGCCTGTATCGAAGAGGATGGATTTCTCCAGTCCTTTGATGAAGCAGGAGAAACCCCAGTCCTTCTCGAGCTTTTCGTCAAAAGGATTGTTATCGTAGACTATAGTAATCTGGATGGATTGAGTATTTTTCAATCTGGACAAGGGCTTAATCCCTTCGGCACACTTCTCCGTCTGAACAGGGAGGAGTTTCGCAGCGCTCTGTTTGGCCGCAGCAGGTTAAACCTTTTGCAGAGGAATTTCCCGTTGTAACAGCCGCTGGCGTGGAGAATATCTTTTGAAGATTTTTGCTGTTGTACTGAGCACAGGATAAATCAATTTCTTGATGAAGCGAACGGACAAAGACTTCGGTGACTTTTCCGCATTCCTTGCATTTATACTCGTAAATGGGCATTTTTGTGTTCTAACGAGTCATTTTAGTCCCGCATTTAGGACAGGACCTCTGGTAACAGGGAAGGCCTCTCTGATGTGGAACTCTGGCTCCGCACGACGGGCATACGCAGTAACCTGCAGGGCCTCCGCCTGTGCCGCCCATCCGACCACGGCCTCCACCTCCTCCTTGTTGTCCTCCTCCTTGCATATTAACCTCCTTTTTTAATTGTAATCTTCCATGATTTTCTTATCTTCTTTCATCAAATCTCCAGCAATTTCCTCCATGTTCATGCTTTTCCAGAAAGATAGCTTATTATGTGCTTCTAAATACATTAAGGGAATAGGATGAGTCCCTATGACTACGGGCAGTTGGTAGTAAGACTCTATGAATTCTTTAAAATGGCGAATTTGAGGGCAGGGAGGATAGCCGACGACCAGACCTGTGGCCAGATGGATCACTTCAGCTCCATTTTTTTTCATCTCTTCAGGGACATATTCTACATTCCCTCCCGGACAGCCTCCACAGTAGGAATAGCCAACAACTTCAACAGGCTCATCTTTCGGATAGCGGGAAAAACCTCCGACTCTTTCTCTAATGGCTCTAAAACATTTTCCACCGCCGCAGTCTTGGTATCTGCCGCAGATGATGATTCCTATTTTTTTCATTCGTGCTCCTTTTTGAAGTTAAGAAAATTAAAATTTTTCTTACTATTTAGATTCATTTTGCCCGGACTTGTCTCTTGCTTTTTTTTGAGAGAGCTTTTTATCCAGCCAATTTCCGATAAGCATGGAGGCAAAAGCAAAAAGTGTCCCCCCAAGGGTAGATTTTTTAAAAGACGAATTTGTCCCAAATTCGCTTCTTCCTCCTTTTCCTTGACCTGTTCCCGGGCCCAATCCTTGAGGACCAGTGCCGTCTCCTCTTGGCATGCTCTTCACCTCCTTTTTAAAGATGAGACTTTATCAAAGTTTATGGCAAACAGCCCTTTAATGAGCTTTTACTTCTATAATGCTTTCGACTATTTTCATAAAAGCTTTACTTGCTTCAGAATCAGGGTAGGCGCCAATAAAAGGCTTTCCCTCGTCTGAAGAGATAACAATTTGGGGATCGATAGGAATTTTTCCTAAAAATGGAACTCCCAATTCAAGAGCTGCTTTTTTGCCTCCGCCTTCTTTAAATAGGTCAATTTGTTTTCCGCAGTGGGGACAGGTCAGACCGCTCATGTTTTCAATTATCCCCAGTATTTTCAGCTTAAGGCTCCTGGCAAAAGCCACCGCCTTTCTGGAATCCATAAGGGAAACTTCTTGAGGTGTAGTCACAACGATCGCTCCTGTAGCGGGAATAAGCTGGGCAACAGAGAGGGGTTCATCGCCAGTGCCGGGAGGGGAGTCGATAATAAGCCAATCCAGTTCTCCCCAATCCACATCCCCTAAGAATTGTTGGATGGCCTTCATCTTCAGCGGTCCACGCCAGATAACAGGCGTGTTCGGGTCTTGCAAGAGGAAGGACATGGAAACTAGCTTGAGATTATCATTGACGTTGACAGCTTTTATTCCTTCTGGGGAAGCATCCATTCTTTTATTTTCTACACCAAGCATTTTGGCTAAATTGGGGCCGTGTATATCGACATCTAAGAGCCCTACAGTTAAGCCGCGCATGGCAAAGGCAAGAGCGAGATTGCTTGCCACTGTGCTTTTTCCCACTCCGCCTTTTCCGCTGAAAACGAGGAGCCTGTTTTTGATTTTAGATAGAGTCTTTGAAATCTTTATATCTTCTTCCCTTTCTTTGGCCGACATTATCTCACCTCAGGTTTGTATTTTGCCAGCACATCCTTCACCTTACCGTTTGCACCTGTTATCACTTTAATTCCTGAGGATTGAAGAATCCTCAGGGCATTGGGACCGCAACTTCCTGTTAATATGGTCCCTATATTTTTATTTGAGATAAGCTGGGCACTTTGTATTCCCGCCCCCTGGGCAGCTTCGATATTGTGATTGTGAGCAACTTCAAAATCCATGGTCTCGGGGTCCACGATTAAAAAATATTGAGCTCTGCCAAAGTTTGGGTCCACTTCTGCTTCAAGGTTTTTTCCTGTTGATGTAATACAGATTTTGTTTCCTTTTGATTGAGGAACATGTTCAGTATGGGGATCAGAGTGAGAATGTTCTTCCAGTCCATGTCCGTGTCCGCATAAATCATCACCAACCTCGAGCTCCTGGTTTATGAATTTTTCGATAACTTCATCGACTGCACCCTGGACGCCAATGACACTCTCGATATTTTTCTGAGCAAACAAGTCTTGTGCTCGGGGACCCATCCCCCCGGCTATGATGCAGTTTACTCCCTTTTCAGAAAGGTACTGAGGGAGAAACCCGGGTTCGTGACCTGGATTAGGAATTTCTTCTTTGCTTAATACCTTTCCTTCTTTAATTTCAACGATCGTGTAGGACAGGCAGCGACCAAAATGAGCTGAAACATATCCTTGATCTGTAGAAATTGCGATCTTCATCTTTGACTCCTTTGGTTTATTCCGATGTTATTTGCTTTTTTTCTCCAATTCTTTGATTCTTTTCGAAATATTCTCAGTTTGCTGACGGAGCATTTCTGCTTGTTGTTTTAGATACTGAAGCTCTTCTTCGGGAGATCCCGGGGGAATGTTTGGGCTTGAGGGGGGCATTCCTGGAGCTTGAGGTGGAAAGCCATATCCCATTCCTCTTCCTATACCGCCGCCCATGCCTCTACCCATTCCTCTTCCCATACCGCCGCCCATGCCTCTACCCATTCCTCCTCCCATACCGCCACCCATTCCTCCTCCCATACCGGAGCCAGGTCCCACGGGTGAGCCTCCACCAGTTCCCATGCCGAAATGGGAAGAAACATTAGGCTGAGCTGTGGGCTGAAATTTTCCTGTTTTATATTGTTGGACGGCTTCTTGAATGGTTCCTGTGACTCCGACGATGACTTCTACTCCTGCGGCTTGGAGTGTCTGGAAGGCGTTAGGTCCGCAGCTTCCTGTAAGCAAGACATTTGCTCCTTGGTTGGCAACAAACTGAGCGGACTGGATGCCGGCTCCGCTTGCAGCGGCGACATTGGTATTTTCTAAAGCTTCAAACTGCATGGTTTCTGAATCGACGAACAAAAAATAGGCACATCTTCCAAACCTTGCGTCAACAGGGCTTGAAAGCTCTCGAGTTGAAGCAGTAACTGCAATTTTCATTTTTTTTCTCCTTCGAGTTCTTTGATTCTTTCCTCTATGGCAGTAAGTTCATCTTCCAGATACTCAGCTTCTGCTTTGAGGAAGTTAAGCTCTTCTTCTGGAGTAAATTCCGTAGCTCCCCAGGGATCATACGGAGTAGGGAATCCAGGCTGGGGAAAGCCGGGCGTGGGCGAAAAAGGAACCTGTCCCTGCTGCCAGGCATAATCCATCTGAGGGGTTGGCCAGGTGCCGTGCATCAGGTATTGGGCAGCTGGCCCTAATCCCGTTGGGCTTCTCCCTATCCAACCTGGAGAAAACCCGAACCGCATCCATCCGGGCAAACCTGTTAGCTGGTACATATATCTGTGTCTGTTTCTCATTTTTTCTCCTTACCTTGTTTTTTTAGCTCTTCCAATCTTTTTTTAATTTGGCCGAGCTGTTCTTCTAGTATATTCGCCTGGTCTTTGAGGAATGACTCTTCCTCTTCTTTTGTTAAGGGTTGAAAGGGTGCCCAATAAGGTGCTGTGTGCCACGGATAACAGAATCTCATCCACTGGAACATGTGAGGCCAGGCATACCATCCTGCTGGTCCCATTCCAAAAGGCATTTTCTTCACCTCCTTTCGTAAGGGTTATATGGTTCTTCTATTTTTTCTGTCGAGCTCCGGGGGTTGGGCTTTCTGCAGGGTACTCTGGTGCATAATTCATTCCATAAGGATAGCCGTAGCCTGGGGAAGAAGGATATCCGTAGGGCATCCCGTAGGGCATCACTGGAGGATAAGGATATCCCCCGAAACCACCAAATCCCGCTCTTCTCCATCCACCGCCTCTTCCAAATCCTAAGCCTCCACCAAAACCTCTTCCGAACCCTCCACGGCCAAAGCCAAAGCCTGGACCTGGAGACATAAAACCCGGGCCAGGAAATCCTGCACAATAACCCATACCTCGTCCCGTCATGGGGCCTTGGCCCCAAGGACCTGTTCTATCTCCTCTTGGCATCTTGTTCACCTCCTTTCTTTAATAATTGATTTATTGGCATTTCTCACACAGTCCATAGAACTCAATATTGTGATCCAGGACCTTGAAATTGTATTTCTTGGCTAAAGTTTCTTTTGTTTTTTTCGTTAATTTCAATTCTTCACTAGTGAAATCATTATAGTCGATAATTCTCCCACACTTTGTACATAGGAGGTGATGGTGGTGTTCGTTCTTTTTTTCAGATTTAAACTCGTACCTGCTTGGTCCATCACCAAATGTACGCTTATTTATGAGTCCCATTCGGACTAATAAATCTAACGTGCGGTAGACAGTTGTTAATCCAATGCCTGGGTACATTTTATAAAGAGAAGCGTAGATTTCCTTGGCACTCATGTGTTTTGATGTCCGGCTTAAGAAATCAAGGATAATTTCTCGAGGTACAGTCCACCGAGAGACATTCGCTCGGAATCTGTGCCGCCATTTATGAGTGCTGTGCATAACAACCTTTCTTAATGGTAATGAAAACCATTATCATTAATAATTTAAATCAAAACTTGCAGCTTGTCAAGAAAAACTTTCATATTTGTCAAAGGGAGAAATAAGTATCACTGTGAAAAACCGATAGCTTTATCAAGTAGCAGGAAGAAAGTAGAAAAAACTAACTACCCTTCAGATTTGAGACACATATATTTTAGATTGAACCGTTTTTTGTCTTTATAGTATACTTAATTTTAAACATAAAACTTCCTCAAAATTAAGCATGAGTCTACGACCTTTCTCTTTAAGAACAAAGATTATCCTTAGCTTTCTTATTGTCATAATTATCGGAGGATTATTGTCTTTAAGTTTTGGCTCGAGGCTGGTTAAAAACACCCTCATCGATCAAGCTCAAGCTAAAGTTAAGCATGATCTGGCTGCCGCCTGGATGGTTTTCAACGAAAAGCTAAACGATATAAAGGAAATTGTCAGGTTGACTGCCGAAAGAGAAGGCATTAAGAAGGCTACAAAAAACAATAATAAAGATATTCTCTTCAGGTATCTCAGCCGAGTAAGAGAAGAATATGGGTTGGACGTATTAACGCTTACAGATTCCACAGGAATTGTGATTGTTAGAACCAGAAATCCAGAGGTTATCGGTGATGATCAGTCTCAAGATGAAATAATAAAATGGGTCCCAAATAAAGGTGTTTTAGCCTATCCTCAGATTGTTCCTCGAGAAGAACTCATTAAAGAAGGAAAAGATCTGGCAGATCAGGCTTACATGGAATTTATCGACACTCCTAAAGCAGCTCCAAGACCTGAAAACAAAGAGACAAACGGAATGATGTTGAAAGCAGCCTCTTCTATCGTAGACGAAAGAGGCAATCATCTCGGTACCCTCTATGGAGGAATACTACTCAACCGTAATTATGAAATTGTTGATAGGGTGAAAGAAACTGTCTATAAAGGAGAGAAATATAAGGGCCGTGATAAAGGGACCGCGACAATTTTTCAGCACGACCTCAGGATTTCCACCAACGTGCCCAATGAAAACGGGGAAAGAGCCATAGGCACACGGGTTTCAAAAGAAGTTGACAATGCCGTGCTCATCGCAGGCAACCCCTGGATTGACAGGGCATTTGTGGTCAACCTCTGGTACATAACAGCATATGAACCCATAAAAAACATAAATAACAAAATTATCGGTATCCTCTATGTCGGGATGCTTGAAAAACCTTATTTAGATATAACTAACAGGGTCATGCTCACCTTCATCATAATAGCCTCCCTCTGTGTTGTCTTGCTGTTGGTTATACTCTATTTTTCTACGACAAGGATTACCAATCCTCTCCAGAAAATGGTGGTTGCCACTCAAAAAATATCTGCGGGAGATTTGACCCATAAGGTTGAAGTGAGTTCAAAGGATGAAATAGGTTACTTAGCTGATTCTTTTAACCAGATGACAGCGGATTTGGAAGCTGCTAATGAAAAACTTACTGAATGGGGGAAAACTCTGGAGAAGAAAGTCGAAGAACGAACGAAAGAATTGACAGAAATGCAAGCGCATCTCATTCAATCTGAAAAATTGGCTTCTCTTGGAAAATTAGCGGCAGGCATTGCTCATGAAATAAATAATCCCCTGGGTGGTGTCCTTATTTATAGCCATCTGCTGCTCGAAGATACAGATGAAAATAGTCCTTATTATGAAAACCTAAAAAAGATAGTCAAAGAAACTTCACGGTGTAAAGAAATCGTTAAAGGTCTCCTTGAATTTGCCCGTCCTAAAGAACCAGAAATGTCCCTCGTCAACATTAATGAAATCGTGGAAAGATCACTTTCAATCATGGAGTGCCAAGCCCTTTTTCAAAACATAATAATAAAAAAGTCCTATGTATCTAATTTACCTAAAATCGTCGCTGATAGTGCCCAACTCCAACAAGTGTTCGTGAATATTATCCTTAATGCCGCAGAAGCAATGGACGGAAACGGAATTCTCACTATCAGCACGTCTCTGAATGGGGATGGAATGTTTATAGAGATTAAATTTTCAGATACAGGTCATGGTATAAAGGAAGAAGACCAAAAAAGACTTTTTGAGCCTTTCTTTACTACAAAAGAAGTCGGCAAGGGCACTGGTTTAGGTCTCGCCATAAGTTACAGCATCATTCAAAAACATCAGGGGACGATAGAAGTGAAAAGCGAAGTGGGAAAAGGTTCCACTTTTAATGTTGGACTTCCGGTTATGAGCGAACATAAAGATGACTGATAAAGCCAATATTTTAATCATAGACGATGAGGAAGCCATCCGAGATTCCTTCAGTCAAGTCCTCAAAAGAGAAGGATATGGAGTCAAAGCAGCCAAGGATGGAAGGGAAGGGCTAAAGTTCTTCAAGGAAGAGTTCTTTCACGTTGTTCTCCTAGATTTAAAATTGCCTGGCCTTGATGGCATGGGGATTCTCAGCAAAATAAAAGAAGAAAACCCAGAGACTCCTGTAATCATCATAACCGGTTTCGCAACCATTGAATCTGCCGTTGAAGCTATGAAGGGAGGAGCTTTTAATTATTTAGCAAAGCCTTGTAGTCCTGGCGAATTGCGCCATATCGTCAAGAAAGCTTTGGAAAGCCGAAAAGTATATTTCGAAAATATTTACTTTCGGGAAGAGTTAGAGAAGAAAAGCGAATTTGATATGGTCATCGGTAAAAGCAAGGCTATAGAAAAAGTCTTGGATATCGTAAGACGAGTCAGCCCCTCTGAAAGCACAGTTCTTATCACTGGAGAAAGTGGTACTGGAAAAGAACTTCTTGCCAGAGAAATTCATAACCACAGTCCTAGAAAAAATGCACCTTTTGTCGTCGTGGACTGTGGAGCACTTGTCGAAACCCTCTTTGAAAGCGAACTTTTCGGCCACGTGAAAGGATCCTTTACAGGAGCTTATGAAACAAAACATGGACGATTTGAAGTGGCCGATGGTGGGACGATCTTTTTAGATGAAATCAGCAACATAGGTCTTAATATCCAGGCAAAACTCTTGAGAGTCATTCAGGAACGGGAAGTCACTCGTATTGGAAGCACGAAACCGATAAAAGTGGATGTTCGCATTCTGGCGGCCACAAGTGAAAATCTGGCAGATTTAGTAAAAAAAGAAAAATTCAGGGAAGATCTTTTCTACCGTCTTAATGTCGTCCCTATTCATCTTCCTCTCTTAAGGGAGAGAAAGAAAGATATTCCATTTCTTGTCGATCATTTTTTACAGAAATACAATAAAAGAGCTAGAAAAAGTATCAATAGCATCTCTCCTGCAGTCAAAAAAGCATTGACGGACTATGATTGGCCAGGGAACATCAGGGAATTGGAAAACACCGTAGAGAGGGCTATTGTACTCTCCAAGGGAGATGAAATCGAACTTGAGGACCTGGTGTATCATGGAATCAGTGCCAGCGCTTCTTTATTCCATCCGGCTGGGGAAAAGTATAAAACACTTGATGAAATAGAAATGGAATATATTAAAACTGTTCTTCAAGCTCAACATGGGAATAAAAGCAAGACGGCAAAAATCCTGGGTATCGACCGCAAAACCCTCTTGACAAAAGTGAAGAAACACACCATCCGATAAATGACACCCATAGAAAAAGGGAAACAGTATCCATTTCCATATTTTGTAGAAGCTGTTTGATTTATCAAGCCCCCGCTATTTATAGGATAAAAAATGTGTGTTTGCAAAATCAAACGCCTGCTCCCAGATGAATCATGTTCCTCCAAAAGGGATGTCAAAATTGAACAGAAGGTGGGGAATAATGACACACTTTTTATTTCAATCATTCTTATCGATAGGGACGCTATCACTATAAGTAACTCTATTTCTTTTTAATGCAATAAGTTAACAAAATTGCATAACCTCCTTTTATTTATTAAAAAAAGGCATGTAATTTGCATAATAAAATAGGTCATAGAGATTTAACAATATTTGTTTTTTGTTTCTTTGCTGAAAGAACTGGTATAATATAATGAAAACAAAAGGAAATAAAAATGAGGATAATCAAACTAAAAAAAGATAACTTGTTTCCCTTCTTGGAAGTTATTTCTGAGGAGGCTGATCTCTGGGCGCCAGTAAAAAAAGGAGACAAACACGTCTTTAAAGTTGTTGATGATTTTTCCCAGATCGAAATGAATAGCACAAGAACTATCCTTCCCCCTCGAAAAATTTTCCTCCCTCCCTCCTTCGATATGTTCAGTGTATCTGAAGAAGGCTACAAAGAAGACTTCTCCCATATCACAAAAAAAATCCTTTTCGGTATCCACCCCTGCGATATCCATGGGTTGCTCATCCTGGACAATTTTTACAAGCATGCCTATCTTGATCCTTACTACCTTGAAGCCAGAAAGAACACTCTGATTCTGGGTCTCTCCTGCTGGCCTGATGAATACTGTTTTGCAAAATCCACCAACACCCATATCATCGAAGAAGGTTTTGATCTTTTCTTTACTGACCTCAAAGATTTCTTTCTTGTCTGGATCGGTTCATCTCAGGGAGATGACCTTGTTCGCTTCAAACCGGAGCTCTTTGATGAAGAATTAACGGATAAAGACATCCAGACCTATCTCAACTGGCAGGCTGAGAGAGATAAAGCTTATAAGTGGGATTTAAACTTCACAGCTATGCCTGACCTCATGGAGCTTAAGTACGGAGACCCTCTCTGGGAAAAATTGGGTGGCGCCTGCTTAGCTTGTGGTTCCTGCACCTATGTCTGTCCAACCTGTAACTGTTACAACATTATGGATAAACAGTTTTTGGGTGGAAAAGATGGAAAAATCATGCGCCATTGGGATGCATGCACGCTGGAGGAATATTCAGAGGTCGCTGGCGGGGAGAACTTCAGGAAGAAAAGATCGGACAGGCTTAAACTTTGGTACACGCACAAGCTTCAGGCTTTTATCTCTAAATACGGAAAACCAAGCTGCGTAGGATGTGGCCGCTGCATAGTCACTTGTCCGGTGGACATCAATGTTCGGACAGTGGGAAAAGCTCTCCTTGGAGAAGAAGAAGATGCCTTCTGGGTTAGACTCAACAAAGAGGTGACAAAATGAACAGACAAAACAAACAACTAACCGATGTTAATCCTTTTGTCCCTCAGCCTGCAAGAATAGTTCGCACCTATTATCTCACAGAAGATGTTAAATTCTTTCAAGTTCGGATTGTTGATATGGAAAAGGCTCTTTCCTTTGAGTATCTTCCGGGCCAGTTTGCCATGATTTCTGTTCTGGGAGCGGGCGAGGCTCCTTTCTGCCTGTCATCTACTCCCTCCAGGCCAGGCTTGTTGGAATTTTGCATCCGAAAAGCCGGCGCTGTGACCAATGCCCTTTTCCGGATGAAAGAGAATGATCTGATCGGATTGAGGGGCCCTTACGGAAACGGCTTCCCTGTAGAAAGAATAAGGCATAAAGATATCCTTATCATAGTGGGAGGATTAGGCGTAGCTCCTCTTCGCTCAGTTTTGCTTTATTGCCTCGATAATCGTGACCAATTCCGGAGAGTTTTCTTGCTTCATGGGGCCAAAAGACCTGCTGAAATGATTTTTCGCGAGGAATTTTTTGCCTTGAAGGAAAGAGAGGACCTCGAATGCCATCTAGCTGTAGATGATGATGACACTGGAACCTGGACAGAAAAAATAGGAGTTGTGACAACCCTCTTTCCTCTGCTTGAAGAGATTGATCCAGCAAATACCTTTGGGCTCGTCTGCGGCCCTCCTGTCATGTATAAATTTGTGATAAAAGAACTTGTGAATTTGAACATTCCCAAGGACCAAATTTTGATGACTCTCGAGAGAAGGATGAAATGCGGAGTTGGAAAATGCGGCCACTGCGCCATCGATTATATCTATACATGTCTTGATGGCCCTGTCTTTACTTACTGGGATGTTATACACATGAGGGAGCTCATTTAAGGAGGAGAAGATGGAAAAAGGTAGTAAAGAGAAATTGAAAATTGGCATCTACGAGCTAACGGGGTGCGCAGGTGATGCCCTCCTTATCCTCGATTGTGAAAAAGAGCTTATTGATATATTCAAAGCAGCCGATATTCAGTCTTTTTTGATGGCCAAAAGTGACAATATCGATGGGGAACTGGATGTTGCCCTTGTAGAAGGTTCTGTTTCAACAGAAAGGGAAAAAGAGGAACTCTTAGACATAAGAAAAAGAGCCAAAACTGTCGTTGCCATAGGTACCTGCTCCTGTTTTGGAGGAATCCAGGCAGCCTTCCTGGATAAAAAAGACTGGGAAAAGAACTTTAAAAAAGTCTATGGGGACATCAAGATGACCCATACCAAACCTCTCCAATCAAAGCCCATCGATGCCTACATTAAAGTCGATTATTATCTACCTGGCTGCCCCATCGGCAAAGAACAGTTTTTATCAACTTTCAACAGAATCCTGAGAGGCCATCCTCCTGAACTTTATAGGTTTCCTGTCTGTGTGGAATGCAAATGGAACGAGAACGACTGCCTTCTTAATAAAGGCATTCCTTGCTTGGGCCCAATTACTCGTGCGGGATGCGGTTCGATCTGTATAAACTATAACCTTCCCTGCGTTGGCTGTTGGGGCCCGGTGGAAGAGGCCAACCTCACTTCGGAATTTCATCTCTTGCGAGAGAAAGGATTTGATTATGATTTTATAAAGAAAAAAATGGCCAATTTCAGCGGTACAGGAATGGCCGATTTTTTGGGTGAACTCAAAGGAGAGAAAAAATGAAAAAAATATCAGTGGAGCACCTGGCACGTGTGGAAGGAAATGGGGGAATCTCTGCTACCATTGATGGAAAAATCGTGACAGATGTCAAATTCTCCATATACGAAGGACCTCGCCTTGTCGAAATGTTGACTGTAGGCAAAACTCCAGAGGAGGACGTCAATATAGTGCCCCGTATCTGTGCCATATGCACCCTCTCTCATAAATATGCGGCCCTCCGAGCTATGGAAAATGCCCTTTCCGTGAAAGTCCCCGATAAGGTCTCTCTCTTTAGAGAACTCATGCATTTGGGGGAAATGATAGAAAGCCACTCTCTTCATATATATTATCTTGCTCTGCCAGATTACGTTGGATTTCCGAATGTTATTGCTATGGCTGCCAAATTCGATTTTGAAGTCAAAATAGCTCTCGAGATGAAAGAATTTGCTAACCACATCATGAAAACAGCGAGCGGACGTTACATTCACGGCGAAAATCCTGTTATCGGCGGATTCGGTAAATTTCCATCTAAGGAAGAGTTGATCTGGATAAAAAGCAGAGCGATCCAATTCATGCCTTTTGTTTTAAAGACAGTGAGCCTTTTCTGCGAGCTTGATTATCCGGATTGCCCGGAGGAGGATACTGTCTTTGCCTGTTGTAATCCTGACCAGAATAAATATGGCTTTGCTGGAGATGAAATTATTCTTTCCACAGGAGATACTATAAACAAGGAAGATTATAAAAGCCTGACGAACGAATTCGTGGTTTCCCATTCGTATGCAAAACACAGCCGCTATAAAGGAGAGCCTTATTCCGTAGGTGCATTAGCCAGAGTCAATAACCTAGGTGAAAAGCTGAAAGGGGAAGCGGGAAAGATGTATAAGAAATATTTTAATCCCCGCTGGAAGAAAAATCCTCTTTTTAACAATGCCGCTCAAGCTTTGGAAATCCTCTATGTATTCGAAAGAATACCCAAAATTATTGATAAAATACTCAAGCTTCCTGATCCTCCCATCGTAAAATACACTGCCAAAGAAGGTAAGGGCACAGGAATTGTCGAGGCCCCCCGTGGCCTTCTTATCCACTCTTATGAAATATCCAATGGACTTGTTTCTTACACCGATATTATAACACCTACTGCCCAGAATGCTGAAGATATCGAAAGGTATTGTTACATAGCTGCTCAGAAGCTCCTTGACAAAGGCGAGGAAAACAAAATCAGGGATAGAATGGACCTGGTCGTTCGAGCTTACGACCCTTGCATCAGTTGTTCTGCCCATATGGCTGAGATCAAAAAAGCTCCCCTAGATGACTGGAGGACAAAATTGGACGGGATTATAAAAAAAGGCTCGCCAATCTTCGTAGGAATTGGCAGAGGCAATCGTTCCGATGACAGAGCGGGCTTAGAGCTTGCCCTTGAACTGAGAAAGCAAGGAGTAACCGATGTCTGGCTTGAATCGGAAATAATAGAGGTGGAAGCTCCTTGGAAGAACAAGCCTCATCGTCCTCTTGTCTTCATTGATGCTTTGGACTTTAAAGAAAAGCCAGGGAAAATGATACTCCTTCCCCTTCACTACATTTTCTCCAATACTGTTTTGAGCCATAAGCTTCTGCCTTTCATCTCGAGTGATATGGGCTATGAACGGCTAAAGAATTCCTTTGTTCTAGGCATACAGCCTGAGTCGATCGAGGAAGGCATGAAAATCTCCGAGCCTGTCCGCCAGGCTCTAGAAAAAGTGTTAGAGCAAATAATGAACTAGGGAATAATTCCCCATATTTTTATTCCTCCACTCTAAAAAATCAGAGACCTTATTTATCCTCAGTTATAACTTTATTAAAATCAATAAGATAAAATTTAATGATCACCTTTTTCTATCGGAAATAATTGGCACATTAATTGCACTGGCTTAGGTATAGGAAGCTAGAAATGACAGATAAAGAAAAAAAAATCCTTATCATTGATCCTAATATTCCAGAAAGAACAATTATGGCTACTTTTTTAAAAGGCGAAAATATCAATGTTGAAACTGGAAGGGGGCTTACAGATGCTGTGAAGAAAATTCGTGAAGGTTGTTTTAGCTGCTTAATCATGGATGTTGACCTTCCGGAGATTAAAGGGTATGAAGCTGTGTCTATCTTAAAAAGTATCGACCCTAAAATAAAGATCATCATGACGGCAAAGAGAAACACGAAAAACCTGGAAGCCAAGGTCAGGGAACAAGACATCTTTTTTTACTTCATAAAATCTTTTGGCAAAGAAGAATTAAAATTGGCGATCACTAATGCCTTTAGTAAATAAAGGAGGAAAAAATGGAAAAACATAAGGCGAAGATTTTAGTCATCGATGATGATCCGGATTTCATAAACGCTGTGACTCCTATTTTAGAATCAGCCCTTTACGATGTTGTGCCTGCTTCAAATCCTGGGGAAGGGAAGGAAAAAATTTTCTCGGAGAAACCTGATCTCATTCTTCTCGACATTATGATGGACAGTCTCTTTGACGGCTTTTCTCTATGCAACGCAATCAAAACCTCGAAGGAATACAAAGAATTCAAGGATACCCCGATTATCTTTGTTTCTGCTGTGAAAGAGGTGACAGGTTCAAGATTTCAGTTCAATGCACAAGAACAAGGAATGGTTGGCCCTGACGACTACATCGATAAACCCGTTAAGCCCGGCGATCTCACAGCTCGCATTGAAAAGTTCCTAAAGAAATGAAAGAAGAGATACACACAGTAAAAATTCCAGGCGTTTCAATATCAATCAGCAGCAGCCAATCACTTCTCTGACAAAAATTTTTAGCTGAAACTGAGGGGATTTTGAAGAAGAATATTTTCGAAGAGCCCAATAATTAGCTATCTTACTTCATAAGGAGAATAAACATGTTCGAGAAAAACCCTGTTATTCTTGTGATCGATGATGAAGAATCAATGCGGGATTCTTGCTCTCAAGCCCTGACCAGAGCGGGTTTCCGTGCAGAAACAGCCGAGGATGGCTCTATCGGCTTAGAAAAAATAAAAAAGAACAAGCCTGACTTGGTTCTCATTGACCTAAAGATGCCCGGCATCAGTGGCATGGAAGTATTGGAAAAAATTAAGGAAATCGATCCTAATATTATTCCTGTCGTTATCACAGGTTATTCCACAGTCGAGTCAGCTGTAGAAGCCATGAAAAGAGGGGCTTACGACTTCCTTCCCAAACCTTTTACTCCAGAGGAATTGCGGATTATCATAAGACGCGGTCTGGAGAGACGAAAGCTCATACTTGAAACGGAGTCGCTCCAAAAAGAAAAGAAACTCATCGAGGAAAATTTCATCACGATGGTCTCCCATCAGCTACGAAGCCCTTTAGTCGCAATCCAGCAATACTTTGAAGTTATTCTAGCCGGGATGGTAGGTAAGGTTCAAGAAAAGCCAAAGGAAATGATCTTAAGGTCCAGGAACCGGTTAGAAGGCCTTCTGAATTTAATCAACGACTGGTTGGATGTTGCCAGGTTGGACAGCGGACAAATTGTCGACAACCTCGAGCCTTTATCGTTGAAAAAAGTCATAAAAAAGATAATAGAAGATATGAGGCCTTTGACTCAAGATGATAACATTTCTCTGGAACTCGGGTCTTGTTCTGAAAATGATCTTGTCCAAGGTGATAAGGAGACTCTGGAGCAGGTCTTTTCCAACCTCATAACCAATGCGATCAGATATAACAAGCCAAAAGGGAAGGTTGTGATAACCATCAAAGAAAACAAGGATTTTATTTCCGCAGAAGTTAAAGATACAGGAATAGGAATTGCTAAAGAGCATCTTCCTTTTATTTTCGACCAATTCTACCGGGTAAAAAGAGGAGAAGACCATAAGATAAAAGGAACGGGATTAGGACTTTCCATCGCCAAAAAAATTGTGGAGGCCCATGGCGGTTCAGTTCGGGTTTCAAGTGAGTTGGGAAAAGGAAGCAGCTTTACTGTTCTGTTGCCTAAGGCATAAAAAAGGTATCCTCACATTTTAACTTTTGAATTAAAAGGGATGTGAACAAGCTTAATATGAAATTAGACAAATATAGAAAGCGGTTTCTGAAAATATTTTTGGATTTTCTGATTGCTGACTATTTGAGTTGGATTGTTCTGGAGTCCCTCATTTTCAAGCGGCGAAAATCAAGCGATACATTATAAAGCAATTACTGCCGAGCCAGTATAAAATATGACACCTGTTAAAATTTGACTTTAGAGAATATCATATTTAGAATTAAGCAAATGGGAAAAGATAAGGTTTCATTGAAAATTCCCCGTCCCCTTTATGACAAGATCAAGACAGTCATCGAGGGAAGCGGGTTCAGCAGTGTCAACGAATTTGTCGTCTATGTACTACGGGACCTGCTATCTGCAAAAGCCCTGGACAAGAAAGAGCTATCTGCTGAGGAAATAGAAGCCATCCGACAAAGACTTAAAAGCCTGGGGTATTTCTAAGCTTCCTCCCTCTCGATAAATTCTGCTTTAAATTTACCATTTTCTCCTTGTAACCAGAAGGTTCTGTGTTGATTTTTGAGCTAGTTTCAAAGCTAAAAGATCATTAAGAGCCACCAATGATAGACTAGCAATCCCTAATTTAGTATTGAATGAGCCGTAAACTGAAAAAGGTGATTCCAACTATTTAAAAATTTTTAAAAAATTGTTGACGATACACTCCAATTGTATTACCTTTAGGCTATCATTAGGTTATAAATGGAATAATTTTCTTGTTAAAGGTTTTTCAGGATAACAAAAAAGGAACTCTATGAGAGTTAAAGCCCGGAGATCCTAAATTAATCCAAAGCCAATTAAAGAAGTTAGGTTATTTAGATTGAAAGAATTCAGGGGGATTTATGGATTTATTTGAATTTTCCGTTTTAATCATCATTTTAGCCTTTCTTTGTGAGTATATCGATTCTTCTCTTGGGATGGGATACGGAACCACTCTCACTCCTCTTTTGCTCATAATGGGTTATAAGCCTCTTCAAGTAGTTCCTGCCATATTGTTATCTGAGTTGGTTACAGGTTTGAGTGCAGCTTTCTTTCACCATAAGTTTAAAAATTCTAACTTTAAAATTGGATCAATTGATTTCAAAATTGCTACTGTTATGGCGGGATGCAGTATTTTAGGCACTTTGGTTGCGGTCTTTATAGCCCTGAATTTGCCGGTATTTTATATAAAGCTTTATATCGGGCTTCTGGTCTTTAGTATGGGAGTGTTTATCCTCGTTAGCCTAAATCGGAAGTATAAATTTTCATGGAAAAAAATCACTTCTCTCGGACTTTTGGCTGCGTTCAATAAAGGAATAAGTGGAGGGGGGTACGGGCCACTCGTGACCAGCGGCCAGATTCTGTCGGGAGTTAAGTTAAAAAATGCAATCGGGATCACATCACTTGCTGAGGGTTTGACTTGCTTGATGGGAGTTATCACCTATTTTATTTTCACTAATCATACGATAGAATGGAATCTTGCTCCATCTTTAGTTCTTGGAGCTATATTATCTGTTCCGCTTGCGGCTTACACCGTTAAAAAATTTAAAGGTAAACATCTTAAGTTGATTATGGGCATAGCCACCTTGATTCTGGGTTTGGTTACATTGGGGAAATTATTTCTGTAGGTTAAAGGAAAGTTCTTTTTCAGAAAAATCAAGGAAGGAGAAAAGAATGACCTTAGAGACCCGCTCTAGAGCTTGGATTAAGTCTTTTGTCTGGAGAATTTTAGGTATTTTTGTCTTAGGGACTATAGCCTGGCTTGTTACTCACAGTTGGAAAGAAATGACTACAATCACCATAATTTTTCATGGTGTTCGAGTCATTCTCTATTATTTCCATGAAAGAGTCTGGGAGAGAATACATTGGGGCAGAATCAAGCATCCTTTAAGCAGCTTACCTGTAAACAAGGAACTGACGCCAGGGGATCTTAAGATAATCCAAAACCAATTAAAAGAGTTAGGCTACATAGATTAAAGTCAGCTGAGTGAATTAGTATCTCGTTGGGTAAACGGTTAAGATTAAAGGAATTTCTCACTGTTATGTTTTAGCGCTTTTTTTGCGCCTTTGACATCCAATTTTTCCTCTGTTATAAGTTTTGTATTAAGGAAATCGGAGAGAAGTGCTGGATTGCATTAGCCAGGGAGCGAATTTCCGGCAGGTGCGCAGCGTACGAAAAGTGACTATACGACGCTAAATCTAATTTATTTTTTAAACTGGAGATTAAAATGGCTTTATATCAATTCGAAGAACGCAAGCCTCGAGTAGCACAAGGAGCTTTTGTAGCCGAGTCAGCGTTGGTCATCGGTGATGTGCAAATCGGCAAGGACGCCTACATTGGTCATGGAGTAATTCTCCGCGGCGATTACGGCACGATCATCGTTGGAGAAGGGACTGCCGTTGAAGAAGGTGCAATAGTGCACGCACGACCTAATGACCGTACTATATTTGGCAACTGTGTAACAGTAGGACACGGTGCCATGATTCATAATGCCCAAATAAGAGATTATGCTGTGATCGGCATGCGAGCCACAATAAGCGATTATAGCGTAGTTGGAGAGTGGACAATTATCGGGGAGATGGGCCTGGTAAAAAATAATCAACATGTGCCCGATGGTGTTGTGGCTGTGGGAATACCGGTTAAAGTCATGGGTAAGGTTGATAAAAAGCAAAAAGAGTTCTGGAGCTATGGCAAAAAGCTCTACATAGAAATGGCTCATAGATATATTGCTCCTGGTGCATTTAGGCGAATCGATTAACCTGAAACACAAAACTCACTCAAGTTTTCTCCTTAATGCCATCCTGATATCCAACCGGCACAACGTATTATCAGTGCTAATCAGTCATTTTCGCTTAAAGCATCTGAACCTTTTTTAGTTATCTCATATTTATCTAAATATTTTATCAAACGCTCATTTGCTAGACGGCTCAAATGAATATCAATGAGCTCATTATTTACCTTCCAGTAACCAATATACATGTCGCTAAGCCTGTCTATGAGTTCTTGCCTCGTCTCCTCATTTAATCGAAGCAGGCTCAATACTATGCCACTTGAGATCCCACACCCATAGAGACCTTTCTCCGGGCGCGTGATATTGGCTTGGCGGAAGGATTTAAATATGTTTACATCGGTAATATGCCAGAGGGGTCGAGCCAAGATACTGTTTGTCCGGTTTGAGGTAGCCTCTTGATAAAGCGGCACAGCTTTGGCATACTTGCTAACCGTGTTCAGAAAGGATGTTGCCCGGAGTGCGGAGAACATATCGCCGGGGTAGGAATGGGGTAAGATAGAAAAGGTCTTCTGGAAAAAAAGAAGGAGATAACAATGTCAAATCTTTCCCACTGGTTTTGGCCCGCAATCTCTTTCCTGCTGGCCGCCTTCTGGCTGTGGACGCTGTTGCGGAAGCGGCAGACGGCTGCTGCGATCCGGAGATCTACACCAAGACTGATACATGAGCTTGTAGAGGCGGAAGATGTGCTGAAAGCAGCCTATATCCTACAGGAAAAAGGTGGTGACTGGGGCGGCGAGGAACTGTCCCGCTTTGTGGGCCTTTCTGGGGCACTAGCCAGCCAAGTGACAAGTGCCCTCGTCGCTTCTGGATGGGCTAAGGAAGACATCAAGGGCAGCATGCGTCTTACGGAGACTGGGAGGGCACGCGCCCAGGAACTGATCCGGGCACACCGCCTCTGGGAGCGCTATCTGGTTGACCGGGAGGGGATGTCCCTGGATGTGGTTCATGCCGAAGCCGACCGCCGTGAGCACAGGACAACGGTAGAGGAAATGGAAAGAATGGATACAGAACTGAGATATCCCGCCTGGGATCCCCATGGCCATGCCATTCCAGCCCCTGGCCGCAGAGTGCCCTCTCCATCGGGACGCTCCCTTCTGGAGGAAGGGACACCGGGAAGGCGGTTGCGCATCCTCTACCTGGATGACGAACCAGCACCTCTACTGGCCCAATTGATTGCCTTGGGACTGAAGCCAGGTGTGGATGTAGAGGTTCTGGACCGGGAGTTCGATCTCTTACGGTTGCGGCTGGATAGGAATGTTGTCCCGCTTGCCGCAGCAGCAGCTAGGCACGTTTCTGTTATACCAGCGCCTGCCCTGGCTGTGCAGCTGGGTGAACTTCCCGTCGGTAGCCGGGTACGAGTGGTGGAGATTGAGGGGAGCGGGAAGCATCAGCGTCGTATGCTGGATATGGGCTTTGTACCTGGTGCTGAGGTGACAGTTATGCGCAAAGCTCCTTTGGGCGATCCCATTGAGTATCGCGTCAAGAGCACGGCTGTTGCTTTACGACAGAAGGACGCTAGTAGTATTTTGGTGGAGGAGTTGGAAAATGGGTAGGAAGCGCCTGACTGTTGGGATGGCTGGCAACCCAAACTCAGGTAAGAGCGTTATTTTTAACGCTCTCACAGGCAGCAGGCAGCACGTCGGCAATTGGCCTGGTAAGACAATTGAGCGAGCTGAAGGTGTTTTTTTTCGTGGAAATTGGGAGATCCACCTTGTGGATCTGCCCGGGACTTACAGTCTAGCTGCCCAATCGCCGGAGGAAATCATTGCTCGAGACTATATAATTTCTGAAGAGCCAGACGTGGTTGTTAATGTAGTGGATGCCACCAGTCTGGAACGCAATTTGAATTTGACATTACAACTTCTTGAATTGACCGATAAAGTAGTGGTGGCCCTTAACCTCATGGACGAAGTCAGGAGACAAGGATGTGAGATAGATGTGGAGGCCCTGGAGGCGGTGTTGGGGGTGCCTGTGGTCTCTACCGTGGCCACGGAAGGGGAAGGTCTTCCCCAATTAAAGGCAGCATTGGTAGAAGTGGCTGAGGGACACAGAGAGACCCATCCTGCTTCGGTAGATTATGGTCTGACAGTCGAGGGATATGTCCAGAGCCTGGAGGCAGATCTTGCTAAGCTGGGGATTAATGGACAAAGTCGCTGGATAGCTATTAGGCTTCTGGAGGACGACCCGAAGGTTATAGAAGGCTTTAAAAGTGGCAAACTATCGGCCTGTACCCTGAGCGAAGATGCCTCATTTGTCTACCCTGAGTCCCTCAAGGCATTGGTGAGAAGGGCAGACCGCTTACGAGAGGCAACTCGTCCCGACGCTCGTGTTGAGATAGTTCGCCGCCGGTATGAGTTCGCCCACGACATAGTACAAAGGACATTTCGCCGTAAACGACCTGTGGAGCAGAGCTTGACCGAACGGGCAGACCGCATCATTACCCACCGGGTTTGGTCCTGGCCCATCATGCTGGCAATCCTAGTAGTAGTACTGTGGGTCACTATACAGGGAGCTAATGTTCCATCAGAAATGTTGAGCGCTGCCTTCATCTGGCTGGCGGAAGGAGTGCGAGACATTCTGATGCATCTGCACGCTCCATGGTGGGTGATTGGTTCCCTGGTAGATGGCCTCATCGTTGGAACAGGAACCGTAGTTGCCGTGATGCTCCCGCCGATGCTCATCTTTTTCACAGCTTTCAGCTTGTTGGAGGACATCGGCTTTATCCCTCGTGTGGCCTTCAACATGGACCGGTTAATGAGGGCTGTGGGTTCCCAAGGAAAGCATACGATGGTGGCGATGATGAGCTTCGGCTGCAACGTCACCGGTGTCCTTTCCTGCCGTATCATTGAGAATGCCAAAGACCGGATCGTTGCTATCGTAACCAGCCCCCTGATTCTCTGTAACGGCAGATTCGGAGCCGGGCTGGCGCTTATCATTCTATTCTTCGGTGATCGTGCCCTGGCGGTTACATTAGTCTACCTGGCCATCAGCGTGGGAGCGATGCTTCTTGCGACCTGGGGCTTGAACCGACTGTTCTTCCGCAGGGAGCCAGGCGGCTTCGTGATGGAACTTCCTCCTTACCGGAAGCCCAAATGGGGGCAGGTTATTCGGCGATCTCTGGTTCACCAGGTAGGTCAC
Source organism: uncultured Eubacteriales bacterium (assembly GCA_964435925.1). Classification (GTDB taxonomy): domain Bacteria; phylum Acidobacteriota; class Aminicenantia; order Aminicenantales; family Aminicenantaceae; genus SOIV01. The sequence goes on along the minus strand of CAYTBG010000015.1, from coordinate 6,643 downwards.
ACTATGGGCCGTGCGGTGATGATCGCTGCCCCAGCCATGCTCATCATTTGGTCCCTGGGCAACCTCCCACCTGATTCTCCCTTTGAGCAGACGGCTGCCGGTCATATGGTTAGCATGCTAGATCCACTTGGCCGCCCTTTCGGACTGACCGGCGAGATGCTTACCTCTCTGGTTTTTACCCTCCCTGCCAAGGAGATTGTTGTCTCATCGCTAGCCATGACTTATGGTTTGCAGACAACGCTGGCTGATTCCCAGACGATCTTGAGCCATCTGGTGCGGAATTGGACACCACTTGTAGCCTTTTCATTTATCACTTTCTACATGCTCTACCTGCCATGCCTGGTCACAGTTTGGGCCACATGGAAGGAAACGCGTAGTTTTAAGTGGCTGCTGATGAGTCTCCTCGTATCCCTGACGACGGCCAGTATTATAACATTCATAGTGTACCAGGGTGGGAGGTTACTGGGATTCTCATGAGATCTAAGCCTCCCGAAATATAGTTTTGAACAGATAATTTGGAGATTATGATGGCAAAAATTAAGCCTCTTGAAAAACATTCTTCATAATAGGAGGCCTGGTTTGAAAACAACAGATTTGTTTATGAGGCAGAGGTTTTAGCTATAAAAGAGCAATTACCTGATAAGAGACAGGGTATTGAAGTTGGCGTGGGCAGCGGTCGGTTTGCCGCTCCTTTTAGGCATCAAACTAGGTGTAGAACCCACCAAAGAAGGTTATGGTGATGGATCATTTGTTGTAGTAAAGGCATTAAAACCAAAATCAAGGAGATGATCCAGTTCCTGTCGATTTTGGTTTACTTCTTGCTAATTTATTTTTGAAACCTTATGAACATTAGCGAGGATTAAAAAGGAAAGAAAAAATATATTAATGAAAATCGAATGAGAATTAAACTGGATGTATTATAAAAATAGATCAGTATATTATGGAGGGAATAAAACATGGTGAATAATATGGAAATGATAGCCTTTGGGCCAGTTCCTTCAAGGCGTCTTGGGCAAAGTTTGGGGATAAATAATATTCCGCCGAAAATCTGTACATATTCCTGTGTTTACTGCCAGGTAGGCAGAACTTTAAATATGCAGGCCGAGCGCAAACCATTCTATAAATCGGAAGAAATTACCCGAGCTGTAGAGAAGAAAGTCAGAGAAACCAAGGAGAAAGGAGAAATTATAGACTATCTGACTTTTGTCCCAGATGGTGAGCCAACTCTGGATGTTAATCTAGGTAACGAGATTGAATTGCTTAAAACATTAGGCATTAAAATCGCAGTTATTACAAATTCTTCCTTAATATGGGAAGAAGATGTTAGGAAAGATTTATACAAAGCAGATTGGGTTTCCCTAAAAATCGATGCGGTAACTGAAAACATTTGGCGTAAAATTAATCGACCTCATGGGTCTTTGAGACTTGATGAAATTTTGTACGGAATATCGGAATTTGCCAATGCTTTCAAAGGCGTGTTAACAACAGAAACTATGATTACTCAAGATGTTAATGATAATCTCGAAGAGATGGATAAAGTTTCAGATTTTATTGTCAAGATGAAACCAAACAAAAGTTATATCGCTATTCCAACAAGACCCCCGGCAGAAAAGTATGTTGAACCTCCAACTGAACAGGTTATAAACATGGCATATCAGATTTTTATGGAAAAATCGATACCCACAGAGTATTTAATCGGGTATGAAGGAAATGCTTTTGCATTCACTGGTAATGTTGAAAATGATTTGCTAAGCATTACATCTGTCCATCCAATGAGAGAAGATGGTGTGAAGGAATTATTAGATAAGGCAGAAGCCAATTGGAATATAATTGAAAAATTAATACATGAGGACAAGTTAAAAGAGGTTGAATATAAAAATGAGAAATTTTATGTAAGAAAGCTTCTAGGTTCAAAAAGAAATAATACAGCATACGAGATTTGAGAAAAAATTGGAAATGAGACGAAACGAGAGAAATATTAAGCAAAATGATGATAAAAAACAAAAAACTTTAGCAATCTCTTTCTATAAAGCATTTAAGAGTTTTGGAACGTCGTTACCTATTCTCCTAGGGGTTATTTTACTTTTAGGGTTACTCGGGACGAACATTTCACCCCAATTAATTTCTTCAATATTCAAAGGGAAATTGCTCAGAGATACAATAATTGGTTCAATACTTGGAAGTATCTCAGCTGGAAATCCTATCACCAGCTATATAATCGGGGCAGAGCTTTTAAAGGAAGGAGTAAATCTATTTGCTGTCACGGCGTTCATGATAGCTTGGGTTACAGTAGGCGCAATTCAATTTCCTGCTGAAGCAGCTATTCTTGGAAAACGATTTGCATTCGTACGAAATTCTATTAGTTTCACTCTAGCAATTTTAATCTCAATTGCAACTGTTACTATTTTGATGCTAATGCAATGAAGAACAAAAAGGAAAAGAAAAAAAGGGAAAAAAAGTGGCCCAGTATCTATTTTTTGGGCATTGTTATAATTCTGTACATTATTCTTTTCTTCTTAAATCCTAAAAATGCGTATAATTCTATCAAAACTAGCTTGGATATCTTCGTTAAATTAGTTCCTGTGTTATTTCTCGTTGTTTTTTTAATGGGTTTACTAAATTATGTCTTAAGACCAAAAACTATAGCGAAATATTTGGGGAAAGAATCCGGGATTAAAGGATGGGTTCTTGCCTGCTCTGCAGGTATATTGAGCCATGGATCCATTTATGTTTGGTATCCTTTATTGAGAGAACTGCACAAGCAAGGAATGAGAACAGGCTTGGTTTCGGTCTTCCTTTATAACAGAGCAATAAAGATTCCACTTTTGCCCGTGATGATCTATTACTTCGGAACAGAGTTTACTATTGTCTTATCAATATGGGTGGTTATTGCTTCGTTAATCGGGGGAAAAGTTATTGAAATGTTAGAGAGTTTTAGATCCTCAACGCAAGTGCAAAAGGAAGATGTCTGAATTAATATCCATTCTTAGCCGTTCTGTCATGATAACCATATTTGTATTTGTTATGATGCTTCTCGTCGATTATTTAAATGTTCTAACCAAAGGAAAGATGGCAGAAGTAGTGAAGGGAGGAAAGGCAAGACAATTTATAGTTGCATCATTTTTAGGCTCCACGCCTGGGTGTTTAGGAGCATTTATGAATGTTTCCTTTTATGTTCATGGGCTTTTATCATTCGGTGCCATAGTGGGCGGAATGATTGCTACTTCTGGGGATGAAGCATTTGTGATGTTGATGCTCTTCCCAAAGGAATCCTTAATTCTATTTGCATTACTTTTTGTGTTGGGAATTATAGGTGGAGGCCTCTCGGATAAATTAGCTTCTTACCTGAAGATAGTTCCATGCCAAGAATGCAAGCTGTTAAGAGTGCATGATGAGGAAGAGTGTAATTGCTTCGAACCGGCTGTGATAAAAAATTTCTTCAAGCTCTCTTTACATAGGTTCATCCTTTTCATTTTTCTTTTTATTGTTCTTGTTCTGGTAGGGCTAGGAATAATAGGTCCACAAACATGGAACTGGCAGAGGATAACCCTATTTTCATTATTGATTGTAACAACATTTATTGTCGCAACTGTGCCGGATCATTATCTTAAAGAGCATATATGGATACATATAATGAAAAAGCATCTCTGGCGAGTATTTTTATGGACTTTTTTCGCATTGCTCTTTATTAGCCTAGGAACTCAGTACTGGAATTTAGAAGGATTTGTCAAATCAAACCTAGGCTGGGTTCTCCTGATAGGCGCCTTAGCAGGAATAATTCCAGAATCCGGACCTCATATGATTTTTGTCATGATGTTTGCTGATGGGCTAATTCCATTTTCAGTATTATTAACCAGCTCCATCGTTCAAGATGGGCATGGAATGCTCCCCTTGTTATCATACACAGTACGAGATTCTATTTTAATAAAGGTCTTTAATCTTCTATTTGGTCTTGGGATAGGATTATTTCTTTTTGTTTTAGGTTTCTAGAATAAAATTATTCGCCATTTCTTGTTGGCAAAATAGACTGATATGTAGTACTGGTTAAAGCTTTATCTTGCTTCTCATAACATTATCGTTCATATTTGACATCAATTTTTTCCTCAGTTAGAAAATTTAAAAAATAGAAATACAAGATTAAAGGATTCTTTTAAATCCGATAAGAAAATCTTAGACCTAATATTTGTAATGAATGTATTAAGTTGTAAAAGATGGAGTAGTAAAAAGCAAGAATGGATCTAGAAGTGAAGACAAATTAGATCTTTTTTTTGCATAACCTGAAATACAGTCATTCCAACTCCCAATCTTGCAGATATTCAGGGACTATTACATCCCATCCTTTTTTGTTGATGAGATAATCGGCGAAATTCAGAGCGACATCTTTATCGCCATGGGTCAGAAAAAGTCGCTGTGGCTTTGATTTGAAATAACTAAGCCACTTAAGCAGGCCCCTCTTATCGGCATGGGCTGAGAAGCTGTTAATCTTGGCTATTCGCGCTCGAACCTGATGATTCTGGCCGTGTATTCTCACTTGAGGACGGCCCTCTAAGATTTGTCTACCTAAAGTCCCAGCAGCTTGATATCCCACAAATATAATAGTAGATTCAGGACGGCTGATGTTTTGAATAAGATGGTGCTTGACACGACCTCCAGTGCACATCCCTGATCCAGCCATTATGATGCAGGATCCTTTAATGGAGTTAATAGCTTTTGATTCTGCTGTTGAGTTTACTAATCTTAATCCGGGAAAGCGGAAAGGCTGTTGATTGTTGCGAAAGAGTCGCAGGGTCTCTTCATCTAGACACTCCGGGTGGTGTTCAAAGACTTCTGTAACATCAATTGCCATTGGACTATCAAGGAAAGTCATTAGATAAAGAATGCGTTTTTGTCTTATTAATCGACTTAAGTAAAACATCAATTCCTGGGCACGTTCAACAGCAAAAGTTGGAATAATGACGTTTCCACCTGCTCTCACAGTGTCGTTGATAATATCGCAGAGCATTGTTTCTACATCTTCAGGATCTTCATGATTTCGATTGCCGTAAGTGGATTCCAGGACTACGTAATCAGCTTGCTCAAAGATTGATGGGTCGCGAATAATAGGCTTATTCCATTGTCCGATATCGCCAGAGAAGATAATCCTCTTCATCTTTCCATTCTCTTGAATTATCAATTCCACCATTGAAGAGCCGAGGATGTGGCCTGCATCATGGAAACGGACAGATATATGGTCACTGAGATGGAAAAGCTGAGCACAGGGAATATTCTTCACCAACTGTAATGCGCGCTTAGCCTCCTGGACTGTATAAAGAGGTATTTCAGGATATAGCCCTTTCTTTCCTTCGCGTTTATGGCGTTTCTTCTTGAAGGCGGCATCTTCCTCTTGAATATGGGCAGAATCAAGAAGGATTATTGGAAGCAGTTCTTTTGATGCAGCTGTGGTTAAAATTTGTTTAGAGAAACCCTCCCTTACCAGTTTTGGAATTAGACCCGAATGATCCAGATGAACATGAGTGAGTAAGAGGAAGTCTATCTGATCAGGAGGCACTGGAAATTTCTTCCAGTTTCTCTCTAGAAAGGCTCGCTCCTGATAAAGCCCGCAATCGATGAGCAAACGAAGTCCCTCAGCCTCGATAAAATAACATGAACCTGTTACCTGTCTTGTTGCACCAAGGAATTTCAATCTTACTTTGCAGCCCTTGTTCTTTCGAAATTTAATTAAACAAGTCTACTAATTTCCATCGAAAATGTCGAACTCTTAAAGTTTGTATGTTGATAAGCTCCTAATTTAAGAAATGAAGGTAACTAACGAGAATTCTTTTTTATCATGAATATTTTGTTCAATCTTTTAATAACTTTCCTCTTTATCTTTTAATTTGTTTAATGATCTTAAAGGAAGGACAAGTAAATACCAAGAGCTAAGATTTAGTCAAATAGAAGAAAGGCATTTAAAACAACGGAATGTGAAAAGTTATTTTTGATTTTAATATTAAAGGAATTTCTCATTGTTGTGTTTTAGCGCTTTTTTTGCGCCTTTGACATCCAATTTTTCCTCTGTTATAAGTTTTGTATTAAGGAAATCGGAGAGAAGGGCTAGATTGCATTAGCCAGAGAGCGAATTTCCGACAGGTGCGCGGCGTACGAAAAGTGACTATACGACGCTAGATCGTATTTTATTTTTAACCTGGAGATTAAAATGGCTTTATATCAATTCGAAGAACGCAAACCTCGAGTAGCACAATAAGCGATTATAGCGTAGTTGCAGAGTGGACAATTATCGGGGAGATGGGTCTGGTAAAAAATAATCAACATGTGCCCGATGGTGTTGTGGCTGTGGGAGTACCGGTTAAAGTCAAGAGTAAGGTGGATAAAAAGCAAAAAGAGTTCTGGAGCTACGGCAAAAAGCTCTACATAGAAATGGCTCATAGATATATTGTTCCTGGTGCATTTAGGCGAATCGATTAACCCGAGACAAAAAACTCTCTCAAGTTTTCTCCTTAATGCCATCCTGATATGAAGCCGCCATACTGCAGTTTCGATGCAAATCAGTTGAATTTGTCCCATGAGGAAAAGTATGTCACAATGGCTTTTAACCTGATTTATTCATAAATTATGCCGACACCAATATTTATTTTCATTGATA
>CAYTBG010000014.1:28840-40256 GCA_964435925.1 uncultured Eubacteriales bacterium | reverse complement strand
GGCAAACTCGATCCGTGAATAATCCAGGTAAATCATATTCCTATAACTACATTACAAAAAGTGTGGGCTTGATAAATCAAGCTCCTACTTTTTAGACTTCTTCTTAGCGCTTTGCACCTTATGTTTTTTCTTTCTTGTACTCAGGAATTTATGCATCTCAGCCGCAGCGATCCGGGCGTCGCCCATGGCAAGAATGACTGTAGCTCCACCCCGAATAATGTCTCCTCCCGCATAAACTCCTTCAATGCTGGTAGCCATAGTATCCCAATCAACTTCCACATTTCCCCATTTCCCTACATTGAGCTGAGGAGTAGTCTGGGGAATCAGGGGATTGGGGCTCTGACCGATGGCAACCACAACCATATCCACTTCCATGATAAATTCTGAGCCTTCGATAGGAACTGGTCGACGCCTTCCTGAAGAATCAGGTTCTCCGAGCTTCATTCTCAAGCACTCCATAGCCTTAACCCGGCCCTTTTCATCCGCGATGTATCTTATAGGGGTTGTCAGGAAGTGAAACTCGATGCCTTCCTCTTCCCCATGGTGAATTTCCTCTACTCTTGCCGGCATTTCAACCCTTGAACGACGGTAGACTATAGCCGCCAATTCTGCTCCTAGCCTCTTGGCTGTTCGAACAGAATCCATGGCTACATTCCCACCACCTATGACAGCAACTCTCTTCCCCAAAAAAACAGGAGTATCATAATCAGGAAATTCATAGGCCCTCATCAGGTTTACCCGTGTCAAATATTCGTTAGCCGAGTAGATTCCCACCAAGTTTTCGCCAGGAATCCTCATGAAACTCGGCAATCCGGCTCCTGTTCCTATAAAAAAAGCGTCATACCCATCGTTTTTCAGGTCTTCAAGTGTTGCTGTTAAGCCAACTACAAAATTTTCCCTCAACTCCACGCCTAATTTTTTTAGATACTCCACTTCTGACCTGAGGATGCTTTTGGGCAGCCTGAATTCTGGAATTCCGTAGACTAAGACTCCGCCTGCAATATGAAGGGCTTCGAAAATCGTAACCTTATGGCCTTTTCTCGCCATCTCTCCGGCAACAGTCAAACCTGCTGGCCCAGCTCCGATAACCGCCACTTTCTGACCTGTTGCTGGCTGGATTTGAGGGATATAAACGTCTCCATTCAGACTTTCGTAATCTGAGACAAACCTCTCCAAATTTCCTATTTTTACTCCGTCGCCTGCTGCCTTTTTTATGTTGCAGGTCTCTTCGCATTGGACTTCCTGAGGACACACGCGGCCACAAATTGCGGGCAGGCTGTTGGTCTCTTTTATTTTCCGAACACTCTGGACATAATCGCCTATCTCTATAAGTTTTATGAAAGTGGGAATATCAATTCCCACGGGACAACCCAAGACACACCCGGGATTGGCACAATCCAGGCATCTTTGCGCCTCCTTCTTGGCCAGCTTAGCATCTAAGCCAACGTTAACTTCATTGAAATCTTTGTTTCTTTCTTCTGGTTCTCGCTCCGGCATCTTCTGGGGGGAGATCTTCATCCTTTCTTTGGCTGGAATAGACTTCCGCAACTCCTTCCGCCATTCCTTGTCAAATTCTGCCCTGAGCGTTTTTTTAAGCTCAGGTGGCATTTTTTTCTTCTCAGCCATCTTTTTCTCTTACATTTCTAAAACTATCATGGAAAATTATTCTTTTCCCAATGACACAAAGATTGGATTTCATCCTCAAAATACGACTTCCGCCGTGAAAAAAGCTCTTCCCAATCTACCAAATGACCGTCAAAATCAGGTCCATCCACACAGGCAAATTTTGTTCTGCCATCTACTGTCACCCGACAGGCCCCACACATACCTGTTCCATCCACCATAATCGGATTAAGGCTGACTGAGGTCTCTATTCCATGAGGTTTAGTCGCCTCAGAACAGGTATACATCAGGTAAGTGCAGCCTATCGAGATCACTTTATCGATTTTGGATCCTTTTTTGATGATATTGTTGAGAGTTTTGGGAATATAATCCTTACAGTCGTAGTAACTGTCCCGAGCTGAAACCAAAAATTGATCACTAACAGCCCGAAGCTTCTCTTCCCAGTAAAGAAGATAATTCGCCTTAATATCTAATAATGTAATGATCTTATTTCCTTTTTCTTTTAAAGCACGGGCTATTGGATATATGGCTGCAATCCCAAAACAGCCTCCCGCCAGAAGAACGGTTCCATATTTTTTGATTTCAGAGGGCTTTCCTAAAGGACCGACAAAAACAGGAACTTCGTCTTCGGCTTGGAGAAGAGAAAGCTTATGGGTGGAAGTACCTACTACCATAAAAACCGAAGTGACAGAGCCTTTTTCCTTGTCCCAATCAGCGATTGTCAAAGGAATTCTTTCTCCTTTCTCGCCCGGCATGACGATGACAAACTGGCCCGGCTTCGATTTACGGGCTATCTCAGGCGCATGCACCTCTATAAGATGAATATTAGGAACTAAACGCTCTCTTTGTAAAATTTTCGCCATTATTTTTCTCTTTTTATTTTTACGGACAGCATTCCCAAAGAATGTGAATCCTGAAAAACGCTTGGAATAAGGCCATTCACAGAAAAGTCAGAATTTTCACTAAGAAGGAAGCTGGCTCCTAGTGTTCCCTTGGGCAAGGATTTTGTTATCTTGACGGATCCCTTGAACTTCCCTGAGGATGATTCAACGAATATGCTCTCACCTTCTTCCAAATTCAGTTTTTCTGCATCCTCAGGAGAGATCTTAATCCACCTGGAATCTCTGACAGCCTTCAGGCCTCTGCTCTCTTGACATAGGGAAAGACTCCTGTAGTAGTCCAAACTGTAATCCAGGAACATGAGGAAAGGATATTTTTTGCTTTTCCTCTGATGTGAATTACTGTATTTTACAGGAATAAATGGCCTCGCTTTCTTCGTCTCTTCCTGAGTAAAGATTTTCTGGCCTTTTTCCAGGTCGGTATAGGAAACATTCGAAAAACTGGGAACAACCTTAATCATCTCCTTTGTGATTTCTGATGGATTCTTGAAGGGAAAACCTTTACTCCCCATCCTGCGAGCTAATTGCGAGATTATCCACCAATCTGGCTTTGCTTCTCCAAGAGGATTGATAACTTTATTGAATTTTTGAAGCCTGCCTTCTCCATTAATGAACGTCCCTTCGGTCTCTGCAAAAGTTGAGGCAGGCAAAACTGCATCAGCGAGCTTAAAATTCTCATTTACAAAGCTATCCTGAATAACCAAGAACTCAAGATTAGCTTTCTTTAGATAAGGCGCTGGACCTGCCAGATAGAGGGCTTTCAGTTTCCCGGATGAAGCTGCTTGTAAGATTGGATTAAAATTTAGCCCCTTATCTGAAGAATTCTGCCCTATCTCGAATACACCTCTCAAGTTATTCTCCAGGCCGAGAGGAAAGAGCTGAGCCTGGGCTTGAAGGGACAAATTCCAGAGCGCGGCCACATTCCTACTTCCCCGGGGATGTTGAGTAAGTCCCATACCGAAAAGAAATGCAGCATCCTCTGCTTCTGAAAGAAACCCAAATGCTTTTTCCAATTCCTCTTGAGTTATGCCCGTCATCTCGAAAACCTTGGATAAATCAAATTCGTCGAGTGAACCTTTAAATGAGTCAAATCCTTCAATTAGGGGATGGTCCGCTTCCTGTTTGTTTTGCAGAAAGAGCTTGGATAGAAAACTGAGTAAATAGAACTCAGTGCCTGGTTTTATTTGGAGCCAAATCGATGAGAAACGACTCAGAGAAAGCTCTGCCGGACTGGCAACTATGAGCTTTGCACCCCCTTTAACAGCCTTTAATACCTCAAGCCAGATAATGGGGTGAGATTTAGGGATATCTTCGCCGATGAGAAATAGAGTCTTCGCTCTCGAGATATCATTAATTTCAAAATTTAAACCTAACTCGAGTCCGTTCTCTTTAGCCATTTTATCGAAAACGGCTAAAGGAGAAAAACGATAAGAACTGTCCAAGTTTTCTGTTTTTAATTCTTCGCTTGCAAACTTATGGAGGAGAAAATATTCCTCGCAAGATACCTGGGGAGAAGCAATCAAAGCAATCTTTTTTCCCTTGAATTTTTCGAGTCTCTGAGCAACAAAATCGAGAGCTTCTTCCCAGCTGGCTTCTTCAAGCTCTTTATTCACTCTGACAAGCGGCTTGAGAATCCTGCGCGGGCTGTGGACAACATCCTTTATCAGGAATCGTCCTTTAACACATGCCTGCCCTTCGTTCACTGCACCCTCGCCTGAGGGCCTGGAGCTTAATATTTTCTGCCTCTTAAGGTCTATTTCGAGCTCACAGCCCATACTACAGAGAGGACAGATAGTCTTTGCTCTCTCATCAGGCAAACTTTCATACCTTATAGCTCTCTCAGTCAAAGATCCTGTGGGGCAAACATCCACGCAGGCTCCACAAAACTGACAGCCTGACTCAAGAAGGGGAAGATCAAGGACAGTTCCCACCACAGCCTGAGAGCCTCTATAGACAAAGGAGAGTGTTGATGCCCCTCTTACCTCATGACAGATCCTTACACATCTTCCGCAGAGAATACACAGGTTGTAATCTCGATCAAAGAAAGGATCTCTTTTTTTTACTTCTAAATTTCGATAAACAGATGGGAATCTGACTTTATCTATCTTTAAAGTTTCAACTAAATCCTGAAGCTCGCAGCGTCCATTATTAGAACAAAGAACACAGCCAGTGACTTCGCCCACCTTCCGGATAGTCGATTTATATTCATCACAATTCTCTTTCTCGCTGCAAATAAGACAAGCATTTGGATGTTCAGAGAGAATGAGTTCCAGAATTCCTTTTCTTAATTTTTGGAGTTGGGGAGTTTTCGTCTTTATCTCCATCCCGTCATCAATGTAAGTACTGCAGGAAGGAGGACAGCCTTTCCTTTCTTTAATTTCGACGATGCAGAGCCGGCAGCCGCCGAACGGAGTTAACTGAGCATGATCACAAAGAGAAGGAATGAAGATGCCCTTTTCACGAGCAACTTCTAAGATAGTTCTTTTCCCCTCAACTTCAATCTTTTTTCCGTCTATAGTAACCTTCATTTTTTGACTCTTTGCCTGGAAGCTTTCTTGAGAATTCTATCCCTTTTCTTTCCTGTATATTTGGAAACAGCACCTACCTTTGGAGGACAGACATCAAGGCAAGCTCCGCACTTAATACATAATTCTTGATCGATAACATGGACTTTTTTCCTCTCGCCGCTTATGGCTTCGACAGGACAATTTTTCAAACACAAAAGACATCCGACACACTTTTCCGGCTCGATGTTGTAAATGATCAAATCTTTACAAACCAAAGCTGGACAGCTCTTTTCCTTAATGTGGGCTTCATATTCATCCCTGAAATAACGGATGGTTGTCAGCACTGGATTAGGCGCAGTCTGTCCTAAGGCACAGAGAGATCCATCCTTTACTATCTGAGCCAATTCTTCAAGCTTCTCTATATCCCCTTCCTCTCCAACGCCCTGAGTGATACGTGTTAAAATTTCTACCATCTGTCTGGTTCCAACTCGGCACGGAACACACTTGCCGCAGGACTCTTCTTGGGTAAAATTCAAAAAATAGCGAGCAACATCTACCATGCAGGTGCCTTCGTCCATAACAATCATACCGCCAGAACCCATGATTGACCCAGCTTTAGTCAAAGTCTCGTAGTCAATATGTAAATCGAGCATCTCAGCAGGGAGACATCCTCCAGAAGGACCGCCAGTTTGGACAGCTTTGAATTTTTTATTATTTATAATACCGCCACCTATGTCGTAGATAATCTCTTTGAGAGTAATTCCCATGGGCACTTCCACCAAACCCGTGTTTTTTATCTTACCTACCAGGGAAAATATTTTTGTTCCTTTGCTCGTCCTTGTACCTATCTCTGAGTACCAATCTGCTCCTTTATTTATTATCATAGGAACGTTAGCCCAAGTTTCCACGTTATTGATATTTGTAGGCTTTCCCCACAATCCCTCTTGAGCAGGAAAAGGAGGTCTCTGTCTGGGGAAAGCGCGCCTCCCCTCAACGGAAGCCATCAAAGATGTCTCCTCTCCAGAAACAAAAGCACCTGCTCCTTGAATCATATGAATGTCAAATTGGAATTCAGACCCGAGAATAGATTTACCCAAAAAACCAAATTTTTTGGCCTGGTCCAGAGCTATCCTTACATGCTTGACAGCAAGCGGATATTCCATCCGGACATAGATAAAGCCTTCTGAAGCACCGATGGCATAAGCTCCGATGATCATCCCTTCCAGTACACTATGGGGATTCCCTTCTAACAGACTTCGATCCATGTAGGCTCCCGGGTCTCCTTCGTCGGCATTACAGATGACATATCTTGTATCAGACCCAAACTCGCGGCAAATTTCCCATTTTTTTCCTGTAGGAAAGCCTGCTCCTCCTCTTCCTCTCAGGCCAGAAGCTTTAATTTCAGCGATGACTTCTTCTGAGGTCATATTAAACAGGGTATTAGCCAGAGCCTGATATCCATCTAAAGCTAAATAATCTTCAATATTTGTGGGATCGACTCTGAAATTGTTCTCAGTAAGCACCCGCATCTGTTTTTTATAAAAAGGAATTTCTTTTTGTTGGCTAATTTTCTGACCCGTCTTTGAGTCTTCATAAATTAACGAGGGTATTATCTTATCCTTTAGAATAGTCTCTTCTACAACTTTTTGTATATCTTTGGACTCAAGCTTTTTATAAAAAATGCCCTCAGGATAAATTATGATGTTCGGCTCCAGTTCACAAAATCCATGACAACCTGTTATCTTTATTCCTATCGTTTTTTCAAGATTTCTTTTTTCAAGTTCGTGTTTCAAGGCTTCAATAACCTGAAGGGAGCCGCTGGCTTGTCCGCACGTTCCTGAAGAGACAACAATTATTTTTTTGTAAAGGGGACGTTTGGAAAGAACTGTTTGTTTCCACTCAACCAATTGTTCTGGATTATTTATCTTTTGCATAATAATTTACTTAGATTCCTGATATCCTTTGAGAATTGCATCAACTTTTTTTATGGTGACGTTGGAATAATATTTTCCGTTAACTACCACAACAGGTCCTATAGCACAGCAACCAAGGCAGTTAACCGTTTCAAGAGTAAACTTCCTGTTGGGTGTTGTCTTACCAACCTTTATGTTAAGTTTGCGCTCCATCTCTTCCACAATCTGGACACCACCTCTTACATGGCAAGCTGTTCCTAAACAGACAGTAATCTGGTACTGGCCTCGAGGCTCAAGGGTAAAGGCTTTGTAGAATGTGAGGATCCCAAATATCTCACTCTCTGAGATTTTTAATTCCCTGGAGATCTGAGAAATGCTTTGAGCCGGGATGTACCCGAACTTTTTCTGTGTATCATGAAGCATGTGAATAAGCTCTCTTTGATCTTTATTTGATTCACTTATGATTTTTTCCACTTTCAGCGGCCTTTATAAAGATGAAAATATGTCTTTATAATCCAGTCCAAATCTTTCTGCTATATTCTGCTTGGCTATTTTTCCACGAAAAACATAAACACCCCTCGCCAGAGATTCATTCTCTCTCAAACACTTCTCAAGCCCTGATTCTCCTATCTCAAGCAGACAAGGCGCAACTAAATTGGATAAAACTTTTGTTGAGGTCCGGCTTACAGAGGACGTGATATTAGGAACACAGTAATGAATTATTCCTTCTTCAACGTAAGTTGGCTGCTCGAGGGTTGTTAAACGGCTAGTCTCAATACACCCTCCCTGGTCGATAGCTAGATCAATGATGAGGGAACCTTTTTTCATTGTCGTGATCATTTCCTTTGTTATCATGATAGGAGCTCTCTCTCCAGGACGAAGCACCGCTCCTATAAGGATATCTGCAACTTCTGTCATCCGCGCCAGATTGTATTTGCTGGCGAAGAGAGTGATCAATCTGCCTGAAGTTATTTCCTCTAACTCTCTTAACCTGTCCATATATCGGCCCAAAGCAATAGTATGCGCTCCGGCTCCGAGCATGCTTTTAATAGCACTTTTGGCCAGGACACCACTTCCGACTACAACAGCAGTTACTGGAGGAACGCTTACAACGCCACCGATGATAACACCTCGACCGCCTTGACTTGTTTGCAGATAATGAGCCGATATGGCAAGACACATCTGACCTGCAATCTCACTTAGACTCTCGATAAAAGGAAGGACTTCGTTCTCTTCTTGGATTATTTCATAGCCGATGATGGTAACTTTTTTCTTGAGAAGTTCCTCAATATCACATTTTCGGGAAACAGCTAAATGATGAAATCCGAATAAAATCTGGCCCTTTTTAGCGAGCTTGCATTCCTCTTCATCCAGGGGTGAAATATTGAGAACAATATCCGAGCGTCCAAAAACCTCATCTTTTGTAAAAACAATTTTTGCCCCTTGGGCAACATATTCCTCATTGGTGTATCCAGCTTTCAATCCTGTCCCAGCCTGCACATAGACTGTAAGCTTTTTTTCCACCAGTAAAGAAACGCTGCTCGGAGTTAAGCCGGCCCTGTTCTCTATTTTCGAACTTTCGTTTATAATACCAATATTCAATTTTTCCTCCCGCTACTCAGAAGCAAGATATAATAACAAATAAATTCTTTGCGAACAACAATAATCAAATAAAAAGGAAGCAGGCTCCTTTTTTGTCCCCTTTTATCTAAATGAAAAATTTAAGAGTTAAAAATATATAGAGGATATAGAGCCCAAAAAGAACAAAACCCTTCATCTTTCCTATTCGACAGCCAATTCTCATGGCTACAAGCATCGTTATCACTATCAATATCATAAAAGGAAAGGCAAAGTTTATAATTTTCAGCTCAACCTTTATAGGATTGGCAATCGAGGAAACGCCTATAATCCACAGAATATTGAGAATATCTGCCCCGATTATATTTCCAACAGCAATCTCCCCTTCTCCTTTGAGGGCTGCAGTCACACAGGTACTTATTTCAGGAAGAGAAGTCCCGATGGCGATGATAGTCAATCCGATTATTGCCTTAGAGATGGAAAAATATTCAGCGATGTTAACAGATGCCCAGATGACTGCCCGGCAGGTAAGGATGACCCCGATAATCCCGACGGCAAATAGAAAAATAGGCTTCTTCAACAAGGCTAGCTTTGATACAGGGAAATTCTCTTCGTTCGCGCTTAAACCATCTCTTTCCTTATCATCTTTTCTGACACTGTATCTCTGCTGCCGGAGAACGAAGATAAAATAAAAGCATAAGATAATGAGGAAAAGAACTCCCTCCATCCGACCAATTGTTCCGTTTCTTGCTAAGATATAGGCCAGGATATCGATAGAGATAAGAAAAAGGCCGGCTGTCTTTAAAATTCGACAGTTGATTAAGATTGCCGTGGGGGCCACAATCGCAGCCAGAGCAAGGGCAACTCCATCATCGCAAATGACAGAGCCGATAGCATTGCCTAAGGCAATCTCAGGATGACCCAGAATGGCTGCAATGACTGAAGCGCCAAATTCTGGAGCAGTGGTTGCCATGCCAACAAGCACTATTCCCACCACCATTTTGGAAATGTTCAGCACCCTGGCTATACTCGAGGCTCCATCGACAAAAAAGCTTGCGGACTTGAACAGGATTGCAAAAGAAACGATTAAAACAGCGAAGTAAATATAAATCATTTAAACTTACTATTTTTTGTAAATGACTTTTCCGTTAAAGATAGTCATTTTGATTTCAGTCTTTTGAATTTCTTCGAGTGGAATCTCAAAAATATTCCTGCTCAGGACAACCAGGTCAGCCAGCTTTCCTTTCTCCACAGAACCCTTTAAATTCTCAGAAAACTCTGCATAAGCACCGTTTAGAGTATAGCCTTTAATGGCTTCCTCCAAGGAAATTTTTTGTTCTGGAAACCAGCCTTCGGGATGCTTCCCATCCAATGTCTTTCTTGCCACAGCCGCATAAATCCCACCAATAGGATCTAAAGGAGCAACTGTCCAATCTGAACCACAGGCCAGGACAGCACCTTTTTCCACAAGAGACTTGAAGGCATACGTGTACTGGCATCTCTTTCTGCCAATCTTTCTCTCTGCCCATCGACCATCATCAATGGCATGATAGGGTTGAACAGAAGCAATGATGCCAAGGTTTGCTATCCGCTCAACATCCTGGGGAAGAAGATGTTGGGCATGTTCGATTCGCCAACGCCTGTCTCTCTCTCCGTTCTGAGTGATTATCCTTTCAAAAATGTCCAGGAGAATGTTATTTGCCTTGTCTCCGATAGCATGGACAGCCACTTGAAGACCAGCCTTATCAGCCTGGATAATCCTCTTCTCCATTATTCCTTCAGGAAACATTTGAGAATGGAGCAGGCCTTTTTTTCGAGGATTGTCTGTATAAGGATCAAAAAACAAGGCAGTCGACGAACCTAATGAGCCATCAACAAATCCCTTTAATCCCCCAATCTTTAATAAATTGTTACCAAAAGGAGTTTTTAATTTAAGTCGCGCGTAAATTTCAACCTCGGTTATGGGAATATATACATAAAGGCGAGCTGTCAGCTTATTTTGCCTTAAAAGATCTTGGTATACCTCAAAATTATCGGCATAAGCCATATCATGGACAGAAGTTACGCCTAATTCAGCAGCATGCTTTAGAGCGATCTCAGCAGCCTTCAACTTTTCCTCGAAAGAAGGTTCTGGAATATGTCTCATTACAAGATTCATGGCTGCATCTTTCAAAATTCCTGTTGGCTCTTCTGTCTCAGGGTCTTTGAGGATTTCTCCTCCAGCAGGAGTAGGAGTATTTTTCGTTATTCCAGCTAGTTTCAAGGCCAAGCTGTTTACTAGAACCATATGTCCATCATGGCGGTTCACACAAACAGGATTGTGGCGAGTAACAGGATCAATCCATTCTTTCCGCGGCAACTCAGGTGGATCAAAAGACTGATGATCCCAGTCACCATCAAGAATCCATACTCCTTTCTCGATTTCTTTAGCCTTATCATCGATTCTGGTAATAAATTCTTCCCGACTCTCCGCACCTCTTAAACGAATGCTCAAAAGAGAAAAACCACCATCAAGGAAATGAGTATGGCTATCTATGAAGCCAGGAAGGAGCAAGTCTCCTTTTAAATCGATGACTTGAGTGTTGTCCCCAATCATCCCTTTTATTTCTTCGGAGGAGCTCGCTTCAAGAATTTTATCTCCTTTTAAGGCAACTGCTTCCGCCCAAGGTTGATCGGGATTGACTGTCCAGACAGTGCCGTTGAGAAGAACGAGGTCAGCCATCTCTCTCCTTGAGTCTGTCTGCGAGACGAGAGCTAAAGAAAAAAATAATATTAAAATAATAACAAATCCTTTCATTCATGCCTTCAACACGTCATTCAGGCTGTGTCGCAATTAATTGCCAGATTTAAAATGGGAAACGAACAGAACATTCTACCTAAAAAAGAGTCTTTAATA
>CAYTBG010000014.1:0-28830 GCA_964435925.1 uncultured Eubacteriales bacterium | reverse complement strand
GACACAGTCTGATTGCCAAAATAATAGCGAACCTTTCCTTCACGCGTGTCATTACTAAAATAATAACGAATCGTTCCTTCAATTCAGCTTATAAGGTTATTTTTTTTAAATCCTCCGGAATGACCAGCTTCCCCTCGTAGTTTTTTCTTATTTCATCCTCGATTTCAGAAAGCGGAAACTCTAATTCTCCAAAAAAATGACAGGGAATAAGACATTTGACCTTTGCCTGTTGGGAAAGCTTTCCCAGTTCAAGCGAATGAGTGTGCACGGTCTGAAGGGAAGGATATTTCTTAAAAAAACGAGAGGGAGCGCTGCAGTCATGGATCAGATAATCTACCCCTGAAGCTTCTTTAAAAAGCAAAGGATTGAGCGGCGTGTCTCCTGAATAAAGCAATTCTTTCTTTTCCTCTTCGAAGCGAAAACGATAGGCCAAAGATGAAGAACTATGTGGCACTTTGTAAGAAACACACTGCAGCGATTCTTTCAATTCGAAGTTCTCTCCTGGATTAAGGGAAACAAACTCAATCCTTGCCTTTATTTTCTCATCCCGCAAATGGTACAAATCAAGGAGATCCTGGCAGAATTGAACAGTTTCTTTAGAGC
Organism: uncultured Eubacteriales bacterium; assembly: GCA_964435925.1. Classification (GTDB taxonomy): domain Bacteria; phylum Acidobacteriota; class Aminicenantia; order Aminicenantales; family Aminicenantaceae; genus SOIV01. The sequence goes on along the minus strand of CAYTBG010000014.1, from coordinate 28,227 downwards.
CAAAAAGCCGGATAAAGCATTTATCCAGCATCAGGCTGTGGACAAAAGAAGGTAAGCCATAAATATGGTCAGGATGAATATGTGTCACCAATATCGAAGTTACCTTGCGGGGATCATAGTTAAATTTCTTTATCTTCTGGATAACACCCCCCGGACAGTCGACTAAAATCAAGGTCTCATCATGGTCAATGAGAAAGGACATGTTATCCCTCTCTTTGGTTGCAACGGCTCCTCCTGTCCCTAAAAAGCAGATCTCAGTCATTTTCTTTCTCTTAAAGACGAGACTCCTTTATAAAAAAAATTGCCTTTAAAATCAACTCCTTCCTTGTTTATGGCAAGCATTTCTTTTTCCGAGATAGAATGCAAAATCATTGATAATGCTGGGTGTTTCGAAAAAACACTTCTGAAAAAAGGGGCCTGCCCCTTTTCTATTACTATTTCCGTTTAGTCTCTGCACTTGCTCGGTGAAGGCTGTATGGTGAAAAAACCGTGAGAAAGGCTGAGCGGGCATGGTTTCTCTCCGAAGGAGAGGAGAGCGAGGCCTTGAGAATAAATGGGGCCAGGCCCCATTTATTCTGGGGCAAAAGCAACGTGTTTTTGAACCATATAGCCTGAGCCTTTGAAAGTTTGGAAGCCTGACCCCATTGACAGACTTCATCTCAGTTTGTATAAAAAGAAGTCATGTCAAGAGATGAACTTCGGGTATCTGCGCCAGGGAGGATCTGCCTCTTCGGGGAACATCAAGACTATTTCGGTTTATCCATTATTGCGGCTGCAATAAACTTGAGAATTTCTATAAGCGGTAAAAAAAGAAAAGACAGGATATTTAAAATTAACCTGCCTGATATCGAAGATACTGAAGAATTTTCTGTTGAAAAAGAACTCGAATACACCAAAGAAAGAGATTATTTAAAAAGTTCCATCAACTTACTTAAAAGAAGAGGTATAAACTTGCCAGCAGGATGGGACTGCCTTATTCAAGGCACAGTTCCGATAAATGCAGGCTCTGCAAGCTCCTCTGCCCTTGTCGTTGCCTGGATAAAATTCTTGCTGGAAACAGCCAAGGACGAAAGAGCCAAAAAGGTCGATGAAATTGCAGAGTTGGGCTACCTGGCAGAAGTGGCTGAGTTCAAAGAGCCGGGAGGCAAAATGGATCATTATGCCTCATCCCTTGGTGGTGTTGTTTCCATAAATTTTGCCGAAAAATTAAAAATCAGAAAGCTTAAAAACCCTCTGAAAGAATTTGTGCTGGCCGATTCCCTCCAGAAAAAGGACACAACCGGAATGCTTGGGTACATCAAAAATCACGTTCTTCAGGGAGTAACCAACCTTCAAAAGCAAAAAAAAGGCTTCAGTTTAAAACGCTCTCCTATCCAGGAGGTAGAAGATGAAATTGAAAAGCTTTCTCCTGATGCGAGAAGACTATTAAAAGGAACTCTTCTCACGAGGAATTTGGCTGCTGAAGGAGAAACGCTTTTCGGATCGGATGTCTTTGATCACGCCCGATTCGGGGATTTACTTACATCCCAGCACGAAGTTCTTAGAGATTATCTCCGTATCTCCACACCAAAAATCGAGCAGATGATAGAAACAGCCCTTAAAGCTGGAGCTCTTGGAGCAAAGACAAACGGTTCAGGAGGAGGCGGTTGCATCTTTGCTTATGCCTGCGATAAAGCAGAAAGTATAGCCTCGGCCCTGGAAAAAACCGGAGCAAAAGTCTATATCGTTCATATCGATGATGGAGTAAGAAAAGAGAATTAATAACTTGGCTGGAGTTAAGCATAAATATGTCTCATTCTCTAAGGCAACTTTAGAACAGGGCGTGCAATCCCCTGTAAAAATGAATTAAGGAGAAAAATTGATAAACGCAATTCAAATAAGAAAAGGAATGGTCATAAAAGTTGAAGGGGAAATCTACAAGGTTCTCGAGGCCACTCACGTCACTCCTGGCAAGGGCCAGGCTTTAATGCAAACAAAACTTCGAAATCTCAGGGATCAAACTCTGCTGGATTACAGGTTCCGCTCAAAAGACAAAGTAGAACCGGCCTTCCTTGAAACGGTCGAGATGGAATATCTCTACAAAAGCGGAGATGAATATGTCTTTATGAATCTTGAAAACTACGAGCAAATAAAACTTGCTTCAGAAATAATTGGCGAGGGAGTCAATTACCTTGTTCCCAATGTTGTCTTCCTTGTAGAAAGACATAAAGAAAAGCATGTCGGAATAGAACCTCCCTTGACCATAGACATAAAGGTGGTCAAAACTGAACCCTTCCTTAAGGGAGCTACTCAGTCTGCCGGTTCTAAGCCCGCTGTGCTTGAAACTGGCATTACTATCAATGTCCCTCAATTCATTAAAGAAGGGGAAACCGTTCGTATCGATACAAGACAAGATAAGTATTTAGAGAGAGTAAAGAGCAAAACAGGCAGTACTTAGTTCAAAGCGACGAACGTAAACAGGGAACTTGATGCTATGGAGATTTAATTCATCAGACTCCTTTAATTATTTATATATTCAAAAAGGTGGGCCTGATGAATCAAGCCCCTACATAAGAAATCAAATACCTGCAAAAGATGAATCAAGCCCCTACATAAGAAAAATCAAGGTCCTGTAAAATAAAGGCCTCACAAATTGCTGAATGCTGGGACAGGTTTCGTGGTCTGGCTTAAAAGGTGTACTTGTAAACGCCAATATTGCCGTGGCGGTCTTTGATCCTGACTGTAAGGAGGTTGTCAAATCCAGGGGGCAGGGTCAAATTCAAGCTGAAATTCTCCCACTTTGAGTCACAAATTCCATCCACTGGAAAAATACTTTGCCACTCATCGGGCCTGATGAGGTATCTGACTTCTTTGATGTAAGACAGTGAGTCCTCAGCAGAAAAAGTTACTATCAGGTTGTTCTTTTCTTTCTCAGCTTTGAAATTTTTGATTGTAGGAAGAGAGTTATCGATTATAAAGGGGCCGCTCGTTTTTTCTGATTTTAGCTCCGTGCCCACAGGATTAGAAGGAATGTCAGAAACCACTAGCTTCAGAAAATAAACCCCATCAGGAAAAGAAAGTGTATCAAAAGCATAGATCGCATCTGTCCATTTCTCGTTTAAAACTCTCCATTGACTTTCATCTTCTCCTTTAATGTAGCAGGAGAAAAGGAGAGCATCTCCATTCTCATCTGCTGCTTCCCAGATAATAGTCTGGTATCCCTTTCTTTCAGCTTTTTTTGCTGCGAATAAAGACTTTTCTTTATCTTTGCTAACAGCCTGCTCAGAGATGCTCACATCCGCCCCCCATATAATCTCTTCCTGTTCTGGCGGCTTGAGATAGACGTCGTTAGGAGGAAGAATTTCTAGCTTTTTGATAGCAGGGGCAACATTTGCTTGAAGATAGAAAAGAGAAACTTTTTGAAGAAGAGGAGATCTCTTTCCAGATTGAGTTTTAAACATGACCTTAAACTGGACGTATCGGGCCTTGGGGCTTAAAGCCTGCTCTCCTTGCTTTTTCTGATAAGGCGGGGACCAGTTGCCCCAAGTCTCGTTAGGGCTGCTTGAATTTCCGCTGCGCGTTTGAAACTGTAGAGTTGCTCCAGAAGGAATTGTGGCTTCCCATTCTATTCTCCCCCAGGAAGAAATTGTTCCAGTATCCATAACCCGACTCAGATACTCCCCTCTAAATCTCTGGTCAGAATAAAAGATGCCCAAATCGGAAGGATTATTAGCAAGAAAATAAGTTTGTGAATCATACGGAAGGAGCAGATAGACCAGTTCAGATTTTTTCTGGACGACAAGAGATGTCTTTTCATCTTTATCTACAGAATAGATCCGTCCTTTGTCTCCAGTACCAAAAATGAGTTTTCCCTCTCTTTCATTCCAGAGCAGGCTGTAAATCAATTCCTCGCTGGAATGCCAGAGTCTCTTAGCTACTCCTTGTTTATCTATCTTATAAAGGGCACTTGGCTGTTTTCGGACCAAGGAGGGAATCTCTTTAGTTCCCGGTGTGGAAGGCGATACAGTAATAGTAACAGCTGTTTCTCTTATTAATGAAACCGGACTTTCTTCTTTTTTTGGTTTGATAACAGCCCCACCAGCTGCAGCATAAATATTCCCCTCCTTATCGAGAGCGATACTCTTAATCTCCTCATACGGAGATTCAAACAGAATGGAAGCCTTCTTTGCTTTATTAATTCGGTAAAGAAGACCCTTCCCACCGCTTCCAGCGAAAAGGCCCCCATTCGTGTCTCTTTTGAGGCAAAGAATATGATTTTCCTCTGCTTTCAGGAGTAGCTTTCCTTCTCCCTCCTTGTTTATCTCGTAAATGCCTCCATTCTCACCAACGGCAGCGAGCAATACATCTCTATCAACAAACAGTAAATCCCAGATATATTTTTCGCGTGGATTGAAAAAAATATCTCCCTTGCCCTTATCGGTGATTTTCCAAATCTTCCCGTTTGGCGATGTTCCTGCATAAAGATCTCCTTTTCTGTCCCGGGCAAGACAGTAGATATCCATCTCCGGCACCTGGAAATATAGTTCTGGTTCCGCTCCTTTTCTGATTCTGTATATCTTTCCTCCATGGCCTGTTCCAAGATATAAGACTCCATCCGGGGTAATGAGAAGTGATAAGTAGAATTCCTCTTCAGGCCCACTGATTTTTTCCTCTTTAGGAGAGAGGGAAAGTGTGCCGTCATAAGATACTGAGATCCCATCAAACTTGCCTTTCAAAAAGTCATCCTTACTTCGTACTTCCCATTTTTGAGGAACTACTCCTTGAAGAGCCTGAGCCAAAAAGACAATAGTAACGAACACTGGAATCAATAGTCTTTTCATTCCCTTTCTCTCCTATTTCTTTATTTTAATCGGAATCATGACTGCTCCGTTGAAAACATAAGGAAGAGGCAATTGATATTCGCTCAGAGTTGATTTATCAAGTTCAGTAGGAGCAGAAGCTGCCGCCCGAGGAGAAGAAAACATGGATTTCATCGTGGGAGGCAAATTTGGCATTTCTTCGCCCTTCAGAAAAAGACCAGGCTTGGAAGCGATTATTTTAAAATAAATACGGTTATTTTTCCTGAGATTATTTAAAATCCTTAATAATTGGTTCAAACTTCGGGGAATAAAGGTCCCTCTTTTGTACTGACTCATCTCTACTTGAGCCATTGATGCCGCATCACCAATGAAAAGCTGAAATTCTGAGTTCGATGGGAGTTGAGGAGCAAGGATCCCCACCTCTTGGACGATGGTTTTTCCCCTGAAAGTGCGGTGATAAACCTTTATTCTTATCCTCTCGCCGGGCGAGGCTTCATATTTATCAAGCCATACTTTTTCCAAGTACGAGAATTTGGCCTCTTCAGAAGTACGAACACTCAAGTCTATGCGATGTATGCCTAGTTCTTCGAACGCATTATTAATCAAGAAATAAACAACTGCAGCAAGAAGGTTCGAGAGTCTCGTTCCTGAAGTATTAAAACTCCCGGAAAAAAGATCCTCCAGATGAACACTCGTCCCATTTTCCAGGTAGACATCACCCTTGAGCTCGAGGGAAAGATCACCAATAGCTCTCTCTTCCACTGATAAGATGCTCGCCAGCGAAAGGTTGACAAGAGCCGGAGTTAAAATTTTATCATTGACTATTTCTATCTTGAAATTCTTTATACTGCCTTTTGTATCCATCATTTGGACATTGATAGGAATGAGTTTGGGTATTTTCCCTATTTTACCGAACACCCCGGGAATCCGGTCTTGAGCAAAGCTCCCCACAAGGGCATCTATGGAAGACATCTTGAAAGAAGTGGAGAGCCTTGGAACAACAGTTACAACTCTGGCTTTGCTCATGATGTAATCAACTGCACCCAAATTATATAAAGGATGACCAAAGGCAAAGACCTTGTTACCATCGACATGTGTTACTGTCCCGACTGCAGACATGTCCATATCACCCCTAACGAGTTGAACAGCCACAGGATCTCCCTCATGAAGAGCAAGATCAGTAGAGGAAATTCTTTGAAGTGATTGTCTTGAAGGGCCTCCTCTAACAGGATTAAAACCAAGATTAGAAAAAATCACTTTGGCTTTTTCGAACGCGTTGGAGGAAAAACCGCTAAAAACAAGTGGTATACTCAAAGGAGCAAAAGTTTGCCCTTCAGAAAAGAAAGAAGACCTGGGAAAAAGAAATTCCTTGTTTATTTCAAAAAGCTCTTCTAAACTCAGGTTCTTTTTAAACGGAATTTTAGGAGAAAAGGAAGATTTCGCAGTTTCTTCCCTCTCAATAGAGAGCATTTCTCCGATGGGAGTGACACCGGCAATTGCTTCTTTGGCGAAATCTCCGATACTATAGGCAACTGCTCCGATAAGCTTTCCTCCCACATAGACCGGGCTCCCACTCATTCCCTGGATAACTCCAGCCTTATCAAAAATTTCCCCTTTGAGCTTAACCAAAATCATATTTCTTTTTGGAGCAATATTATACAGAACGTCCAGAATCTCGACGTCAAATTCCTCAATTTTATTCTCTTTAAAAACAGTCTTCCCCTTGCCTTTCATTCCTGCTTTAACCTGTTCCAAGGGCAAGATAGAAACAGAACCCTCAGCCGTCAAAGAGCCGAAGCAGATTAGGAGTAAAGCCGAAAATATTCGTCCATACTTAGCTATCATTTTATTATCATCCACAACTTATAAAATGAGATAGAAATACAAAAATACGACAAGGTCGATTTCTCCAATCTTTTTATTTTATTATTTCCAACTTTTTACCACACTTCTCGAAGCTCGCCAGCACAGTATCCAGTTCCTCCTCTGTATGAGTAGCAGAATAGCTTGTTCTTATGAGGGATTGACCCTTCGGAACAGCAGGATAAATCACAGGATTTGTAAAAATGCCATCCTCTCTGAGTAATCTCCACAACATGAAAGCCATTTCATCATTCCCGACCATGACTGGGATGATTGGAGTTTCAGTTGGCCCTGTGTTGTAGCCTAAGGCCTGGAATCCAGATTTCATTTTTTTTGTAATATTCCATAATTTTTCTCTTCTTTCAGGCTCAGTCTGGATAATATCGACCGTTGCTATAGCTGTTGCAACAGAGGCAGGAGTGATGCTGGCGCTAAAAATCAAGGCACGAGCAAAATGTTTGATATAAGAGATAACTTTAGCGTCCCCAGCTACGAATCCTCCTAATGAAGCTACGGATTTACTGAATGTGCCCATTACCAAATCGACGTCGTCCTCGACTCCAAAATGTTCACAGGTTCCTCTCCCGCTCTTTCCCATGACACCTATCCCGTGAGCATCGTCGACCATGATCTTGGCGCTATATTTCTTAGAGAGCTCTACAATTTTAGGCAAATTTGCCAGATCTCCTTCCATACTGAAGACTCCGTCCACAACAACCATTTTTCCTGCATCCTTATCCAAGGAAGAAAGGACCTTCTCTAAATCAGCCATGTCATTATGTTTGAAGCGGTGAACATGCCCGTAGGTAAGGCGACAAGCATCAATTATACTTGCATGAACCATCTTGTCTGTGATGACTGAATCTCCCTTGCCGATTAGTGTAGATATTATTCCTTGATTGGTCTGAAAACCTGTACTAAAAGCAAGAGCTACTTCTTTTTTCATAAATTCTGCCAATTTGTTTTCGAGTTCAATGTGAATATCCAGGGTGCCGTTTAAAAATCTCGAACCGCAGGTCGCAACGCCATATCTATCCACGGCCTCCTTAGCTGCCTTCATAACCCGGGGATGGTTTATCAGCCCCAGGTAATTATTAGACCCGACCATAATCATCTCTTTCCCTTCAACTTTAACTTTGTTACCTTTTACTTCTTGAATAGGCGTGAAATAGGGATATATCCCCATTGCCTTGGCCTCATCAGCACGTGTGAATTTATAACATTTATCAAAAATATCCACCTTCTCCTCCTTTTTTATTATCTTTCCATAACACAGGAAATTTCTCCGCTAATTCTTTATAGGCCCTAAAATGGCTAAGGTTTGACCAAGGCAGGCAATTTTCATACAATCTAAGCAATGAAAGCTCTTCTCACCGGAGGAACTGGCTTTATCGGAAGCCATCTCGCAGAATTTCTGTTGGATGAAGGCGATGAAGTATTTGCGCTTGTTCGAGATCCACATAATCTGAAATGGTTAAAAGGGCTCAATATTCATCTCTTAAAGGGAGATCTTCTCTCCATTCCTTCTCTTCCTTCTGACATTAACCTTGTCTTTCATGTCGCTGGCTTAACTAATTCTTCCGATGTGGCTGATTATTATACAGTAAATCAACAAGGAACGGCAAGCCTTTTCAAGTCTATCCATGACCAGAAGATACTTCCCAAAAAAATTATCTGCCTCAGCAGTCTCGCAGCTGGTGGGCCTTCCTTTGACGGGAAGCCAGTCAAGGAAAGCGACGTTCCTCATCCCATCACACCCTACGGTAAAAGCAAGCTAATGGGTGAAGCCGAAGCTTTAAAATTCAAGGAGGTCTATCCGATAGTCATTTTAAGAGCTCCTGCTGTCTTTGGCCCAAGGGATAAAGATTTTCTTCAATATTTTAAATGGATAAAACGAGGAGCTCTTCCTGCGATTGGTTCAAAGCAAAGATATATGAGTTTGTGTTATGTCAAGGATCTTATCAGAGCCTTTTATCTTTGCTCCCAAAAAGAACAGGAAAGTGGAGAAATCTTCAATATCGGCAACCAGAATCCCTGCAACTATGATGAGTTCGGAGAACTTGCTGGACAGGCAATCGGTAAAAAATTAAAAAAAGTGAAAATTCCCATCCCCATAGGCTATCTTGTAGCTTTGATCGCTGATATTGCCGGCAGGATAAACAAGAAACCGAGCATTCTCAACCTGGGTAAATTTAAACAGATGAAGCAGAGGGGCTGGATTGCAGATATGAAGAAAGCACGGGAGAAATTATCTTTTCAGCCTCAGTATTCCCTGCAAGATGCTATTCAAGAAACCATAAACTGGTACCTCAAGCATAACTGGCTGTAAATTCAATTCATAAGAAAGGGGACAGGCTACTTTTTCTGGAAGAAAAAAGACTGTCTCTACCCCTGGACATCACATCAGAAAAAGCAGCCTGTCCCCTTTTTTCTCAAAAAGCAAGACCTGACCCTTAAGGCCGGCGGATGAAGAAAGCAGCAGAAAATTTAGATGTATTCTTTAAGCACCATCCCTCTTCTTTTGAGCAGGCAAAGTATTTGATTTTTCCCTCAAGAAGATGATTGCCTTGCTTCGCCATCAAGCGGACCGTAAAAGGTATTTCAATGGCCTCCCTCAGGTCCAAGTGATCTTCTCCGTTTTCTTCTAAAATATCTATCTTAAGATCAGATTCAGTAGATAGACTTTTGGGGATGATAAGCTCCTCACAAGGACTGAATTCGATGATAAAAGAGGGTTGAAGACTGATGAAGATACCTTCTTCCGAAGCAAGTTTCAGGACTATCTTCCCTTTCTGACCCCCTGTAAGCTTTTTAGGGCTTGAAGAAGCTTCAATCTTCAAAAGATCTTCTTCTTCAGCAAAGGCGAAGAGAGAAAAGCTAAAAACTATAATACAAAGAAAAATATGCTTTCTCAATTGAGCTGCTCCAGCCTTCTTGGATAAAGGGCATATTACTCTCTCCCCTTTAGTGAGTCAAGAAAATTAATGTCTTTATTTTTCCCAACTCTTCTATTATAATTTATCAAAATCATTATGAGCACAAAAACATTTATAACAGGAACAGGCCACTTCGTCCCGCCCAAAGTTGTCACAAACTTCGACTTAGAGAAAAAAATGGACACCTCGGATGAGTGGATTCGCCAGAGGTCAGGAATTATCGAAAGGCGCCATGTGGAACCTGGCGTAGGGAGTTCAGACTTAGCTTACGAAGCAGCCATGCTAGCTATTGAGGACGCCAAAATCGACAAATCAGAAATAGACTTTATCATTGCCGCCACCCTTTCCCCAGACCATTACTTCCCTGGAATAGGTGTTATAGTCCAGGCTAAACTTGGGCTTTCTGGTATCGGAGCCCTCGATGTGAGGAATCAGTGTACAGGCTTTATTTACGCTCTTTCTGTGGCTGATCAGTACATCAAAACTCACAACTACAAGAAAATCCTGCTTGTTGCTTCTGAGGTCCAATCATCAAATTTGGATTATTCTGATAAAGGAAGAGACATGGCTGTCCTTTTCGGAGACGGCAGCGGCGCAGTTATCCTTGAACCCAATGAAAAAAATGACGGTCGAGGCATCCTTTCCACCCATCTCTTCTCAGATGGAAGGTATATATCTGATTTATGGATGGAGAAACCAAGCCCCAAGGATAAGCCCACTTTTGCTGAAGAATTCTTCAAAAAGAAAAGATTCTTTCCTGAAATGAACGGACGAAATGTTTTCAAAAACGCTTCAGAAAAAATGCCCGAGGCAGTAAGAATTGCTTTAAAACATAATGGTCTCTCGATTGAAGATGTCGACCATCTTATACCCCATCAAGCCAACGACAGAATCTCTCTGATGGTAGCAAGAGGTCTAAAAATTCCAGTCGAAAAAGTGATCAGAAATATAGACCGTTTCGGGAACACAACAGCCGCCTCGATTCCTATTGCAATAGATGAAGCTCTAAAGGGAAAAATAATAAAGGAAGGCGATATTGCTGCCCTCACAGCCTTCGGTTCTGGCTACACATGGGGATCGGCACTTATCAGATTCTGAGGTAGGAGTCAAAGAGAAGGAAATGTTGCCTCCAGCCATCATTTTATGGTAGGATTGCAATTTCATAAAATGAAACGAGTCCCTGTAAGACGTAATTTGTATAAAAAAAAGCTCTTATGGAGGAGGATTCAATGAGGAAAACAATCATTCCGTTTGTCATCCTGCTCTTTGTTTTTTTAAGCACTGGTTTGTTTCTCTCTGGGAAAGATAATGAAGACGAAAAATTCAAAAAAATCTTAGATACTTATTTTGATGGACTTTGGAAGTTTTACCCGACCTCCGCTACCCTGGCTGGCTACCACAAGTATGACGACAAGTTAGAAAACCTCAGCAGCAAAAACATCGAGAAGCGCCACGAAGACTTGGATGAATTTAACCAAGAATTCGTGGCTAAAGTTGATAAATCCAAGCTAAACCCTGAGCTTCAAATCGACCATGAGATGATGCTCGATGCTTTAGATCTTGAGCTTTTCAAGCACCAAAACCTTGTTCCCTGGGAATACAACCCTATTTTTTACAATGAAATCTTCGCTAACTGCGTCCGAAGCCTCCTTACCAAGGAATTTGCTCCACTAGATACAAGGGCAAAGAACGCTACAATCAGATTAAAGGAACTGCCAAAGCTCATCAAACAGGCTAAAGAAAATCTGAAGACTCCTGCTCAAATTTTCACAGAAACAGCCATAAAGCAATTCACGGCAATAATAGACTTTTATAAAAATGAATGTTCCCAGTTGATTGAGCAAGCTCCAGAAGCTCACAAATCCAAACTTAAAGCAAATTTAGCTAAAGCTATTCTCGCTTTAAAAGATTATCAGAATTTTCTCCAGAATGAACTTCTCCCCAGGTCTACCGGAAATTTCCGTTTAGGAGAACAGGCCCACCTGAGGCTTGCCAGACTAACATTTCAGAACGATCTTCCTCTCCAGGAACTTAATGCCAGAGCCGATGCTGATTATAAAAATATCCGGCGTGAAATGTTCCTTGTCTGCATACCACTTTATAAAATAATGGATCCGAAAATAAACCTGGATAATCCCCCTCCTAATCTCAACGAAGACCAGCTCATAAATACCACAGTATCGCATGTGTTGGATAAAATAAAAATGGAACACGTTGCGAAAGAGGATTATATAAACAGAATCAAAACTTCAGCAGAGGAAATAAAGAACTTTATAATCCAGAACGAAGTTATTGAACTGCCTGAGAACAACCTCGACATCGTTCCCATGCCGCTTGAATCTCAGGGAATAACCTGGACCCGCCTTATATCTCCCGGAGTTTATGAAAGTTCGGGCACCTTCTCTCTTCAGATCACACCCATTCCCGAAGATTGGGAAGAGGATCAGACCAAATCCTTCTTTGAGGAATACAATAATTTCCTAATCTATCTCTGGACTGTCAGGAAAGCTTATCCCGGGCAGTTTGTTCCTTTATTTTACACTCGCAAAAATCCTTCGCTTGTAAGAAATCTCTATCCGAATATGCCCTTGATCAAGGGTTGGCCTATCAATCTTGAAGAAGAGCTGATTTTCAAAGGTTTTAGAAATTATGACCTAATACTCCGTTTGAATCAGCTCAAATTGCTTCTTAAAGCGGTTATAGATTTTAAACTCGAACTCAATATCCATCAAGGCGGCATGACCAAAGAAATGGCTATTGCCTATATGACGAGAGGCGGTTTTCAAACTCAAGCTGAAGCCGAAAGAAAATGGAATCGCATTATTCTAAAGCCTGTCGACAGCGCCTACGCTTATGTCGGTTTCCAGGAAATCCTGGACATGGAAAAGGAATACAAAAATCTTAAAGGCGATTCCTTCAGCAAGAAAGAGTTTCTCCAAAAACTGCTCAGCTACGGAGCGCTTCCTGTTCGTCATTTGAAGAAAAAGATTCTGGAATAAAAACAGCAGGCTTTCTTTTTTCCATTTTTCGCTTGAACCTATACGACACCATATTTGACCGTGGAATAGGCACTTTTTTGGTTCTTTTATGTAATAGAATTTACTTTTTGCTGTTTATTTTTTTAATTTTACGGATTTTCGCTTTTCTCGGTCTCTCTTTATAAGAGAAAGAAATGGCTCATACTCTTGTTGATTCCCATGCTCATTTGGACATGGAGGAATTTGATGAAGACCGTGATCAGGTCGTCCAGAGAGCTTTCCAGGAAGGAATCAAATCCATACTTTGCCTTGCAGATCTTACCAATCCCAAAAGCATAAAGAAAACTTTCGATTTAATCGAAAAATACGAGAGTTTCATCGCTGCAGCAGGAGTGCATCCGCATCAAGCTAAATACTTCACTCCGAGTCACACCCAAAGAATAGAGGAACTAGCCGGAGATAAAAAAATCAAAGCTGTGGGAGAAATTGGGCTTGACTTTCACTATGACTTCTCCCCGCGCCAGAAGCAAAAAGAAGTCTTCCGTCACCAGCTTAGCACAGCTCAGAAATTGGGGCTTCCTGTCGTGGTCCACAGTCGAAATTCAGGTAAGGAAGTGGCTCAGGCGATAGAAGAGGAGCATTTCAGCAAGGGAGGCATTTTGCACTGCTTTACCGAAGATTGGACACTGGCAAAGCGAATGATGGATCACAATTTCCTTATCTCCTTTTCCGGGATTCTAACATTTCCCAGGGCCCATCCTTTAAGAGAGATTGCCAAAAAAATACCTCTAGAAAAACTTCTGGTTGAAACTGATTCTCCTTATCTCGTCCCTTTTCCTCTTAAAGGCAAAAAAAAGAGGAATGAACCGGCCCATGTGATAGAAACCGCCAAAGTTCTTGCTGGAATAAAGAAGATCTCTTTGGATAAACTGGCTCGCGCAACTTCTCAAAATTTCGAATCTCTTTTTATGTTTGAAATAAAAAATCCGAGATGCTAAGATAAGGATGGCTTATTGAATTTTTTTAATTAAAGAATGTTCAGGATCCAGGGAAGGATCATAACAACAAAGCCATAATATCCTCCTGCAAAAAGAAGATATAAAAAGGCCTTGGAAGACCAATGTCGTTTAGAAATTAAAGATGAGTGAATTAGCCGGAAATTCTATCAAATCTCGCGTGGAAAAAAATCCAAGCCTGAGGAGACTGTACAACAACATCATGAAAGATCTGGAAGAAGTAGAGCAGGAGCTCAGACTTTTTTCCCGCTCCCCTAACAAACTCATCTCCGATATCAGCACCTATCTTTTTCAAACAAACGGCAAAAGGATAAGACCTGCACTCTTATTACTTTGTTCTAAATTATTAGGCTATAAAGGAAAAGAACATATCCTCATGTCCACCTTGGTTGAAGCTATTCATACAGCCAGCCTCATCCATGATGATATCATCGACAATTCAGAAATAAGGAGGGGAAGGGAGTCCATCCACGCCAGATGGGGTCCAAACATTACTGTTCTCTTGGGTGACTATCTGTATATAAAAGCCCTTGGCCTCTCTCTACAGAGCAAACACCACCAGATCATCCAAATTCTAACCAGCATTTCTGCCAGAATGGTCGAAGGGGAACTGACTGAATACTACCTGAGTGGAAATCTGGAATTGGCTGAAAAAGATTACCTGGATATCATCAATAAAAAGACTGCATCTCTTTTCTCCGCTTCTTGCCAAATAGGAGGTATTCTTGGAAGGGCCTCCAAGGAAGAAGAAAATTACCTGGCAGAATACGGTGCGAATCTGGGAATGAGTTTTCAAATAATTGACGATCTTCTTGACTTTACAGGAGAGGAAAAAATCCTGGGCAAGCCAATTCTTTGCGATTTAAGCGAAGGCCGTATCACTTTGCCCTTAATATACACTCTGAATAATGACGGCAGAGAAAATCGAAAACGTGTCGTTGAGTTAATGAAACAGAAGAATCAGAATAAGGAATCTCTTGAGGAGATTCTCAAAATTGTCAAATCCAACGGTGCACTTGATTACGCGTACAAAAAAGCAGAAGAATTCTCGCATAAATCCAGAGAAATCATATCTCAATTCCCTAGATCTACCCAGCAAGAAGCTTTAAGTTTATTATCGGAGTTCATCCTCAAGAGAAGGAACTAGGACCATTATAAAGGGTTAGGGTCAAAAAAAACTTTAAAGGAATTCAAGTCATCCTTTATTGTTTACTCTTCGTGCATTACTAATTTATGCGCCTCTATAGCTGTTTACCTATGAATATTGTGATGTTCGAGATGCAAAAACCTTCAGAGCGCAAAAGCTAAAAAATGAAGATCCTACGGAAGGGAATTGATGGTTGAAATAGAAGTAAAAATCAGAATTATTGACATAAAAAACCTCCGAGAAAAAATCTTGCAGCTCGGAGCCAAACTGGAAAAAGAACGTTTTTATGAAGAAAACACCCTTTATGACTTTCCTTCAAAGATTCTTTATAAAAAGCGGCAAGCATTAAGACTTCGTAAAATGAATAAGAAATCTTTCTTGACATTCAAAGGGCCCCCTCAAAAATCAAGGAAATTTAAGATAAGAGAAGAATATGAAACAAAAGTGAAAAACGAAAAACAATTGAGAAAAATACTAAAATCCTTAGGGTTTATTCCTGTCTTCAATTATGAAAAACACAGAACGGTCTACAGAAAAAAAAGCTTAAAAATATCTCTGGATGAAACATCTATCGGAAACTTTATCGAGCTGGAGGGAAAAAGAGGGGAAATTGTAAAATTTGCCAACGCCCTAGGCGTTTCAAAAAAAGAATTCATCAAGCTGGATTATATCCAGCTTATTAAAAAAGAGTCGGCGAAAACTTAGATAATTTCTAGAAAAATCTCTCTATCTAAGTCTTATCCCTCTTTTTCTTCTTCTTGGGTTTTGCCTTAGCCTTCTCTTTAGGTTTCTCTTTTGGTTTATCTTTAGGTTTATCTTTTGGTTTATCTTTAGGTTTCTCTACTTTCTTTTTAGCCTTACCTTTACCTTTCTTTATTGGCTCTTCTCCTTTGTCTCTTATCTTTTCTCCGATGAAGCCTTCTTCTTCCGGCTTGTAAACTCTTTCCTCTTTAAGCTCAATAATTTCATAATTCACTAACCCCTTAGTCACTTCCATCTGAGCCACACGGATTGGGTTCTTTGATTTAGACTTTATTCTTGGTTTACTTCCCCTTAATAACTGCTTTGCTCTCTTTGCTGCTATAATGACAAATCTGAATTTGCTGTCTATTTCTGCAGATGTTTTCAAGTAATTCTATCTCCTAGCATCCTTGTTCCTTTATTCATTTTAGCAAGTAAGATACCAAAAATCTCAGAGGAATTCAATGAAAAATACGAAATAAAAAAGGGGACAGGCTACTTTTTCTGTAGATATTGTCCATTTATGCGGAGGTTTGATTTATCAAATCCATAAAAAAGAGACACTGTTCCTCTTCTTCAGGAAAAAGTAGCCTGTCCCCTTTTTATTTATACTAATATTCCAGGACAATATCATCAGATGTATTAAAATTTTTATCCCTACCAGCAGAAATTAAACGAAAATTCTCGTCTGATAACCTCTCATATTTTATTGCAGTTCCCCAAGAATCTAAACTCGCGCCAAATTGACGGCTAAACGCTCTGAGTTCCTTAAGATCCTTTGGAGTTCTTCCTTGTTCAGTGGTAAAAATAAAAATTGCTGTCTTTAGATTGGCCATATTTGCTTTTGTCAATTCAAGCCCCATCTCACTGTAGGCTTTTACTTCTCTAGGCAGTTGTTCCTTTCCCCCCTTCATCATCCAGAGCAAATATACTATTCCTACCCCTAGCACTATTACGACTAAGAAACCTCTTATTTTCATTCTTGTTAAGAACCCAAAAAATCAGAGGGATAGAAAATAACAATAGGATTCATCTGCTGTATTTTATAGCTTTCAGTCCTTGTTTTCAACCAAAAGATGTTTCTACAGACACAGCCGGGAATTTTTAACTCCCAAAGCTTTTAGTCAATCAGGAACTAAAGGTAAAATCAGAATAGGGGTAATTGAGAATGACCCGTGAAGGAATCGAACCTTCAACCTGCGGATTAAGAGTCCGCTGCTCTACCAGTTGAGCTAACGGGCCATAAGAAGCATTGTAAGTTTAGATAAGTCCTCAAACCTTGTCAAATTACCTAGTGCTTTTTCCTTATTAAAAAATAGTCATTTTATAGTAGTAAATAAAAGGTGGGCTTGATAAATCAAACCCCTACAGAAGAAGAATCCTTACAGACAAACCAAAGGCATACACAAGAAAAATTAAATCCATACAGTTTATTGATATATTCAAAAAGGTGGGCTTGATAAATCAAGGCCCTACAGAAAAATCAAGCCTCTACATAAGACAAGCCCCTGCGGATGAATCAAGCCCCTACATAAGATTTGCACAGGCGAAAGGTTTTCTTTTATAATGGCAGCAAAGAGGAAAGGCCCTCAATGAATTTGAACATCTTCTTAATCATATTCGCATCTGTGCTTATCCTTCTCTTTGTCTTCTTTGTTATCTTCCTTTTCTTGTCTCTGAAAAAGACCGCTTCCAAAATCGATGAGATGAAGCGTTCTCAGTCAGAAGACAAGGCCCTTTCTCTCATGCAGCAGCAAATCGGCCAACTCACCCAGAACATAAACCAGCAACTGCAGAACATGAACACTCAATTCCAAAAAACGACAGGAAACATCGGCAGCACTTTAGGTGATGTTAAAAAAGACCTGGGAAAAATGGAAGAGGTAACCCGTGAAGTCCTGGAAAAGTCGAAAAACATCTCAAGCCTGGAAAATCTGCTCCGCGCTCCAAAATTCCGGGGTGGCTTTGGAGAACTCTTCCTCGGTGACTTGCTTTCTCAAATTCTCCCTCCTGCTCACTTTGAGCTCCAGTATAAATTTAAAAGCGGGGAAAAAGTTGATGCCATCATAAGAATAGGAAAACACCTTGTTCCTATAGATTCCAAATTCCCCCTTGAAAATTTCAAAAAGTATCTCGGTGAAGAAAACAGCAAAGAAAAGGAAGACTTGAGGAAAAAATTTATCACTGATGTTAAAAAACATATCAATGAGATTTGCGAAAAATACATCCTCCCTGATGAGGGAACCTATGACTTTGCCCTGATGTACATCCCCGCTGAAAACATCTATTATGAGACCATCCTCAAGGATGAAAGCCTGGGCGAAGAGCGGAGTATTTTCTCCTATGCCATCCAGAAAAGAGTTCTCCCCGCCTCTCCTAACTCCTTATTTGCCTATTTACAAGTCATAGTGCTCGGACTTAAGGGCCTCCAAATTGAAAAATCAGCCCAGTATATCTTTCAGTCTCTGTCTCAGCTTCAGGGTGATTTAGGCCGTTTCAAGAACGACTTTCAGATCCTAGGAACTCACCTGGTCAATGCCAAAAGTAAATTTGATGATGCGGAGAAGCGTCTGGACAGATTCTCGGGTAAACTGGAACTCGTGAGCGAAGACAGGCCGGAAAAGATTCCAGAAAAAGCTACCAGCAAGAAAAAACCTTCTTAATTTTCGCCGCTATTCTTTACGCGTTTCCTCATACACTTTCACTTTTTTCAAAGAAATAGGCACCTAATAAGATCATCACTGAAGAAAATATCACCATAAAGATGAAATTGGAAAAAATCGAAAACGAGGACACACCGATCAATGCCGCTCTTAAACCATCAACGCCGTAGGTGAGCGGGTCCAGCTTTGAAATATATCTTAGCCAAACGGGAAAATTTTCAAGAGGGTATAGAGCCCCAGATAAAAAGAAAAGAGGGAATATCACAAAATTCATCACGATGCTAAATCCCTGCATGTCTCTCATTTTCGAAGCGAATACCAGTCCCAGGCCGAGAAATGTAATCGCAATCAGGATCATAAAAACAATCGCCAGGAAAATCGATAAGATGTTGATAACCTTAAAACCCATGATAAAAGAGATGGCAAGAATAAGGACTGCCTGAATCAACGCTGTGGTTGCTCCTCCTGCAATCCTCCCTAACACGATAGAAACCCGACTCACAGGAGCCACCATGATTTCTTTTAGAAATCCAAACTCTCTGTCCCACAAAACTGATAACCCACCAAAAGTTGATGAGAAGAGAATGCTCATCCCGATTATCCCGGGGACTAAAAACCTAATATAACCCACATCTCCGGCCAATCCTGGAATAGTCATTCTTCTAAACCCCAACCCAAGAAACGCCAGAAAAAATAACGGCATGGCTAAGGATCCGACAATTCGAGACTTTGCCCTCCACCACCGCTTCATTTCTCTCATCCACAATACATAAATAGCGGTTTTATTGATCATCTTCTCCTTCCAAATCTTCTTCTTAATATCTCTTTGTTTCGCTCGGCCTGGCTGGCCTCCTCTTCTCTTATAGTCCTTCCAGTAAAGTGGAGAAAAACATCTTCGAGGCTTGGTTTGCGCAGAAGAACACAGGTGACTTCTGCTTCGTTTTCTTGAGCAACATGAATCAATTCTGGAATTCTCCTTTCTCCCCTATCCATCGTCAGACTCAAATTTTTATCGTGCCTCGTTATATTCTTTATCCAATCCAGACTGCTTATTTGTTCAACGAGAGCATCGGCATTTCCTTCAATTTCCAGGGAAACAACATCTCCGCCGAGTATATCTTTTAATCGACCTGGGGAATCCATGGCAACGAACTTCCCTCTGTCCATGATGGCGATTCTATCACAAAGGAAGTCCGCTTCTTCCATGTAATGAGTGGTCAGAATAATTGTAACACCACCCTCTTTATTCAATCTTTTTATGTAATCCCATATGTGACGTCTCGTCTGGACATCAAGTCCGAGGGTAGGCTCATCAAGAAACAGAACGTTAGGCTCGTGGATAAGTCCCCTTGCAATCTCCAATCTTCTTTTCATCCCTCCAGAATATTTTTCAACCAACACTTTCTCTTTCTCTGTTAACTCAACGAGCTCGAGGACTTCCTTAATTCTTTTTTTTCTCTCTCCTTTCTCTATTCCGTACATCATCGCATGAAATTCCAGGTTTTCTTTTCCTGTGAGCTTTATATCAAGGGCAGGCTCCTGAAAAACAACTCCGATGGAGCGCCTAATATTGTTTTTATTCCTGGAGATATCATACCCGGAGACTTCTCCGTATCCTGAGGTTGCTTTGAGCAGGGTGGAAAGTATGTTTATGGTTGTAGTCTTGCCGGCGCCGTTTGGTCCGAGAAATCCAAAAAGCTCTCCGGTTTTTACTGTGAACGTAATTTGCTCAACGGCAGTAAACCCGTTAAATTTTTTGGTTAAATTCTCGACCCGAATTGCGTAATTACTCATTTCACTATGAATAGAAAATTGTCCTTAAGTAAGATATATTATATCAACTTTTAATGAAAATCTTATTTTTTTTAAGCTCCCAAGTGCGTTAGGAATACAGGATGGTCGTACCTAAATCTATGGAATTATTTCCATAAATATGGAATTTTTTCCAGAATAGACTATTAAGTAATTATCTTAATTCTCTCTTCCTATGCGCTTTTATTTTGCTTAAAACAAAAGAATTACAATCATTTTATATTCTAACTTTCTCATTCTAAAATGTTGGCATTTTTTTTGCATTATATTATTGCAATTATAATGAATGGCCCTGTGGTGCTGGCTGGCAGGACTGCTCACCCATCCTCCAAACCCACTTAATCCCCAAAATAGCCAGCTTTCTTTTATTTAATAACAGTCAGGAAGGGACTTGCAATTTTTATCAGTAAAAAACTGACAATTCCCACTGAAACGGCAGCACAGAGTCCCACCCAGAAAGGTTTGGCCCCAAGCTTCTTCAATTTCTTGATATCTGTTCCAAGTCCAACCCCGGCCATAGCAACAGCGAGAAAATATCCTGCCCAATGTTTGACTATCGAACAGAGGTTGTTCCATGCCTCTGCATTCCATAATAAGTTCTTGCTCAGAACAAAATAGTCGCCCATGGATCTGAGCACAGCCATGGCGATGAATCCAAGAATGAAAACCGGAAAGAGCGAAAGAATGCTCACTTTTTTTCGGGAGCTCACTCTATTCCTTTTGATATAGATATAGGCCATAAAGGGAATAACCAAGGCCATAAACGCATTGCGCACAAGTTTGGTCACGATGGCAACATCTGCTCCTGTAGGAGTTACCGCTTGAGATTGACCAAGCCAAAGCTGATCATACATGATACCAGCACCCGCCACCTGGGCGGTTTCGTGGATGGAAGTTCCCATGAATATCCCTGCTTCCACATGAGAAAGGGATAGAACCAAATGACTCAGATAGGGATAGAGAAACATGGCCACTATGCCGAATATTGTTATGGTTCCAATAGCGTAAGCCACTTCATCCTCCTCGGCTTCGATAGCTGGACCCGTGGCCACAATGGCACTCGCTCCACAAATTCCTGTGCCGACTCCGATCAGAGTACCGAGCCTTTCTGGAAGACCGAGTTTTCTTGTGACAAAAAGAGTCAAAAAAATTCCGGTTGAAATGCAGGCAACGACTATACCCACACTCAAAGCTCCTATCTGGAGCACATTAAAGATGCTAAGTCGTATTCCCATGAGTATAATACCGAGCCTCAGGAGCTTCTTAAGACCGAAACCAACCCCAGGCTGGAAACTTCGGGGAACATCGATTGTGTTCTTGATTATTATGCCTAAAACAATAGCCATCATGATGGCACTCACCGGGCTTTGTTTGAGGTTGAGAAGCACTTTTATCCATTTTGTAAGCTGGATCCCGATTATGGCAATTGCGACTGTAAGAGCAAACCCGGGGATAATTTTTGCGGGATTCTGCATGCCAAAAAGGAAGTTCAGAATTCTTGAATCTTTTTTCGTGCTCATTTTCTCCTCCTTATCTATGTAGATGAACTCACGTTTAAGTATCTATGCCCTGGTTCGGGCTAGATGCTGCCAGGCGTGGATTTCTTTGCGGCCTCATCTCTGGAGAAAGATGAGCAGCGAATTATAGCCTTATTCATATAAAAAAGAAAGAAATTCTTATCTCCACCAATCTCTTCTTTGCATCCTCAGATTTTTGGAATCATACTTATAATAAACTCCATAAAAATCGCCAACGTGGCTGAAGTTCCGTTTGAAGAAGTTTTCTATCTTGCTGAAGATACACACAAAGCTTATAATTATAAAGAACCAAAATTTCCAATTGAATTTTATTTAGACCTTTGATACTAAATTAAAGTGTCACAAAAGGAGATTGACATGAAAATCAAGATCTTATCTATTGCCTTAATTTGTATTTATCTATCAAGCTGTGCATTAGTCTTCAAAGGAACCAAGGAAGAGATAAGCTTTAGAAGTGATCCACAAAGGGCGGAAGTCCATGTGAATGGAGTACGTATGGGCGAAACACCACTTACCTTAAGGCTTGTAACTAAACAAACATATGCAATTGAGTTTAGAAGAGAAGGCTATAAACCAAAATCGGTTCAAATCAATAACAAAGTTGGAGCGGGATGGGTCGTTTTAGATATCGTGTTGGGTTTAGTCCCTGTCGTCATTGATGCTGCAACAGGCGCATGGTATTCATTAGACCAAAAAAATATTGATGCGGTTCTTGAAAAACAACAAAAAGAACCAATTGATCCAAAAGATTTAGAAAAGTTCTTATATTAAAAGAATATTTAAATAAGAGTTGACATAATCGCTCTTATATTACGCAATTTTATCTCTGGGAATAGGGGAAGCTGGGAGGATTGATTAGCGAAATATGAGGTTAGGCTTCATTGGTTAAACAAAAAATTCAAGCGCTGTCTTTTTCACTTCGGGAAGCAAAGGCTTTAGCGGATTTGGCTTCTAATTGCCTCAATCTTATAAAAAATCAGTGATAAAGAAGATAAAAGTTTCTGTTGTGCAAGATCTAAAATTGTATCATGGTTTTGGTTCAACTACCGTTCTTCTTTTTACAATTAAACACTTAGCTATGATGTCGTGAAGAGCTTGTTTCTTTTCGGTGAAACCAGCCATTATGAATCCAATATATAAAATTAAACCAGACACTATTTTACTCCAGTATCTCCCATTCGCTTTTCCAAATGAAATTCGATTCCCATTAAGATCTGTTACAATAATTCCCATTGCCATTTTCCCAAGCGTGGCTTGCTTAGATGAAGATTCAAATAAAGTAAAATAAAGCCAACCTAAAAGAGAAGCAAGAATTATATTTTGTAAAAAAGCAGCGCCTGTTCTAGAACTAACATTAAGGGGTGTTGTAACAACACTAATAATAGTACCAATGATAAAGAAAAAACCAAACAAAACAGCACTGTCGATTATCAGTGCTACAAAGCGTCGCCAAAACCCTGCATATTCTAAATCCATAATTTAACCTCCAATTTTAATTTATTTACAGTTTTATAACTTTCTTTTAAACCTCTGATTAAATAAACTTGCAATCTAAGAGGTTTATCCCATTCACTCAAAATTCCTTTAAAAAATTCTTCTTTTGCCTTATCTTCCATCATCTCCTCCTTTCTCAGAATTTCCTTCACTCTCCCTCCTCTAAAAAGATGATATAGCCTATAAAACAAGCTTTTTATATGTCAAGATATCATTGCCCTAGTGTCAGTAAAAAGACCTCATTATATTGAATCGTCACAGAAGACCAGGCACAAGTTTACTTCTGAGACATACTATGCGGTTCGTCCTTTTTAAGAGCCAGAATCTCGGCTATATAGCCAGTAAGATTGCCAGAATCATCCCGTTGATGGCCGGAGTATTTAAATTTATACGTTGTCCCCTCACATGTAAATGACTGCTCTCCGAAACTTCTGTGTCCTAGTGAATCATAGGAGAATACATTCTGCACGTTTGTCTGCGTAATACTTTCTGAGAAACGGATGACATAGCCGCCCATGCCTTCAGGAAAGAACGCGATCAAACCTTGTGGTTTTGTCGCTTCCCATTCTTGCAAACTAAAACTCATTTTAGCTTTCCCGTTAATTTCGGCCTTGTAGCGATAGGCAGGGGACTCTTGGTCGGTTTCGGTCCCGGGCTTCAGCATAATTGCCAGCTTTTCGCCAGAGGGAAAATTTATTTCTAGGTCGTATGCAATAGCCTTGTCGCTTTTGTTGTAGATGATATTCTTTAGCTGTACTTTCATGCCTTCCCGGGAACTAAAATAGACAGCAGGGCGGCCGTCGACGAAACCTAACCTGATTGACAAATCAGTGGCCTCGCCTGGATGATCTGATGCTGCAAACGGCAGCATCACAAGCAAGATCAGGGCAAAGCGCTTTGTAATTGACATCGCAGTTTTCATTTTTAATCCTTCTTTGTTTTATAAATATTTTGATAGTCTTTTCTTATTTGCTTACTGCTTACTAGCTTTTCAGCCCAGCCAGCCTCTTCCTTGTAACCTTAGACTAAGGAAGGTATGTGTTTGTATGCCGTGAGTATCTATTTCTTTTCTGTAACTGTAAATACTATCCAATCTCCTTCCACTTTTTGTTTGTATTCCAGACTTAAATAATTCGTTATCTGATTCATAAGTTGTTCCCAGCAATCATAATATTCGTTTAATGTGACTCCTGCTTCCGACCATCCTGTGACGTATTTTTCGCCTATCCCTTTAATCTTCGCTTTATAAAAGTTCTCAGACTCTTCCAAGACTTCAATCTGGAAATCATCCCACATTTGCCAATTCCAATGCATTGCCTCTATGAAATCTGTTACGCCTTTAACTCCTTCCCAGCTTGTCGCAAATAATTCTCCCATATACTTACCATAGTGTGATGGCGATTTTCCCTGAGACTTGGCATAGGCAATACTTGCAATGAATACCGTAGTCAGATTATACATAGCACGTTTCCATTTCTGCTCTACTGTTAATTGAGGTCCTTCAACTTTCTGTTTTTTCTCTTGAGCAATAATGGTGCTAGAGAAAAGAAAAATAATGAGAATTGTTCCTATGATGGTTTTGTTTCTCATGAAATACATCCTTTTTTAGTTTATAGATATGGGGATAGAAATCTGCCTCCATGATGAAGATAAAAGTTATTCCCTCTTGCATTAATCACAATGTCCTCAAGCTGTAACTCTTTGACTTATAGCACTGAAATAGTTTGGATGTCAAATGGGAGGATAGCAAGTGTCAAGGCAAAGTGAATACTTCCGGATCTTAGCAAAGTAAATACTTCCGGTTTTGACATTGGCTATATTCTCTTCAGGTACGAGTTGTGGTGAAGCGAAGGGGTCCATCTTCTCCACGGATGATCCTGTGGCGGTATGTATTTAGCCCTTTTCTTTGTTGGCTCGACGGCTGGCTTTTTAGCCTTCTCTTTTGCAACAGGTTTTTGCTCCACGATTTCGCTGTACTGTAAATATCTGCCGTTAAATTTAATCGTTATCTCGCCATCAAAGTGCTCTCTGACCTCCACCTTTCGTCTGTGCATGGCTATGTTGGGATGCTCTATAAGAAACATCCTGCCCTTCCACTTGACAATATAGCCATTGTTTATCGTCCGTGTAGCCTTTATACAAAATATCTCCCTTAGATTAATATGCTTTGCTAAAGGCCTATGTAAATCATCATCTTTCCTTGCCACTTTCGCAAACCGCTCATTGTATCGAGGGAGAAACTCCTCAAGGAAACGATTGGCCTGGTCTTTTGTCCTAATGTTGGCCAAACGCATCTCTTTGAGTAGACGGTCTTGCAACGTGCTAAAGGCTCTCTCAATCCTGCCCTTGGCTTGAGGAGAGTGGGCATGAATAATCTTTATCTCCAGCTCTTTGGCCGCTCTCTCAAACTGAGTTTGAGCACTCTCTCCTCTCAAGAGTTCGTCCAAATCAGGCTGCCTTGTTGTCTTGTATGTGCTGTGTTTATCCAGATAAATGCTTACAGGAAGCCCGTGGAGGCGAATATAGCGCTTTAAGGAGTCCATCGCAGGATAAACTCCTTCATAGTCATAAAAACGGCCAAAAAAACGACTCGTGGCATCATCTACATATCCAATAAGCACAAGCCTAGGGCCACGTCCTTCCAGCCACTCATGATGAGAGCCATCCATCTGGACCATCTCCCCATAATGATCTTTCCTCTCCCGCCAGGGATGAACCTCTCTTCTCCTCCTCTTCCTCTGCCATAATCCCTTGGCCATCATGATCTCTCGGAGCTTCTCCTTGCTGACCTTGATCCTTTCCCATTCCAAAAGCTTCTCCGAGGCCAATGTCGGTCCAAAATCCCTATACTTGCACTTCACAATCAAACCTATGTGATCCTCAAGTTCTTTCGCCATCTTGTGAGGAGACTCTCGCCCACGGTTCCCATGTCGTATCCCCTTCACTCCCTTCTCTTTTATCTTTTGGATTATATTCCTTATCTGCCGGTCTGAGATACCTAAAATCTCTGAAGCCTTGACCTGAGTCATATCCTTATCTATCACTTTATTTATGATCCGTAACCTTTCAATCTCTCTCGTGCTCAACGTGATAAAATCCTTCTGCATTAAAGTCCTCCTTTCTTAGCGGTCTTAAGGATAACCTTAATGCATTTTTCAAAAACCGGAAGTTTTTACTTTGCTAAAACCGGAAATTATCACGTTGCTGTGACAATGGGAGGATAGCAAGCACGCCCGGAGGGATTTGCACCCCTGATCTTCGGATCCTAAGCCTAATTCTTGATTTACTACAAGAAATATCTAACTTATTAAAACATGAAAATTGTTTTTTTATAAATTCAATCGCTTTTTGTAAAAAATCGAAATTTTAATGAGAAAAGATAAAAAATTGGTTCGTTATAATAATGGATACCGCGCAAGATAAGAATTATAGATTTTGAGCGTACAATGCTCAAAAATGAAATCGATAATTTTCGTTTGACATTTTTCTCTAGAGAGTTTACATTATGTAAGAATGTAAGGATATAAGTAATCAAGGAGCTTCTATGAATTACACAGAAACCTCAAAGGTGACATCCAAGGGCCAGGTGACAATTCCCTCGACAATCAGAGAAATTCTCAAATTAGAACCGGGATCCACAGTTATGTTTAAGGTCACCGACAGGGGAGTTATCCTTTCTCCTTGTGAGATTAGCGAGAAATCCCCTTATACTGCAAAAGAATGGATAAAGATCGAAAGGCTGGTCGCAGAAAAAGGTAAAGCCTATAAGACTTCTGCTGCTGCCAAAAAACATGTCGAATCATTATGAGATTCGAATTTAAGCCGTCTTTTGATCGGTCTGTTAAGTCGCTTTCTCCCAGCGTTAAAAAAGAAAATGAGCCTTTTCACCAAGAAATTATGCGGAATCATATATTGCTAACAGGAAGTAAATTGCTGCAAATATAGATGCTTGATAATAAGCTGGCACGCCTGAATTGACAGCTTTCGAACTCATCAAGAGGGCGTATAAATCTAACGCTCTAGAGAAATTGAGAGATTTCTTGGCTGTAGAATCGCCGAAACTTCAATCAGAAGCGGTTTGAATAATCGAGAATCAAAGGGCGGAGTCATTCGATTCTATCCTTATTTTTTTGCAGGTTGTGGGGAGATGGCAAATATTCACTCATACCGCAGGCAATCGACTGGGTCGGCAAGTGCCGCCCTGACAGACTGGTAGCTCACCGTAAACAGAGCAATGATTAAGGCCAACAATGCCGACAAAAGAAATGGCCACAAACCAATATTGGTTTGATAGGCAAAATTCTGCATCCATTTGTGCATCATATAGTAGGCCACAGGCCAGGCGATAAGATTTGCGAAAAGCACCCATTTGGAAAACTCTTTGCTCAGCAGCAGCAGGATATTGGCCGTGGACGCCCCCAGAACTTTGCGCACGCCAATCTCCTTTGTTCTTTCCTCGGCCGTGAAGGCAGCCAGGCCGAAGAGCCCCAAACATGCTACGAAGATGGATAAAACAGAGAAGATCAAAAAGATGCTCCTCATCCTGCTCTCGCTCTTGTACAGGAGATCGATCCTGCTGTTCAAGAAAGTGTATTCGAACTGTTCTCCCGGAAAAATCTCCCCCCACTTTTGTTGAATAAAACCGATCGTTCCCCTGATGTCCCCGGGCATGACTCTTACCGAGATAGTATCGAAATTCTGCGGATCAAGAGCTAAGAGGAAGGGTTCGATAATCCGGTGCAGGGATTTGAAATGAAAATCTTTCACAACACCGACAATCGTTAACTCCTTGAATTCATTCAAACTTATGAACCTGAGCAATTTTTTGCCTACAGCTTCTTCAGGCATGTATCCGATCTCCCTTGCGGCCGCTTGATTGAGCATGATGGCCCCGTCGATATCCGTGCTGAATTTCTTTGAAAATGCCCGGCCGTGGGTGACTTCGAATCCATAGGTGTCTACAAATTCATAATCGGCATTCATGAAAATCAGGGGAAAGATATCATCCGAATCGGGCCTCTTGTATGTCGTGTCTGAAAACATGGCACTTCCGGGAACATTGGAGGAAACAGCCACGGATTTGACCCGTGGATCCTGGGTCAGGGTATTCCGAAAAGCGTCGATATTCTGGCGAATGGTGTTGCTTTCTGCGGACAGGATGATCACATTCTCTTTGTCAAAGCCTAAGGACTTTTTCTGTATATAGTCCATTTGCCTGAAGATGATCAGTGTGCCGATAA
>CAYTBG010000013.1:0-40339 GCA_964435925.1 uncultured Eubacteriales bacterium | reverse complement strand
ATAATTTATAGTAAAGTGCCAAACTCGAGGGGCTTGATAAATCAAGCCCCTACAAATAAAGCATGCCTTTACAGACAAAGCGTGCCCCTACATATAAATCATACAAAAAAATGGGGAATGTCCTCATTTTTTACATTTTTTACTGTTTTTCAATGTATTAACATTTTCTGGGTATAAAAATATGCATTTTTGCGTGGTAGAAAATAGGACATTATTACGTGGGCTTGACAGACCCATACACCAAATTGACAACAATTTTTACCTATTATATAAGATGTGAGGGGCATCAGCAGACATGAATGAAGCAAAAAATGGGAGAAAATCATCGCAACCAAAAAAAGCAAATTCCTATAAATTAAAGCCGCCATTTATTATATTTTACAATATTTTACTCTTATTTTTTGCGTAAAATTCGGGAAAGTCTCAATAATTTTCTTTGACATTGGACAAAATATTGAACTACTCCCCAAAATCTGGACAGTGCAATAAGGTGCATTTGGCCTGCCATAATCTTGGAGGAGGTATGGTAAAATGGTCAACATGCGAAAAAGTTATGATGCTAAGTTCCGAGCCAAAGTGGCTCTTGAAGCCGTCAAGGGAGAGAGGACCATGGCTGAACTGTCCAGTGGATTTGGGGTTCATCCCAATCAGATTCGCAAGTGGAGGAGACAGCTTCTGGAAATGCTTCCTGAGCTCTTCACTGACCGTCGAAAGAAGAAGGATAAAGACCTGGAGGAGCTGGTCTCTGAGCTTTATCGTCAGATCGGCCAGTTGAAGGTAGAGTTGGACTGGCTTAAAAAAAAATCGGAAAAGCTCCTCTGAGAGAGAAGAAGAAGCAAGTGGAACAGGTAAATCAAATGATTTCGGTCTCCAGACAGTGTGATCTTCTAGGATTGAATAGATCATCCTATTATTACAGATCTGAGAGAGATGATTCCTATAACGAATATCTGATGCGGCTGATTGATGAGCAGTACACCAGGACCCCTTTCTATGGGGTGGCAAAGATGACGGCTTGGCTTCATCGTCAGGGACATTGGGTGAATGAAAAAAGGATAAGACGGCTTATGCGGCTCATGGGGCTTTATGCCATCTATCCAAAGCCTCGTCTGAGTCAATCTTATCCTCAACATAAGAAGTATCCTTATTTGTTAAAAGGAGTTACGATCGATCATTCTGATCAGGTTTGGTGCAGCGACATCACATACATCCGGCTTCTTCATGGGTTTGCATACCTGGTTGTCATCATGGATTGGTTCAGCCGTTATATCCTCTCCTGGACCCTTTCGATAACACTGGAAAAAGAGTTTTGTACTGATGCTCTAAATTGTGCTCTTAAGATTTCAAAACCTGAGGTCTTCAACTCGGACCAGGGGCCGCAGTATACGAGTGAAGATTTTATTGAGGTTTTGAAAAAAGAGAATATTCGAATCAGCATGGACGGCCGTGGCCGGCTCTATGACAACATCTTTGTCGAGAGGCTGTGGCGGACGATCAAATACGAGGAAGTCTATCTTTATGATTATCGGAGTGTGCCGGAAGCTAGAGAAAGACTGCCTTTTATTTTGATTTTTATAACACCGAAAGGCTTCATGCATCATTAGAATACCGGACACCGTTGGAAGTCTATTTTGGATTGCCATCGGCACAAAAAGCCGTTTTTGCGTATAGGTAAAAACATGGAGAGGAAAGAGATCGTTGAATGTAGAGGCTCTCAGAGCTTCGATTTTTTGACAAAATGGTTGATACTATGAAATCATTCAACGCAGGCACAAAATGCACCTTAAACAAGCCTCTTTTCTGTCCAGACAATGGGGAGACCCTCAATATATGCTAAAGTTACCTTCGAATCCCTTTAGATATTCAGATAGAATACACAACCTTATTGCCCCTCATAAGCTAAATTAATATCTATTATTTTATAGATTGCCTTCCGTTTCTACTTCAGAAGGATCCGATAAATCGAACAAAGTTTTTAAGGGAAGTGGCTTTGCTGGTGGTCTAGCGGTGAAATCCTCCTTGTACAATTCACGAGGAGAAATAACCTTGGAAAGAATTCCAAGCAAAGTGGGATAACAAAACCTTCCCTGGCATCGCCCCATACCTAACCTTGATAACAGTTTGATTCGTTCCAAGTGGTCAATACCTCTTTCGATGAGTTCGGAGATGGTCTTCAAATTAACTTCCTCACAGCGGCAGATAATGGTCTCATCAGTGAGTAAATCTAGGAGTCCTGGGCGGAAAGCATATATTTTCTTCAAAAACCTTTGATACCATCGATTATGTGATAAAGCTCTTTGCAGTCGGGAACGGCGTCTATCTGCTTCTGCAGTTGAGATGCAGCCCAGTTGGCAAGCGACTTCATTTCCCACAAGTTCACCTTCAAGGACTGCTATTTTAACGCCTCCGATCCCGGCGCAGTCACCTGCAACATAAATTCCTGCTTGTAATGTCTCGTATCTGGAATTGAATCTCGGCACCCAACCCCTTAATTGAGGATCATAAACATGCTCACAGTTAGCGATATGAGTGAACTGCGTGGAAGGGATAAAACCAAAATTTAAACAGAGATTATCAACTGCAATCTTTTTCTCCGTGCCGGGCATTGGCCTCCACTGTTCATCTACTCTAGCAAATACTACCTCCTCCAGATGATCACCGCCTCGGGCTTCCAAAGCGACACAGTTATAGTAGACAGGAACATGATGTTTTCTTAGTATATTGAGATACTTAAAGCCTTTTCCAAGTATTCCTGGAGCACGCCATAATTGCATAGTCCATTTTATCCATTGGCTCAGGGAGGAAGCTTCCAGCACAGCGACAACCTCAGCTCCATTATTAATGAGTTGCGAAGTGGTATAATAGAGTAGTGGACCTGTCCCTGAAACCAAAATCTTTCCCGCAGGGATTACCCCTTGACTTTTGAGCAGAATTTGAATGCCCCCAAGAGTCGTGACACCTGGCAACGTCCATCCAGGAAATGCGACAGGGGCTTCATATGCCCCTTCAGCAATCAATAATTTTTTTGCCTTAATCAGGGATCTGTGTTGGCCATCGATTGCGATCACTTTATCTTCGAATATCCCCCAAACAGCCGTTTTTCCCAGGAATTGTATGTTACCATTTGTCAATTTCTCCTGGAGGTCTTCAAAGATTCTATGATCCTGAATATCCACAAGAGGACCTTGAGTCTGGAGTGGGGGCACTATTTGACGGAAAATCTGTCCACCAATTTGGGGGTCTTCACCAATAACGGCCACTTCTGCCCCGGCGCGCGCAGCTGCAACGGCTGCACTGATCCCAGCAGGTCCTGAGCCTATGACTACAAAATCTCGTTTTTCCAATTTGATTCTTCCAAAAAATTCTCCTTATTTATATTTCTTGATCTTCATACAGGGATCGGCAAGGGTTTGACAGGCTCTAACTTTAGTCCCATCTTCAAGTTCTACAAGGCAATCATTACATATACCCATACCGCAATAATAGCTTCTAGGACTTTGATATTTGAGAGTTTTTCTCATTATCTCCTTGCCAGCTGCAAGTAAGACAGTTGCCAAGGTTTCTCCTTGATATGCCGTAACAGGTTCGCCATCCACTTGAATAGTGAACGATGCATCTCTCTTGACCTTCTCAAGTCGTTTCCACATCCTCAATTGCTTCCTTAAATTTGGACCTCGGTGATTCCTTACACAATAATTTCAGGGGAAATCCATCTTCAAATATTCTTGTCTTTGTTGTTCGACTTGGAATGAGTTTTCGTATCAACGATTAATCTGGCTGAGCATTCATTATCCTGCAAACACTCATGAAGTGATTAAATCTCCTGCCATTGAATTGAAGAATAACCAATGACTTCTTCTGGCTTGAAATGCGATGGAATCGCATTTGGAAACATATTATAATGGTCCGGCCAATTGTCTGTCAACACAAATTTAATAAAATATATTATATACAAACAAGCCTTGATAATAGAAAATCCCTGTGATAGACTTTTTCAGTGAGGAGATAATCATGGAGCCAAAAGTCGGATTTATTGGTTTAGGACACGTGGGAAAAGGCATGGCTATCAACGTGGCTAAGGCAGGATTTAATCTTACAGTTTATGACATAAAAATAGAAAAGATGGAAGAGCTTGCCTCCTTTGGAGCCTCTATCGCTGAGAACCCAAAAGATCTGGCTTACAAGGTTGATTGGATCCTCCTCAGCCTTCCAGGAACAGAAGAGGTAAAATCTGTGATTTTTGGACCCGATGGAATTTTGGAAGGTCTCCATGATGGATTAGTGGTGATTGATCTTGGAACAACTCATCCACTTGCCACAAGAGAAATTGCAACATCTTTGAAAGAAAAAGGAGTGACTTTCCTGGACGCACCTATCTCAGGTATGCAGGCTCGGGCAATGGAAGGAATGCTTACCATAATGGTCGGTGGCAAGGAAGATGTTTTCAAGACAGTTAAAGAAGTTTTGGCTTCTTTTGGAAACAAGATCATTTATATGGGGGGCTCGGGCAATGGTCAACTCACCAAGTTAACCAACCAGCTTCTCTTCAACATTAATGCCGCAGCAATGGCAGAAGTTCTCCCTATGGCTGTGAAAATTGGACTGGATCCAGAAAAAGTTTGCGATGTTGTTAAGACAGGAACGGGAAGAAGTTTTGCTCTTGAATTTTTTGCTCCGTTGATCCTAGAGGATAACTTTAAGCCTGGTTATCACCTGATTCATGCTTATAAAGATATGGTCAGTGCCTATGAAATTTCCAGCCATAATAAAATCCCTCTGCCGGTTACCACCGCCGCTACCTGTACCTACCAGCAGGCCTTGGCTGAAGGTCTGGGCAAAGAAAATAAAGGTGCCATGATTAAGGTATGGGAAAGGGTTTTAGGAGTGAAAGTCAGAAAAAGGAAGACTGGAGATATAAATAAGAAATAATCAAGGCAGGAAAAAAAACTGTGTTCATCTGCCATAAAGCATGATTTAAATCTTAACAAAAAATAAAGGTATTACTATGACGAGTAAAATGAGAGGTCAGCCAGAAGACATCACTGAAGCTTACTATCGCGGATTAATGCAATCCATAGGTTTTAGAGCAACGGATCTAGAAAAACCCGTCATTGCCGTTGTAAACTCATGGACTGAGGCCAATCCCGGCCATCTTCCATTTGATCGTTTGGCCAGGATCGTTAAAGAAGGCATTTGGGCAGCCGGTGCAACACCTGTAGAATTCAACGTGCCTGCACCCTGCGATGGGATAGCTCAGGGACTGGGGATGCATTTTGTCCTGCCTCAAAGGGATCTGATCGCTGCCTCAGTCGAGGCCATGGTCAAGGCTCATAGCTTCCAGGGCATGGTTATGTTGGCCTCATGCGATAAAATTATCCCTGGTATGGTTATGGCGGCTGTAAGATGCGATTTGCCTACTCTCTTTCTGACGTCTGGAGCGATGCTTCCTTACCGCATCGACCAGAAAGAAATGGTAGCATCCGATCTTAAAGAGGCTATCGGGAAACGGATATCTGGAGAAATCGATGAGGAAACCTTCAGAATTTGGGAAAGGAGTATCTGCGCTTCGCCTGGCACCTGTTCCATGATGGGAACAGCCAACACCATGGGAACTTTTTTAGAAGCGATTGGGGCAGCCCCATTTGGATCCATTACCATGCTTGCTTTTGATTCGGCCAAAATGAGGCAGGCAAGAGATGTGGGAGAACAGATCGTTCGTATTGTCCGTAAAGATCTTAGATTTTCGGCAATCTTAACTCAATCAAACCTTCTGAATGCTACCAAAGTGATCGCAGCAACAGGAGGATCAACCAATGCAGTTCTTCACCTCCTGGCAATTGCCTCCCAGGGGAAAATCGAGATGAAACTAAAAGATATCGACCGGATCTCAAGATCTGTCCCATTGATAGCAAAGTTCAAGCCTGCATCGCAATACAATCTCTCGGACTATCACCGGGTCGGTGGAGTGGCCTCAGCCATGAAATCGATTCAAAAACATCTCGATCTTTCTGTACCCACGGGATTTGCACATTCCCTTGAAAAAGCCTTGGAAAAAACTCCAGATCCAGATGGAACAGTCATTCATCCTATAGAATCACCTTTGGAAAAAGAAGGATGTTTCGCTGTCTTGTACGGAAACCTTGCCCCTCAAGGCGCGGTGGTTAAAAAAAGCGCCTTAGACTCTTCTATGTTGAAGCATTCTGGACCAGCCTTGGTCTTTAATTCAGAGGAAGAAGTAAGAAAGTTTCTTCTGAAACGAGATATAAAACCCGGCTCAATCCTGGTAGTCTGTTACGAAGGACCAAAAGGAGGCCCGGGGATGAGAGAACTTTCTATTCCTGCTGCCATGTTAGTGGGAATGGGCCTCCATAAGTCGGTCGCTATGATAACTGATGGAAGATTCTCAGGTGCCACACGAGGACCTTGCGTTGGCCATGTTTGTCCTGAGGCTTGGGTAGGGGGACCTATCGCTGCTATCAGAGATGGAGATATCATAGATATCGATGTGCCAGCTCGGAAACTTGAAAGTAGACTTTCAAAGGAGGAGATTCAGAAGCGGTTGGACATGAAAAAGAGACCGGATCATCAAGCAAAAGGAATTCTCAAGACTTATCGGAAATTGGTATCAGGAGCCGATAAGGGAGCTGTATGGCTCTAACGATCAGATTTCATTCGTTTCAATGGATACATTCATTTGTAAAAAAATTTATTTCATGATTAATTGATGACCGGATAAACCAAATAATCATTTCTAAGATTAGCTCTGCAGTTTATTCAATATTTTTTGTAGCTTTTAAAAAGGAGGAAAAAAATGGCTCAAGTTGATCATGTTTTCTATCGTAGCCAGCGAAAAAAACTTCCTCTCATAGACTGGGGCGAAGGGATCTATCTTTATGATAAAGATGGCAGGAAATACATCGACGGTTCTTCAGGAGCACTCATTTCTAACATCGGTCACTGCATTGCTCCGGTTCTTAAAGCCATACGGGAGCAGGCAGAAAAAATAGAATTTGTACACGGAACTATGTTCAAGAGTGAAAAGGCAATCCAGTTGGCTCATCGTATAATTGAGATGTCCCCCAGAAATCTCGATAAGGTATATTTAGTTTCTGGAGGATCCGAGGCTACAGAGACTGCATTGAAAATGGCACGTTCCTACCATCTTGCCCGAGGAAATGAGCAAAAATATATAGTCGTTTCAAGGTGGCAAAGCTATCATGGAGCCACCATAGGAGCCCTTTCTATGAGTGGAAGAACCATAAGTAGAAAAATTTACCAGCCCTACATGCTTGACTTTCCTCATATTCCACCTGCTTACTGCTATAGGTGTCCGTATGGAAAGGAACAAGAGACTTGCGGCTATGATTGTGCTTGGGAACTAGAACGGACTATCAACCAGATAGGAGCTGAGTATATATCTGCATTTATTGCTGAACCTATAGTAGGAGCATCACTAACGGCAGCACCCCCTCCTGCCGAATACTTCTCTATTATCAGACAAATATGTGATAAATATGATGTGCTGTTTATCGCCGACGAAGTGATGACTAGTTTTGGAAGAACAGGAAAAAACTTCGGAATTGAGCACTATGGAGTAACTCCAGATATCATCGCAACGGGCAAAGGGTTGGGAGCAGGATATTATCCAGTTGGAGCTGCTATCTGTACCGATAAAGTCTTCCAGCAATTTCAGGAAAAATTGGGTAAATTTGTACATGGTTTTACATATCAGGGAAATCCTCTGGCTGCTGCTGCAGCCCTGAGTGTTATCGATTTTATCAAAGAAAATAATTTGGTCTCCTATGTGGCACGCACGGGAGAATATCTCATGGAGAGGCTCTCCAGTCTGTTTCGATTTGATTTCGTAGGAGACATTCGAGGAAAAGGGTTTATGACAGGACTGGAATTAGTTAAAGACAAAAAGACAAAAAAGCCGTTCCCGCCAGAAAGGGAGGTCACCAGATTAGTTGCAGAAACTGCATGGAAGAAAGGATTAATCATATATCCGGCAACCTCAAACGGACAGGTTCAAGGTGTAGCTGGTGATGGCTTCATGGTGGCTCCCCCTTTTATTACCACCAAAGAACAAATCGATGAAATCATCGAATTGCTCAATCAAACGCTGGAAGAGGTTCAAGAAAAGATAAGCAAATGATAGCGTACGATGATGATTTGAAAGGGAATGACTTATTTTTTTCTTTCGATTTCTTCCACCAGGCTCTTCACATCTCCTTGTTCAGGGTTCAGTCTCAGAGAGGCCTTGAGGGCATTTAAAGCTTTCTCTTTTTCACCTGTTTTGTAATAGCAAAAACCGAGAGAATTGAGCAGGCTGATGTCACTGTTATAAATTTTGTTCCCTTCAAGCAAATTCTCTATGGCTTCAGAGTACTTCCCCATTCCCATATAAGTTTTCCCTTTTATGAGATAATACTCGAATTTCATGTCCTCATCTTCCTTGATATTTTCAATCAGCTCTATACTTTTTTTGAACTTTTTAATCTTGAACAAAAAATTAGCATAATCAATCAGCCCTTTTTTATCATCAGGTTTTAATCTGTAAGCTTTTTTGAAATTTAACTCAGCTTTTTTATAATCCGCCCTTTTTTCATATTGATCAGCCAGCATATAATAATAGATATAACTATCAGAAAGAGAAAAAGCCTTTGCATGGGTAACAGGATGGGCAACTACTTCTGCAGCTGAAATAATGAAATTCTCCTTTTTCTCATCAAGGACTTCTCCATTTTTATCAGTCAAAGTTAATCTAATTTCATAATAATCAGGAGAAAATTCACTTGCTGGTATGGATTGAGTTATGTTCAGGAATTTTTTATACGGATAATTTTTTAATTCCAAGGCATAAGACCTCTGGGAAGTCTTTTTATCACCAAGCGGATTTATAAAAACTCTTACCTTTCCCTCATTCCATAGACTTTCTGAGACATTCGTAATATTGAAGAAAAAGGAAACTTTATCTTTTGCAGAAAATGTATTTTTGGGGTCAACTAGTAATTTTTTATTTAATATTTTAAATGGAACATGCGTTTCAACATTGAAATCCTGAAATTTATACCCCATAAAAGGACCAAAGATTTGAGACCCTCCTTTGGTCTCTGGAATAACAACTTCCTTTTCAAAAATACTAAACTCTTTTCCGATAGAGTTTTGGATAAGAATGATTAACTTATATTCTCCCTCAATAACAGGAAAAGAATCTTCGACGGCAATTCCGCTCATTTTTATCCGAGTATACTCCTCAGGATCAAAATAAAGAGGAAAATTTTTTCTGTATTGAAGAATGATTTTATCCAATATTCTTAAACTCACATCAAGAGTGAAATTGCAATAATACTGATCCTTTGGTTCATAGTAATTCACAGTGAGATTCTTTGGAACCATAGAAAAATGAAAAAAATTTAATCCCATAATAGGATCCTGGATCAAAACTACCTGGGTTTCACTATCCATGAAATTGGTCAAATATTCCGTGCTTACAATTCCTTTATAATCCAAAAAGTGAAAAGCATATGTAGGATTGACATCTTTCTTTGGTGATTCGAAGATATCGGCCATAATAATGGCGTTCATTGGAGACGGTTGATAATTATATGGAGTCTCACCTACAATCATAGATAGAGATACATCTGCCAAGGTTGGAGCAAGTTCTTTGATCGTTTCATACAATTCTTTATAATAGAATGGGTCCGAAATTCTGGCGTGGATCATTAAGCTTCCCGGTCCATCCGAAACAGGATCATATAACTTATATTCTCCTGCTCCTCCTCTCTGAAAAAAAATAAGACCAAAATGAGCTGGAAGACCTTTCTTTCTATCTCCGTAGTAATACCATACTTGGGTGGGATAAATACCTTTCGTGGCACCAAATCTATTGATGCTCACTGGAGGACCCAATATGATATAAATTCTTCCCATATCAGTCATCCAACCTTCCCGGGAAGTTCCTCGTCCATAACGCCTATTTGCATAGAGGAACCGCTTGGTGTGTTCCTTTTTATACTCATTTTCTGGTGTACCAAGTGTAGGGTCTCTCTGCTTCCAGAAAGTCGTTATTAAAATATCCCTATCTCTATTGTTAGTCAATTGCATAAAGACCTCTTTCTCTCGGGGAAGAATAATATATTGCGTCAGCTTCAAAAAATCTCTGTATTTCTCGGGAAGGTTTTCTTCCTTGATTTTTCGCCCCGAAAGAACAAAGGACGTTATGAAAATGATAAAAAAAATTATTGTTGATGCCTTTACTTTCATATCTTTAATCCCTTCTTTGCATCTCGCATCTTACGTGCTAAACGTACTAAACTGTAGAAACGAAGACAAAGAAAAAGGTAAATTCGTAACCCTTATCTCATTTTCCATTTTTCTCTATGACCTATGCACATTGTTATTAATGTGATTTTAGGACAAATCTTAGATTTTGATTTCAAATATTTTTCTTGCCTTACCTATGTTAGAGTTACTAGTTAAGACAACATCGAAATAATATTTTCCGGGATCTAAATTTAAAGGAAAGGTGAAGGTGATATTCTTCATTCGGAGAACTTCTTCCTCAGTCTTCTCAAAGTGCCTGATTTCTCGAATAATCTCTTTTTTCGAATCCAATTTATTGCAAATAAAAAATTCAAAATCAAAATCAGCCTTGAGTAGTCCCTCTTCCGCCTTAAAACTCAAAGATATAACAGGAATCGATATTTCGAGTTCTTTCTTTTCTCTGTTAAATCCTATTTCGAAATCCATAAACTTCTTTTCCAAATCGCCTTCTCTGTGGACTAAGCCAAATTTAGCTCTGTCAATAGCCCCAAAAAGATCCCCGACAATACCAGAAACGGGATCGAGAGTATAATGACCGCTCCCATCCCTGTCAATAAACATCAAACCCAATTCGTATCTGTAGTAGACCCACCAGAGAATGGAGCCTCCAATGCTTGGGTCTAAGGGAGTAAAATTCATGTCAATTTTATCAGGTGGACCCAGATAAATATATATCCTCCCTCTATCAGTCTTCCATCCTGGCTTTCCCTCATTAAAACGCTTATTAGCATAACCTATCCTTTGGAAAAACTCTTCCATGAATTCGTTTTCTTCGGTATCGGGATTAGGATCTCTTTTTGCCCAAAAATCTCTTATAAACTCTTCCCTTGCTCTTTTATCTGGAAGATGGTTAAAAATTTTTCTTTCTTGCTTAGTCATGATGAGCCGTGCCGTTTCGTAAAAGTCGCGGCCTTCGGGATCAAGCACTATTTCTCTTGGTGTACAGCAGTAGATCAAAAGAAGGATTAAGAAGGTAACAATGAAGTGAAATAAATTTTTCATCTTTTTTCTAGAGTCAATGCTTTATTTGTTTGGTGAATTTGCGGTAAATTAATATATTTTTTTATCATCGATTTTCTTTTTTAAAAATTCGATAAACTCTCTCACTTGCGATGCTCTTTCAGAATCGGGATCTTGCTTGATATAATTTTCAAAGGTCTCTAGGGCCTCCTGATAATTTCCCAATGACAAATAGGTAAGGCCCAGCTGATAGAGAGCATCGAGAAAGTCTGCCTGAATTTCTACAGCTCTTTTATAATACTTCAACGCCTCATCAAACTTGGAATTTATGTAGAGATCTGTTCCAATATTATAAAGAGCGTTCACATCACCAATTTTTTCGAATTCAATTTTTTTGTACCACTCATACGCCTTCTCATCTTCACCTTGGTTGGCATAACTGTTTCCAATATACAGTATTACATCTTGATTGTTCGGATCTTTTTCTAAAAATTTTTGATAGTGCTGAATAGCCTGACCATATTTTTCCATCTTAAAATAGGCATTTCCGATATTACTATTGATAAGATGAGCATCAGGAAATTGTTCAAGAATGTTCGTATAGACTTTTATAGCTTCCTCATACTTTCCTTCCTCATAAAGAACATTTCCCTGATCGAGCCTATGTCTCAAATCTTCAGTGATGGCTGGTCTTTCGACTTTCTTCATCGTTATTTCAATTTTAGGATTTCTTTCAATTTCTTTAATCTTAACACTTATCTCTTGGGGCATATATCCAGCTTTTTTAAAATCTATATTCCAAACACCTCCTTTAATCCAAGGGGCAACCCACTTTCCGCCAGAGTCGGTTATGACGTCAAAACCTAGTTTAACGCTTGTATGAAACAGTTTAACCTTGACTCCCTCTAAAGGATTTCCATCTTCATCATTAACATATCCCCTAACTCTTGCCCT
The DNA here is from genome assembly GCA_964435925.1 of uncultured Eubacteriales bacterium. Lineage (GTDB taxonomy): Bacteria > Acidobacteriota > Aminicenantia > Aminicenantales > Aminicenantaceae > SOIV01. Next base: position 28,099 of record CAYTBG010000013.1, on the reverse strand, counting down.
CCCTTTGTAATCCTGAGGGAAAATAAATATGAAAGTTAAAAACATAAATACAAGCAAAAAACTTACTTTTTTCATCTCTGTCCTCCACTACATTCTAGTGAAATTTTAAGTTTGAACACTGAGCCTGCTGAAAAAGAAATTCTCATTATGCCCGGGTTTAACAGCAAATTCTCTTTTATTATCTTATCATTTTAAAAAGTAAAAAAAAAGCTACATTTTTCGCCCTAAATTGCCTATAAACTCTGAAATCAAATCTAATAATTCTTGGGGAAACTCCAGCTCAGTTATTTTCCTTGATTTCCGTAATCTCATATGATAATATTATATATAATATTTTTTTCAGATTTATGAGCAATCTAGTTAAATACTCACCAGCTTCAAAAATTACGGAGGATAAGATATGAAAAAAAGAACTTTTTTTTCTCGTTTTTTATCAGTTTTAAGTGTGGGATTAGCTCTGTGCTTTTTCGTGGGTGCAAAAAAAGCCACGAAGAAAATTAATGTTCTTGTCGATGAATCCATCCTTGACAGTCTTGTATGGAGATGCATCGGTCCGGCGAATCCCGGTGGACGGATCGATGATTTTGCCGTCGTTGAGAGTAACCCGCACATTATCTATGTCGGGACAGCGTCAGGGGGAGTATGGAAGACAACCAACAACGGGGTTACTTGGGAGCCTGTTTTTGATGATCAAAGCACAAGCACCATCGGTGATGTCACTGTTGCCCCTTCGAATCCAGCTACAGTCTGGGCCGGCACAGGCGAACCCAACAATCGGCAGAGTATATCATGGGGAGACGGGGTTTATAAATCAACAGACGCTGGCAAGACATGGAAGAATATGGGGCTTCGAGACACCCATCATATAGGTAGAATCGTCATTCATCCCACAGATCCAGACATCGTATATGTGGCAGCCTTAGGCCATCTTTGGGGACCAAACAAGGAAAGAGGTTTGTTCAAGACTATAGATGGAGGAAAGACTTGGATCAAAACTAAGTTTATAGATGAAAATACAGGCTTTGTGGATGTGGCTATGGATCCCGAGAGTCCGAATACTCTGTATGCAGCCGCTTACCAGAGACGCCGCCGTGGCTGGGGTTTTAACGGGGGTGGTACTGGTAGCGGTCTTTACAAAACGATAGATGGCGGTGAGACTTGGTTTCGTCTGAGGAATGGACTTCCCTCGGGTATCATAGGTCGTATAGGGATTGATATCTACCGCAGTAATCCTAACATCGTCTATGCTATTGTAGAGCATAAGCAAGGTGGAGTTTTCCGCTCGGAAGATAAAGGTATAACCTGGAAAAAAATGTCGAGTACTAACCCACGACCAATGTATTATAGTCAAATACGAATCGACCCCAACAACAATCAGAGGATATGGGTACTCGGATCTGAGATGTTCGTCTCTGAAGATGGAGGGAAGACCTGGATTACAGATTTAATAGCTCGAGCCGCTCGTGAAAAAAGAGCAGTTCATGGCGACCATCACGCAATGTGGATCAACCCAGCAAATTCCAATCACATGGTTCTCGGCTCAGATGGAGGCATTTATTTTTCCTATGATAGAGGAAAAACCTGGGATTTTGTCGATACTCTTCCCCATGGACAGGTCTACGAAATAAGCTTTGATATGCGCAAGCCCTACTATGTCATCGGTGGATTGCAGGATAATGGTACCTGGCACGGCCCGAGCGCAGCCTGGTTCAGGCCAAAAATCACCAATGATGAATGGTTTAAAATCGGCGGATCTGATGGATTCTACAGCCAGGTTGATCCGGAAGACCACACACGAATCTACACAGAAGCCCAGAGCGCGGGTATTTTCCGCTTTAATCTAAAGACCGGCGAGTACAAATCTTTAAAACCCGAACCAGAGGATCCTAAAGAAATCTACAGGTTCAACTGGAATTCCCCATTTCTCCTGTCGCCTCATGATTCTCATACAATATATTTGGGCGGAAACAAGCTTTTCATATCCAGGGATAGGGGAAAATCATGGCAGGCAACTATTGACCTGACAACTCAGCAAGACAGAGAAAAGCTCCCTCTCATGGGTGTCCTTCCCGACGAAAACACTCTCTCCAAACACGACGGCACCGCATCTTACGGAGATATCACCACTATCTCCGAGTCTCCTCTTAAGAAGGGACTCCTTTATGTGGGAACAGATGATGGAAACCTCCAGATTTCACGAGATGACGGAAAGACCTGGAAGAATGTTATTAGAAATGTTCCTGGAGTTCCTAAGCATACATATGTCAGTCGAATTGTCGTATCCCGCCATGAGAAAGGAACGGCTTATGCAACCTTTGATGGCCATCGTAATGATGACTTTAAACCTTATGTTTTTATGACAGTCAATTATGGAGAAAGCTGGACAAATATTTCGAATAATTTACCTGAAGGCGGTACTGTCAACGTAATCAGGGAACATCATCGGAATCCTAATCTTCTGTTTATCGGGACAGAAAGAGGCGCCTATTTCTCAATAGATGGAGGAAAAAGGTGGATAAAATTTAAGAATGATTTCCCTATCGTTCCTGTTGATGACATTGCCATCCATCCTCGGGATAACGACCTGATTTTTGGGACCCACGGACGCAGCATTTGGATTTTGGATGATATAACACCTCTTGAGCAGCTCACAAAAGAAGTTTTGGACTCTCCATGTTATCTTTTTGATATCAGGCTGGCTACAATCTATAACTTCTTTTCCCGCAGGGCACATTATGATTTTAAAGGACTTTTTGGTCATAAAGTCTACAGAGCTCCGAATCCGCCTTATGGATCGATTATAAGTTATTACCTGAAAGAAAAGGCCAAGGAGGAGTTGAAAATCATCATAAGGGACAGCAAAGGACAGAAAATAAGAGAACTCCGTGGAACTAAAAAGGCAGGAATCAACCGTATAACCTGGGATTTGAGGTATGATTTTCCAGCTCCCCCTCCTCCTGCAAAACCAGAAATGAACCATGGGCCCTCTGTACTCCCCGGAAAATACCAAGTAACACTGAAAGCCGCAGGCCAAGAGCTGACAAAAACAATGCAGATTGAGGGAGATCCCAAAATAGACATTTCCTTCGAGGAAAGAAAAACTCAACATGACGCCCTCATCAGCATATATAAATTAAATCCTGGGATATCTGCTGTTAGTGAGTCTTCAGACTCTATCAAAAAGGATATTAAGAAGCTTAAAGAAAATCTCAAGAAAATTCCTGATATTCCAGACGTTATTTACCAACAAATAGAGTCTATTAGCAAAGAGACAGATAACATTCGAGCGAAACTTCTAGGTGACCCGAAATTAAACCAAGGAAGACGCTTTTCTATCAGAGCCCAGCTCAATAGAATTTCAAGGTCTATCCAAGGCTACACAGAGGCTCCTTCTGAATGCCAACTTCAGCAGATTAAGACAAAATCCGAGGAATTGAAAGCGCTTATAGAAAAGATAAATGAGATCATCGAAATAGATATCCCCAAGCTGAACAAGTTGCTGAACGAAAAAAATATTCCTAGCCTTTTTCCAGGGAAGATAATTAAACTTTAACCTATGCCTTTTTATATTAAAAAAAATAATTCGATTTCATGTTAGCTAAAATTTAAAAGTGCACTATTTAAAGTTTAAAAGTGCAATAATTTTAGATCTTCATTTCTGACTTTTTCTATACCGACTAATTTGTTATCATACCAAAATCTGATTTCAGCCACGCCTGATACTTTATCAGGAATAATGCGCAGCTGAACCGTCTCCCTTATCGGAACTCCAGAAATTCTGAATTCGAGATTATTAAATGATATTTTTCGGTAGGGATTCACTACTCTTTCTGCCCTTAAACAGAATATATCTTTACTTGATTGGTAAGGCGGGGACACCGAGAACTTTCTGAAGAGAGATTTCTTCTCTTCAAGGGCATGGTGGAATCTCAAAGAGGGAATCTCTCCTGTGGTACTATGAACTTGATGATTGTTATAGCGACTGACCTCAGCTTTGAGCAGTTCTCTAGCTTGTTCAATGGTCCGGATACTTTCTCGGGCACAAGTCCTTACGATTCTATCCTGAAGCCAACCATAAGGACGTTCAACCTTACCTTTGGCTTGAGGTGAGAGAGCATAAGTTATTTTCACCTGGCACTCATTAAGAACCTGTTTCCATTGAGGATCTACCTCATCAGTCACTTTATAATGCTTACGCCAAAAGCTGTCTCTTCCCTGTACAAAGCGAAATATGGAATGACTATCCACATAATAGGCGTAGGGTAAACCATGCCTTAAAATGACACTCTCCAAGGATAAAATATGATCCCAACTAGTCTCTGGATCTACAAATTCAGCATAGAGGAGGTTCCGGCTGTAATCATCAAGGCTGGTGATTAAATGCCATTTCTCCTCTACATATGGTGACCATTTATGCCAGGAAGAGTCATGCTGAATTAATTCGCCCACATAATTGGTTAAGACTTCGCGGTCGTGAGACTTTTTTTTAGGACGAGGAAAGTAGAAATTATTCTTTTTTGCCCTGTCTATGATCGTTGGCAAGGAAACTCTTTGGCGGTATTTATTCCAGAGCTGATCCTTGACATAGCTATAGTTGTAAGATTTGATAGGCATGTCTCTGTTCTTTATCAGGCTCTTCTCTATGCTTAATTCTTTGATGATATTCTCCTCGATCTCCTTGCTTATCGTTCTGGTGCTCTTTTCTCTACGATAGGAGATAGAAAAATTCTCGGGATCCTCCCGATATCTCTTAACTAACTCGAAGAATCGCCTTCGTTTAATGCCTAAAATATCCAGAATATAGCTGCTTTCAATTTCCTTAGAGAGATACCTTTCTAGAAGTGATTTAACCTGCTCATCAGGAAATCTCTTATGTAGTTGTTTAGCCATGATCTAAAACCTCCTTTCTTAAGGCAAGGTCTAAATCATAGCAGGCTCTTAGAACATTAATAGTGCACTTTTAAAACTTAAACCTTAATAAAACAGTGCACTTTTAATTTTTATCTGACAAACAATCAATTTTACTTGACATCAGGAGTTCCCTGTGTTAGGTGTGATAAGAAAAATATTATTTTATATATAATATATTTTAACAATCCAAAAAAGAGAGGAAAAATGATGAAGGACCCAAGAGAATGGAAAGGATGTTTCACTGCTGTGGTTACCCCTTTCAAAGAAAATGGAGAATTAGACAAGGAAGCTTTCTGTGAGAATATCGAATTGCTTATTGAGGAAGGAGTAGACGGAGTCATTGTTTCTGGATGTACCGGAGAACACTGGGCTCTCTCGGAAGAGGAAAAAAGAGAACTTTATAAACTTACTGTTGACCAAGTAAAGGGTCGAATTACAGCTATTGGTGGGACAAGCCAATTAACGGCGGATGCCACCATAAGACTGAGTCGTTATGCCAAAGAGGCTGGTATGGACGGAGTCATGATTTTGGCCCCTCACCTTGTAGTTCCCTGTAACCGTGAGATATTTACTTTTTTTGAAACAATATCAAATTCTGTGGATATCCCAATCCTTTTGTATAATAATCCTAAACGGCAAGCTGTAGATATGTCTCCAGAGTTGGTTTGTAAGCTGGCAGATATTGCAAATGTCGTGGCTATTAAAGAAAGTTCAAAGGATTTTGCCAGAGTTTCGGAAATTGTCAGACTAGTGGGGGATAAGATCCGAGTATTTGGTGGGCATTCTTCCGTGCAAGGAGTCGCGATAATCGTTATGGGAGCGGTTGGATGGGTTGGCAGTCTTGATACCCAATTGATAGGAAGAGAAGCCGTTGAAATGTTTCAACTGGTGAAAAATGGCGAAATCGAAAAAGCCAGGCAGATCCAATACTTATGCATTGTTGCTGAGGAAGGCATGGACGGGAAACGTGCGGGAACCTTCCCCGCCTCTCTCAAGTATGCTATGAATCTCCGGAATAGGCCAGGGGGCTATCCGAGGAAGCCAATCCTGCCTCCTACAGAGGAGCAAAAACAACATATAAAAGCTTTACTTCAACAGTTAAATCTCATATAAGAGTCGGTGTTTTAAGTGAAATCCAGTCTCAAAATACTCGTTTATTATCATATTCCAGCGTACTTGAAGCGCTATGAAAAGTTGTTGAAAGAAGCTAGGAAAGACTTGCATTTTTTAATATGTAAAGATAAGAGACAGATAGAACAGGCTATAGAGAAGGCGGACATAATTTTCTCCGGGCACACTTTCCCTGTGGGACTTGTCGCAAAAGCAAAAAAGCTAAAATGGATTCAATCCATCAGTGCTGGGGTGGAAAATTTTGTTCTATCTAATGTAATCCCTTACAATGTTGTTCTTACCAAAGTCAAGGGCATTCACGGCCTTATTATGTCTGAATATGTGTTGGGTTACATTTTGGCGATTAATTTAAATATGAAAAGTGCTTTTGAGAATCAAAAAAAGAGAGACTGGCCGTATTATGTGCCTGAAACGATCCGGACTAAAACTGTTGGAGTGATGGGCTTGGGTTCGGTGGGGGCTTATATTGCCTACAAACTTCATTTGGCAGGAGCAGAAGTTATAGGGCTTGAGGAACAAGAGAAAAGATTGCCTTATGTCAGCCAGGAGTATTCAATTTCAGAAATTAAAGAGTTTTTAGGCAGATCGGACTTTGTAGTAATGGCACTTCCTCTTACAAACAGGACTCAGGGAATATTTGGAGAGAAAGAGTTTTCAATGATGAAAGAGAACGCTTATTTTATCAATGTTTCTCGTGGACCTTTAGTCCAGGAACAGGCTTTAATTAAAGCCCTTAAAGAAGGTCAGATTGCAGGAGCCGTACTAGATGCATTTAATGAAGAGCCGTTGCCTAGAGATCATGCACTTTGGGACTTGGATAATGTGATTATTACCCCCCATATTTCAGGCCCGAGTATTCCTGAAGATATCGTGAAAATATTTATTGAAAATTTAAGAAGATTTGAAGAGAATAAAAAGCTTATGGGAATTGTCGATCGAGAAGAGGGTTACTAAGGTCAATAAAAAAAGCATATAATAAAAATCTTCCCGGCCAGAATAAAAAAGTCACTATAATTACTGTTGAAATCAATCGATAAGATAATAGGACGAATTTCCAAAGTGAATGTAAGCGAAATAGTCAAGGTATGAAAAAAAAGAAAATAGGTATTTTACTGGGGACAGGATTGGTCATAATCCTTATTTTTCCCACTCCACACTTATCTATTGGCCAAAAAGTAAAAACCCAAAAAATGACTATAAGTACAGGAAGTGTGGGGGGAATTTGGTATGCCATATGTTCTTCTATTGCAGACTGGGTCAATGCCCGAGTAGCTGGGTATCCTTTGACAGCTATCCCCGGATCAGGGGGTATGGGGAATCCCATAAGAGTCGCAAGAGGTGATGCAGATATCGGAGTGACTTTTAGCCCTTTCTTGATAATGGCCCAAGAGGGAAAAACCCCTTACTGGGAAAAATATTCCAACTTGAGAGCCATATGCTCTTTAACCTCAAATTCCCATCACTTCCTAGTAGCAAGAAATATTGATGCAGAGATCTTGGAGGAAGTTGTAGATAAAAAGATTGGCTTGAAAATGGCATCAGGCTTTCCCGGAGATGCAAATTACATCATTCTTAAATTGATTTTTTCTGAGTTGGGCATAAAAGAAGATAAATTTAAAGAGTGGGGTGGTTCTATACTGAGAATCGGGACTTCAGGAAGAGTGGACCTGTGGAAAGATCGGCATATAAACGCGCTTCACAGTCTTACTCAGTTTCCTTCTGCGGCTATTACCGAAGCCATGGCCACTCGTGAAGGAAAACTCCTGGGGCTGAAAGAATATGTTCGAGAGGCCCTCGTCCAAAAATTCAAATTCAAGAAGACGATCATTCCTCTTGGAACATATCCTGGCCAGAATTATCCCGTCCCTACAGTGAAATTGACCATGGTCATTTTTACCAATCAAGATGCTCCCGAAGATGCCATTTACATATTCACAAAGACAGTGGCTGAAAGTGAGGAAAGATTCAAGAAGGCATACGGTACTTTTAAGGATTGGAAGCCAGAACACATGATAGAAGATCTTGGCATTAAAATACATGAAGGTGCGATGAAATACTATCGAGAGCGGGGTTGGTTGTAAGAAAAAAGAAGAAAGGATACTGTGGAAAGAAGAAAGCTCAGGGGAACTTCAGCGGTCATAGTCTCTTTCTTCTGTGCTTTGGTCACCCTCCTCATATTCTACACCGCGTTCAAAGGGGCGTTTCCTCCTCTCATTCAGAGGGCAGGTTTTTTGATGTTTATGGTTCCTCTGATCCTTGTTCTTTATCCCAGGTCAAAAAAGTCCTCTACAGATAAAATTCCTATAAGTGATATCATCTTGGCGGCCGTGGCTGCCCTCTCCTTCGGGTGGATTCTCTTGGATTATGGACGTATAGCTTACAGGATTCCTTATGTGAGTCCTGTCACCATTCCGGATTTGGTTTTAGGAACTCTGGCGGTATTTTTTATTCTTGAAGTGACAAGAAGGACACTGGGATGGATTCTTGTTTGTATCACTGCGGTTTTCATCGCCTATACTTTTTTAGGTCCCTATCTTTCAGGAATTCTTAGTTTTAAGAGATTTTCTTACAGTGTTTGTATTGAACAATTCTATTTGGTTCCTGAAGGAATGTTCAATATCATGACCGGTTTAGCTGCCACCTATCTTTTTACGTTTGTGGCCTTTGGGACATTCCTTAGGGTTTCCCGGGCAGACAAGCATTATATTGAGTTTTCCCTATCTTTGGCAGGAAGATCGCGTGGAGGACCAGCTAAGGTGGCTGTCCTCAGTGCGGCTCTTATGGGGACTCTGACAGGGAGCACGATGTCCAATGTAGTGACCACGGGAAGCCTGACTATACCCATGATGAAGAACAGCGGTTTTAAGGCCCGAGAAGCGGCAGCGATAACCACCGCTTCTTCTACAGGAGGCGCCATCGCCCCACCCATTATGGGGGCTGGTGTTTTTGTCATGTCTGCCGTTACTGGAATCCCTCTCCTGACCATTATTAAATATTCAATAATTCCAGCTATCATCTATTTTGCCTCCATTTACGCCATTATCGAGATAAAAGCGAGAAAATACGGGCTAAAAGGTATGTCAAAAGAAGAGCTTCCTCCAGTGAAAGAAGCCATAAAAAGGGGTATTCATCTTTTCCTGCCTCTGGTCATACTGGTCATTCTCCTCGGAATCGGGCGGACACCTTTTGTTGCCAGCGCGCTTTCCACGATATTGATTATTGTCTTCAGCTGGTTCAGAAAAGACACCCGGATGAGGCCGAAGGAAATCATTCAAGGGCTTGAAGAAAGCACAAAAAACATGATGACCATCACTTCTGTATGTGCCTGTGCAGCAGTGATCATGGGCGCCATCACTCTCACAGGCCTCATCATGAAGGTGACCTCGATAATCCTGGTTGTTTCTGGAGGGGCTGTCCTTTTTGCCCTTTTTCTATTGGCACTAATATCTTTAGTCATTGGGATGGGAATGCCGGTCACATTGTCTTACATTTTGATTTCCACACTGGGTGCACCCGCACTGACCGAGTTGGGTGTTTCCTTGTTAGCTGCACACTTGGCCCTCTTCTGGTTCAGTCAGACTTCTACCATAACTCCACCAGTGTGCATGACGGCTTTTGTAGCCGCCGAAATAGCCCAAGACAAACACTTTATGCGAGTGGGCTTATCAACTTTCAGTATAGCTAAATTTTTATATATTATTCCTCTGTTTTTTGTATTCACTCCTCTTTTAAGTGAGGACATTTCAGGCCCTTTAAGAGTTTTGCTGCAAGCTCTACCTTTGCTTGTTGTTATTGCTATAATTACTGAGGGTTATCTTCTTGATCGTCTAAAAATATGGGGATGGGGTATAATGATCCTCTCGACGATTTCATTTGCAGCAGCCGTTTTTAGTAATGAATTTATTGGGATATTTTCTTTTACACTCTTAGGTGTTCTTACAGCAGGAATCGTTTTTTTCTTTCAGAAGAAAAGAATAAAGTCTGATAAATTGGTTTTTAAAACACAGCCCCTTTAAATGATTTAGATGACAAGCAATATTCGCCATAAAAAGGAGTTAAAGTTGGAAAAAGCAGATGTCATAGTCATAGGAGGCGGGATCATTGGCACTTCAGCAACTTTTTTCCTGTCTAAACATGATATTGAAGTCACTTTGTTCGATAAATTAGGAATCGGACGACAGGCATCTGGATCAACTGCGGGAACCATGTCTTTTCAAAATAAAAAATTAAAATTAATCCCTTTAGTACAGGAAAGTCAGAGAATTTGGAGCAGATTTCAGGAAGAATTAGAAGAAGATATTGAATTCCGTCAGCCTGGAGGATTAAGAGTTGCTGAGGATAGCCAGCAATTGCAGAAACTTCGCGAATCTGTTAGTCAGCAGAAAGAATTAGGTATAGAAGTAGAGCTGCTTTCATCCAAAGAATTAAGCACTTTTGCTCCTTATATTGGTCCTTCCGTCATTGCAGCGTCTTTTTGCGAGAAGGATGCAAGATCAAACCCCCTTACAGCTTCAATAGCCTTGGCCAGAGTAGCTCAATCCCGCGGTGCAAAAATATATGAAAATGAACCCGTACAAAGTATAAAGGTGGAAGATAAAAATCGATTTTTAGTTCAAACCTCAAATGGGAAATATCAATGCTCCTGTATACTGAATTCTGCTGGTGTATGGTCTAGAGATATTTTCAGAATGATAGGTCTGGATTTTCCCATCACTCTGGATACTATGCAGGTGATGGTGACTGAACAAGCACCAAGAATATTTCCTCACATTATTACTCATGTGGAAGGTAACCTCACTTTAAAACAAGTTGACAGTGGGAATGTGGTCATAGGAGGGGGATGGAAAGGCATAGGAAATGCAGAAAAGAATATCAAGAGGGTTAATTATGATAGCATGAAAGGAAATATTCAGTATGCCTGCCGGGTTATCCCTGCTTTGAAAAAACTTAATCTTATCAGGTGCTGGGCTGGACTTGAGGGCAGGAGCCCAGATTTTCTGCCGCTTCTAGGTCAACTGAAACTTTTTCCTAGATTTTATTCGGCTTGTTGTACCAAAGGAGGCCATACTCTCGGTCCGTTATTGGGCAGAATGCTTGCGGAGCTCATTGTCGAAGGCAAGACTTCTTTTCCAATAAATGAGTTTGACGTAAACAGATTTGCTCCTCCATGATTATGAAATTGAGCGAAAGTAAGAAGGTATCAAGCTTTTTATTCGAAAAGAAAATTTTCTTCCTTTAGATATCTTTTTGAATTTTTTTTCGTATATGTCTGTCCCAGCAACGTGATAATGTCCGTTTTTAGCAAAGTGAAAATGTCCGGTTTTTGAAGTAAGGTTCTCTTTCATAAAAATGAAGGAGGGCCTGATGGCAAAGGACATTATCGCAATGAGTTTGAGAGAGATTGATCGGTTTAGGATTGTTCAAGGTGTCATACAGATGGATTTAACTCAGGTTAAAGCGGCTGAGGTATTAGGGATAACGGATCGGCACATCCGGAGGTTAGTGAGGAGAGTGAGGGAGGAGGGTGCGAGAGGGATAGTGCATAGGAGTCGGGGCCGGGTCTCACCGCATCGGATGTTGAAGGAGCTTGAGGAGCAGATAGCTAGGGTTGTTGAAGAGAAGTACACAGGTTTTGGGCCGACGCTGGCATCGGAAAAGCTTTTTGAGAGGGACGGTATTCGAATCAGTAAGGAGAAGTTACGTCAGATCATGATGGTCCATGGTTTATGGCATAGAAAGAGGAGGCGAAGGGAGATCCATCCGTGACGGGAGAGGAAGGATTATTTTGGAGAGAGATGGTCCAGATGGATGGATCTCATCACGCGTGGCTTGAGGGACGTGGTCCCAGGCTTGTTTTGATGGGATATGTGGATGATGCCAAAAATAACTTTTTTGGCCACTTTTATGGCTATGAAGGATTTTATCCTGCTAATGGACTCATTAGAGCGCTATATAAGCCTTTACGGGCTTCCTCGCAGCCTCTATTTGGATAAAAACAGCACACACATTCAAAAGATGACCAGAGAGCCATCGCTGGATGAGCTGTTGAGAGGAGAGAGGGCACAAACGCAGTTTGAGAGAGCATGTAAGCAACTGGGGATAGAAGTGATTCACGCTCACTCTCCTCAGGCCAAAGGCCGGATCGAAAGGACCTTTGGCATACTTCAGGATCGTCTGGTCAAAGAGATGCGGCTGGCCGGCATCAGGACAGAAGACCAGGCCAACCGTTTCCTTGAGAAGTTTCTTCTTCGATTCAACGAACGATTTGCGAAAGTGGCAAAGAAGGAGGGTGACCTCCATAGACCCTTACCCAAGGGTGTGAATCTCAGAGAGATCTTCTGCATAAAAGCCACAAGAACTATAAACAATGGCTACATCGTTAAATGGAGAAGAAGACAACTTCTCATTGAGAGTGTATCTATTGCTATGCGAAGGCAAAAAGCGGAGATCAGGGAACACTTTGATGGTGAGATAAAGATAAAGTTCAATGGGAGATATTTAAAGTATCGAGAGATCACGGAGTCAAAACCTGCCGCGAGAGAGAAGGTGAAAAGGCCAGTGGATGAACCAAGGAAGAGAAAGGGAAAATACATCCCTCCACTGGATCATCCATGGAGAAGATATAATCCTTCCCTTCACCATAACTCGTATCTAGAGAGGATTTAGGCGATGGAAAAACCGGACATTTTCACGTGGCAGAAATAGGACATTATTACGTGGGCTTGACAGGTTTTAACTTTGCCTTGACAATATTTTTTTCTTATGCTAAATAGGGAGAGCGGTAATATTTTATATATAATATATTCATTAATATTTCAGTTTCTTATAGGGAAATTTGAATAAATCGATAGAGGATTGGGGAAATCAAAAAGAAATTCAGGTCCATCTCTCTATCTTAATTTTATCGCATAGATATTTAATAAAAGTTTATTTACAAACCACTTTTAAAATATAAGAAAGGAGGAAAAAATTATGAAAAAAACCAAATTTAACTCTGAAGAAGACAAAGCCGCCCTTTATAGTAATGGATCATCTAGAACTACAAACCTGATTATCCTAACTATTATTCTGGCTATATTCGTCGGCTCGCCACTCATGGGCAAAGAAAAAACTAAGGTATGGACTCCCGCTGAAGTCATACCTGGCCCAGACCAGCACCCGCCCGAGCTAATCAAGCTGGCTGAAGAATTTCGTGCCATTCGAGGAAGGGGCAGAGGTATTCCCGATTACGCTGCTGTCGTCAAGAAACAGAAAGAACAGCTCCTGAAGCTCCGTGCTCGCCTGAATGCGCTTGATATATCTGATTGGTCGATGCATTTTAAGATTGACTACCTTCTCCTCCGCTCGGAAATGGACGCACTAGAATACGATCTATACGTCCGGCGACCCACAAGTAGAGATCCAAGCTTCTACGTAAATCAAGCTATTCGGAATGTAAGGCGGCACCTAACAGGAGGTCGCCGCATGGGAGACAACCCCAAGCTTATGCCGTTTACCAAGGAGCGGGCCAAAGCTGTCTTACAAGCGCTGGCCGATACCGAAAAGTTTCTGGCCCAAGGCCGAAAGAACCTGACAGAGATGGTCCCAGAGTTGGCCGATATAGCCCTGCGGCATCCTGGAGGCGGCTACTATACGGAAGGCGGCCAGCTGAAGTATATCGTTGATAACTACCGAAAATGGGCTGAAATAACAGCCAAACATTTCCCTGCCGCTGAGGCTAAGAAACTCGTCCCTGCTGCAGTTAAAGCAGGAAAGCGTTTGCTTGAATTCGGCAAATGGCTTGAGCAGAACCACGACAAGATGCCCGGAAAATATTATTATGGGAAAGATATCGTTGACTGGTATCTGAAGCACGTCATGCTCATGCCTTATAATTCTGATCAAATCAAGTTCATGTCAGAGATAGAGCGTGCACGTTCCATCTCATATCTCCAGTTCGAATTACACAAGAACAGGAATCTGCCGCCCATCAAGCTGGCGAAAAACGTCAAGGAGTATCTGGCCTGGGACGATGAAACCTCACTGATTCTCCGGCGATGGTATTTGGAGAATGGACTAGACTTAATGAGCGACCAGGAATACCAGACTCTTATTCGTTCTGAAGAGGGTCTTTTTTTAATGCCTTTCGGTCTCATAGCATTTCCATATGATGAAAAGCCGGGCATACACCGCATCCTGGTCGTGCCGGACGATCACTGGCGAGCCAAATATTCCAACATGGGATTCCGCACCGATCCGGCAGTGCTGCACGGCCATGAGTATTGGCCCGGTCATACCTATGCAGGAAAACTGCACCCGCACAACCCCTGCCCTATCCGTGCACGTCATCGCGATGGAGCACACAGCGAGGGCTGGTGCTTCTACCACGAGATACTACCGGTTATCATGGACTTCCCATTTGTAAGGGGACCACGTGCTCGTGAGTTACCCTACATCAATAAACTTCAACGAGCGGAACGGATGTTGTTGGGCCTTTCCCTGCTCACCGGCAAGATCACTCCTGAGGAAGCGTTTCGGCTTCACCAAGAAAACACACCTCCTCTCGGCTCTGGTCTTGGCATAACCCGAGAAGAAGCATTCGAGGAAATGGAAGGTTGGCTTCATGGCGGTAGTCTGCCTCACCAGTGCCAGACCGGTCTACTCCAACTCTACAAGTTACTAGCAGACCGCAAGATGCAGCTGAAAGAAAAATTCGATCTCAAGGAATTTAACGATCAGTTCATGAAATACGGACAGATTCCCATCTCCATTCTGAGATGGGAGCTCCTCGGTGATGATAGCCAAGTTAAGCTTTTTTGGGAGCCGGTGAGACTTTCAAAAATTTTGCATACATTGCCTAAATAAAAGGAGGAAAGAACAATGAGCGGAATGAGTTTTTTAGTATGTACAGTCAGGTCTTGGACACCACCTCGCGGAGGACGGAAATGAACAGGCGATTCAATATACGCTTATCTGGCGGATGGCAGCGAGCAGTAGTGGCGCTGGTGGTAATGGTCTTATTGTACAGTTGTCGGGCGCAACAGGAACGCGCGACTCCGCAAGACCCCAAAGAGCTTGTGAGCGAAGAGAATATCGTCAGGCTCGTGCAGAAAATGGTGCAGATGAACTGTTATTTCGATGATGGCATCTCCTATAATGAGGATAAGATAGTCATGTTCCTTGAAAAAGAGCTTAGTGATATTGGAGTCGAGGTCGAGGTGGTTTATCCCGAGAAGCCTTTCGAGGCGCCGTATCATCGGGGTCTCGGAGTGAAATATCCAGGGGATCCTTCTCAATATCCTGTAGTTGTCGCGCGACTTCGGGGTACGGCCGGGAAGCCCGTTTTAGGGATGACAAAGCACTACAACACCGTTGTAATCGGAGATCGGAATCTTTGGACGGTAGATCCACTACAAGGGGAGATAATCGATGGTAAAATTTATGGACGAGGCGCCATCGATGATCATGCAGGGATGGCGGAGCGCATCGAGATGTTAAGGGTTCTAAAGGAGTCCGGTGTCGAGCTGGAGGGTGATCTGGTTTTAACACTCGTACCGGGAGAGGGTGCAACGGATTTTGGTCTACCATGGGTCGTAGAACACAGGCCAGAACTAATTTCAGCGGATTGGTACCTCGCGGGAAATATTGGACCAATATTTGGTAAGCAGGGAGGCCACTTCTGGGCCAAGTTGACCGTTACCGGATTTATGCACCACCCGCCTGGAGGGATCAATGCCGTTCATCAAATGATGGAGATCCTACCAGCCATAATCGATGTAGATCGCTGGATGACCTGGGAAGACGATCCGTTATTTTCTGATTTGAAGCCTCGGGTGGATGTGACCGCAATTAGCAGTGGAGATCCTTCCGACGTCGCAGTCAACGTCATGCCGGCGAAGGTAGAGGCACTTCTGGATGTACGTATGTTTCCGAATCAAAATGTACCGCAGGCGGTAGCGGAACTAAACCAGCTACTTGATGACCTAATGGAAGAGAATCCCGATATGCAAGTTGAGCTTGAGATTACTAACGTTCAAAAAGCTCCTGAACACGTTTGGGACATGATTAACGAAGATGATCCACTTGTACAGGAAATCTTGGAGTTCAGCCGTGATTTCACGGGGCGCCAAGATATAGAGATGAAATGGAGAGGAGGTTTCGCAGGAGGCAGACCAGATTTCTGGAACGTGGGCTCGGTCGTAATCTATTCCGGAGGCCTAGAGCTCCCGGGCAGTGGCGGCGGCGCACACGGAGCCGATGAATTTGTGAGAATCGAAGGGTTAGTTCAAATGACACAAATCTTGGTGGACTTCGTACAAAGGGTTCTAGGAGAAGACGGAATTAGCCCTCCTGCCAAAGCGTCACGTAACTAGGATCCGCTCTACAGTTCCCAGTGATAAAACTGATCGAGTGAAGATTCCTTCGCTGTGCTCGACTTTTGGTCTGTTTTTAGAAGGCAGACGAGACACGATGGTGTGGAAAAGTTTTACGAGGAAGAGTGATTAAGTTTTGTTTAAGGCAATACGCAAGGTCGCTCCTCCGTTCGTTGGACATGTACCCAAATGGAGAGGGAGTCTGGGTGGCGGAAGGCCTGATCTTTGGGCAACAGGCGCCAAATGGGTTCCCTTCGGCGTTTCAGGTGGTGGAGGCAACGAACACTCCCCCAACGAATATGCCAATGTTAAGTCGGGATTGAAGCGAGCGAAATTATTCGCAGCAATATTGCTTCGGGTACTGGAGTAAGCTGGAATTGCAAAAGAAGAATCTGTATATACGGTGGAGACTGGTCAGGAGAAGGCATCCTCATGAGAAAAGTCAACGAGGTCAATCCAAAAAGCTGAAGGCCAACAGCAGTCAAGGAGTCGAGGAATTTCCTCTACTTGAAGAATTCCAAATCATAAGGGTCGGACCGGAATTGAAAGACAATGCCTCCGACAAATAATTGGACATTGGTCCTTTTTTATCACTCCCGGACTTCTTGTCTTCTGTAGTGTCGGGGAGGATTTGATTATTATCTACTTTTTAGCTTAAAAAATTAGAAACGAGCAATGTTAAGATAGGAGAAGGAGAATATAAAGTAAGATCTATAATTATACAAAGGGTTTAATCATGGATCATTTAAAAACTTTACGAAAGGAGTGAGAAATTATGAAAGAAAAAAATTTTTACTTACAAAAAGGAAACGGCAAAGGGCTACGCAAGACGCAGAAATTGGTCGCATTTATATCCATTCTGGTGATTTTCATCTGTTCGCCTCTAATGTGCCAAAAAGAAAAAAAAATATGGACACCGGCCGAGGTAGTCCCTGGCCCAGACCAGCACCCTCTTGAGTTGTTAAAGCTGGCGGAGGAATTTCGTGCATGGCGAGGCGGTTATTATCGACGCTGGCGTCCAGGTTGGGGCAATGGTGGCGTTCCCGATTACGTCGCTATTGTTCGAAGGCAGAAAGAACAGCTTCCATTATTCCGTGCTCGCCTGGATGCTCTCGACATAACGAATTGGTCAGTACATAACAAGATTGACTACCTGCTCCTCCGCGCAGAGATGGATCAACTTGAATGGGGGCTTTATGTCATTCGACAATGGAGCCGAAATCCAAGTTTCTATGTGGATCAAGCTATTGGGAACGTACGACGTCACCTAACTGGTGGCCGTGTCCTTGGGGAAAAACCCAGACTGATGCCCTACACCAAGGAGCGAGCTAAGGCGATTTTGCAAGCGCTGGCCGACACTGAAAAGTTTCTAGCCCAAGGCCGAAAGAACCCGACAGAGATGGTTCCTGAATTAGCCGATGTAGCTCTGCAGTATCCTTTCGTAGGAGGGATACTTCCAGAATCGGAATCCGGTCATCTTAAGTATATCGTTGAGAACTACCGTAAATGGGCTGAAGTAACTGCTAAGCATTTCCCTCCTTATGAGGCTAAAAAACTTGTTCCTGCAGCAATTAAAGCAGCAAAGCATTTGCTTGAATTCGGCAACTGGCTTGAGCAAAACCGCGACAGGATGACTGGTAAATATTATATTGGAAAAGATCTCGTCAACTGGTATCTCCGACATGTCTATTTCATACCTTATGATTCCGATCAGCTTATATCTATGGCCGAGATGGAGCGCGCCCGTGCTATCTCCTATCTTCAGTTCGAATTACATAAGAATAGGCACCTGCCGAAGATTAAGCCGGCAAAAACCACTAAAGAGTATCTAGCTTGGGATGACGAGACTTTATTGCGACTTCGGCGATGGTATTTGGAGAATGGAGAAGATTTACTAAGCGACCAGGATTACCAGCCTCTTATTCGTTCTGAGGAGAGCATTTATTTACCGCCGTTCGGCATGCTCGCATTTCCGTACGAGGAAAAGCCTGGGATTTCACGCGTCATGATAGTGCCGGCTGGTCATTGGAGCGCTACAAAATCCAACTATGGATGGTGGACTGACCCAGGGGTGCTACAAGGGCATGAATATTGGCCCGGCCATACCTACCAGGGAATACTGACCCGACACAACCCCTGCCCTATCCGGCGACGTCATAGTGATAGTGCACATCTCGAGGGCTGGGCCTTCTACAATGAGGAAATACTGGTAGCACTAGACTTCCCATTTGTACGGGGACAGCGTGCTCGTGAGCTCGTTTATATCAATATGCTTCAAAGAGCAGAACGAATCTTGATAGGACTTCCTCTCCTTTGCGGCGAGATCAGCCCTGAGGAAGCGTATCAGGCTTTTCTAAAACATGTTCCTGCTCTCGGCTCAGGTCTAGGTATAGCTCCTGAAGAAGCGTATATGGAAGTATATAAAAGAGTGATCTGGCGGGGGAATGATTGCTTTGATGCTCTGGTCGGTAAACTTCAACTTTTAAAGTTACTCGCGGACCGCAAGATGCAGCTGAAGGAGAAATTCGATCTCAAGGAATTCCATGATCAATTCTTGAGGTTCGGAAGAGTTCCGATTTCTCTACTGAGATGGGAAATCCTAGGCGATGATAGTGAAGCGAAAATGTTTTGGGAACCGGTGATACTTCATTCAGTCTTAACGAAATCTTCGGATTAAATCAATGTGGAGAGCAAGTAACGAGAGACGCTGGTGTGGCATTTACCAGCACCTAATGGTGGGTGGCACATTAATATTAATCTTGAAGCTAATCCGCTCCCGATGCCCTCATAATCTGCACAGTTGCGGACATAGGTCAAGAAGCATATCCATATAAATGAAGCCCACCTAATAACTCTTACATAAGACCGGGCTTGCATTCACATCGATTATGATGAGAGTACCGTTGAGAATCATAATGAAATGGCCTTCTTTTTGAGCGATCAAGATTACCAGCCTCTTATGCGTGCAGAAAAAGGTCTATTTGTTATGCCATTTGGACTTATTGCCTTCCCAACTGAAGAAAAGCCAGGCAATATTCACCGCCTCATAAGAGGACCTGCTGACCATTGGAGCGCCAAATACCCCATGTTTGGAGGACGTACTGATCCTGGAGCAGGAGGTGGACATGATGATTGGCCTGGTCATAGCCGTGAGGGAAAAATTCACAAGCACAATCCCTGCCCTATCCGTCGGAATCACGTTGATAGCATACATAGCGAGGGCTGGTGCGTTTTTCTTGAGGAACTTGTGGTAGCGTTGGACTTTCCTTTTGTCAGGGGGCCGCGTGCTCGTGAGCTCGTTTACAACCGTTTGCTTCAACGAGCTGAACGAATTTTGGTGGGCGTTCCTCTCCTTTGCGGCGAGATAACTCCCGAGGAAGCACTCCGGACTTTCCTTGAACATAATCCTCCTCTGGGATCACATCTTGGTGCAACTCCAGAAGCGGCATTCGAAGAAATGTACAAGCATGTGATCTGGCGTGCGGATGATTGCTTTGATGCCACTACTGGTAAATTTCAACTCTTGAAATTGCTTGCGGACCGCAAGATGCAATTGAAGGATAAATTCGATCTCAAGGAATTCAATGATCAATATATGAAGTTTGGGCAGATACCGTTCTCTCTTTTAAAATGGGAAATTCTAGGTGATGACAGCGAAGCAAAAATGTTTTGGGAGCCGGTAAGACTTTCTCGTGTCTTGAAGAAATAGCTAAATAAATTTTTTCATAGGGGGAGTTATGAAAGAAAAAAACTTTTACATCCAAAAAGGAAATGGCAAAAAGCCAAACAGGGCAAAAAAATGGGTGGCACTGTTATCCATTCTAGCGATTTTCATCTGCTCACCGTTAATGTGCAAAAGAGAAAAAGAGATATGGACTCCGGCCGAGGTAGTACCTGGTCCAGAGCAACATCCTCCTGAGTTGATAAAGCTGGCGGAGGAATTTCGCACTGTGAGGGGTGTCTATCATCGACGTTGGCATCCCGGATGGGCAGAAGGTGTTCTTGATTATGCCGCTCTTGTCCAGAGACAAAAGGAACAGTATGGAAAGCTTCGTGCGCGTCTAGATGCGTTTGATCCAACAGATTGGTCGCCGCATTGTAAAATTGATTATCTGCTTCTCCGCGCAGAGATGGACCAGCTTGAATGGGAATTGTACGTCATCCGGCAATGGAGCAGAAATCCTGGTTTTTACGTGCATTTGGCTATTGATAACGTGAGACGACACTTAACAGGTGGAAGACGCATGGGGGAAAGCGCCTTCCTAATGCCATTCAGCAAGGAGAGGGCTCAGGCAATTTTGCAAGCATTGGCTGATACTGAGAAGATACTGGCTCAAGGCAGAAAAAACCTTACAGAAATTGTTCCGGAATTAGCCGAACTTGTTTTTAAGCAACCTTACCCAGGATTGCCGCTTCCAAGCATGGAAAGAGGTCAGCTTAAGTATATTGTGAAGGATTACCGAAAATGGGCGGAAGTGACAGCAGAACATTTTCCCCCAGCACAAGCAAAAAAACTTGTATCAGCTGCTGTCAAAGCAGGTCAGCGTTTGATAGAGTTTGGTAAATGGTTAGAGAAAAGCCGCGATAAGATGACGGGAAAATATTACATCGGAAAGGATCTTGTTAATTGGTTTGTCCACCATGTCTTTCTCATGCCATACAATTATGATCAAATGATGTTTATTGCAGACGCAGAGCGTGGGCGAGCTATTTCCTACCTGCAATTTGAACTGCATAAAAATCGATACCTCCCTCCCATAAAACCGGCAAAAACTACTAAAGAATATCTTGCATGGGACGAGGAAACTGCATTGGCACTCAGGCGATGGTATTTAGAAAATGCGGAAGACTTGCTAAGCGACCAACCGTATCAACCCCTTATTCGTTCAGAAGAAAGCACTTATTTACCACCTTTTGGGATGCTCGCATTTCCATATGAGGAAAAACCGGGCATACACCGTATCCTGGTCGTGCCGGACGATCATTGGCGAGCCAAATATTCCAGTATGGGATTTCGTACTGATCCGGGAGTTCTCCATGGCCATGAATATTGGCCAGGCCATACGTATGAAGGGAACATTCGGCGACATAATCCATGCCCTATTCGAAGTGAACATGTCGATAGCGGTCATAGCGAGGGTTGGTGTGTCTATAATGAGGAGATCTTGGTTGCGCTGGACTTTCCTTTTGTCAGAGGCCCCCGGGCCCGTGAGCTTGTTTACATAAACATGCTTCAACGAGCTGAACGAATCTTGACAGGCCTTCCACTCCTTGCCGGGGAAATCAGTCCTGAGGAGGCATATCAAGCTCTTTTAAAAAATGTGCCTGCTCTCGGTTCAGGTTTAGGCATAACTCCTGAAAATGCGTATAGGGAAATATATACAAGAGTAGTCTGGCGTGGCGATGATTGCTTTGATGCCACGATCGGTAAATTTCAACTCTTGAAATTGCTTGCGGACCGCAAGATGCAATTGAAGGATAAATTCGATCTCAAGGAATTCAATGATCAGTATATGAAGTTTGGGCAGATACCGATCTCCGTTTTAAGGTGGGAAATCCTAGGCGATGATAGCAAAGCGAAAATGTTCTGGGAACCGGTAAGGCTTTCTCATGTCTTGAAAAAATAGCCAATAAAAGCAAGTGAAAACAAGTGATGTTCCACCGAGCTAGATAGATAGAAATTTAAAAAGAAATATAGAAGTTGATAGGACGGAGTTATAGTTATATTGTTAAAGTAGGGTTAATCACTTAAAAACCTTATGGGAGTTGAGCACGGATAGGAGGAAAATAGAGGATTTCTCTATGGATAAATGAGATTCCTATATGAAAAAGCCTAACATCTCTGCTATGACACGGCTTTTTTTTATTTAAAAGCAAGCTTCGAAAGTGAAGAGATCCCTCTGAGGCTTTTGTAAATGGGGGCTAGAAGGAGTGAATCTTTTGAGAAGGAAGGTCTTCTTCTCGTATAATCTTCAGGGAAAGCAAGAAGATTCTAAGAGAGTTTTCCATAGCGGATCTTCGTAGAGACCTTGGCGTTTGAAAAAAATTAGCTCTTCCATGATACTATCAATTTCCGTGAAAGTAGTGTGAAAAACGACCAAAATAGGGTGTCAAACTCATAGATTTTAGAAAAGTTAATTTTCTCATACTCAAAGATATTCTAGCTATAAAAATTCCGGGCTTCAATTCAGAAATTCAATTTTCTTAAACTGCTGTTTTTATGGTCTGAAAAGCACTTGAAAATAACCGCTCTTCGGATAATTTATCATTGTAGCTTGCATATTCCAGTTAATCAGGTCAGTGACTGCGGAGTATCCTTCTCACCAGTCGGAGTGAAGCGGCGGTGGTCAATCATTATAACTTTCTTGTGGCAGGAATGAATCAGTTTTAATTTTCATTGTTATTCCAACTTCTTCAACACTAAGAGGAATGAATTTTTTTTCAAAATTTTCAGCCAGGATAAGTCAAGAAAAAATAGGAGAGAGAAAAAAAAGACTGAAGACAAAAATATTACCGAAATTAGATTTCTTTTATGCAATAGCTGTCTCATACATACTACAACATAATTTTTTGTTGAATCTCAAGAATTATTAGATAAAAAAAAAAGAAAGGCCTTCCTTTAATTGGAAGGCCTTTCTTACGTATGCTTTTGTTTTTGAACTCGTGCGGAAATTTAGCCTAGAACTTTAACCTTAGTCCAAACCTCAAAATTCTCGGACCGAAATTATCTTCAGCATGATAGAAGCCCGGATTAGGACTGAAGACACTACCTTGAACTGTGTAATCACCATGATCTTTTGTCCTTCTCCAGTGGATCGTGGAGGCGTTAAGCACATTGTACACGTCTATACTGAGAGTAATTTGACCTATATCCTTGAAATTTATTCTTTTCTGAATACGGAAGTTAATAAGATAGATATCATCACTACGCTCTGTGCCATAAGGTTTCACCCAGATACGATTGTCCTGGCTCCTTGGATTGGGAAGACTGAAATCTTCAATGGTGAAATATTCTTGGATTTTCCGACCCTGTCGAGCGTTGAAGGTGAAGGAAACGTCTATGTCCCACCAAGGCAGTTGATAAAGGCCTGAAGTCTTAAACATCCAGGTAGGATTATCATACCTCCCTGATCTTACCGTTTCTCCCTCTCCTCTACCAGTTGTACCTCTTCCTTCTAGAGCCCATATTTGTGTTGGATCGACCAAACCCTCATCACCAAAATGAGCAGCCTGTTTTCCGATCGTCAAAGAAGCATTTAGCATCCATCGATTGGATAACCTCTTGTTGAAAATGAAGTCAACTCCATAATAGTTGATATAATAATCAGGTCTTGGCTTCTCGAAGCTCCAGGGAGTGTAACCGAATTCTGGCTTCAGAACATACCATTCATGCTGGCCTCCTTCTCCTGTGCTTCCAATCCCTTCAATACTGGAGGGAGGGGTTCCCGCTGACATATACCAGTCGCTCGACTCAATCTGTCCTGTAGCTGGATAATAATCAAGGTACTGGTTCCATTGGTCATACACTCTATAGCATGTGCTAATGGCAACGGCAACATCTTCCCTTAACGCTTTTTCATAAGTGATCCCAAAAGCAAGTGTCCTTGGCGCTCCAGTTTCTCCGTCAACCAGCCTGAAAGGTGCTGTTAGCGCTTGAGGATTGAGAGGATCATAACTTCCATACATGATTCCTGCTGCATCGTCTAAGTCCCCCGTCAAGTTACCAGCATCATCAAAAGCTCTGTAAAGTCCATAGTCAGAACTCCTGTGCCAGTATAATTCGTTGAGCTCATAGATGTCATTGCTGTTTTGATCAAGGGCCCAGAAATGCATCCATCCGCCAGTCCCGCCTGGTGTCCATCTGGAGGAGCCGAATCCTGTCCCCATCCATTGATTGTATTTGGCAGCATGAATTTTAAGGACATTTTTCCCGTTGCCCGTGATATCCCAGGTGAGTGATAACCTAGGAGAAATGTTGGTCCATGAATAGGCGTTTCCGTCGGCATCAGTTGCCTTGATCGTTCCTCTCTCGACCGCAGGAATAATCTGATCAATGGAATCTATGGCCGAAGAGGAGAAATTGTTTTCCCAAGCTGGGTTGCCTTTGATTACAGCCAAAACGTCAACCGGATCTATGCGAGGAACCTGATGGTCGTATCTCAAACCGATACTTAAGTTGAACTTCCCCAAACTGATCCTATCTTGGATAAACAGGGCTAAATATTTTGTGGTTCTAGCACTGTAACTTCCTCGTTGTACCTCGATGCGCTGGATTCCAGGATAAATATCAGGCGAACCATCTCCATCGTAATCGACGGTGGGGCTGTTGTAGTTGTACCTGGCCATAACATTGCCAACGAATCCGCTTTCACCACGGCTAGTATAACTTGAATAGCTACCTCCAAACCTAATTTCGTGAGCAACTCCAAACAAGTTATCGTTGAAATAATCGGCAAGAATATGGAATTGTTCTGAATGTCCTTGTCCTGCTTGAACGCCGGTACCAGAAGCACTTTCTTCCCATATGCGCCCTGCTTCATTCCAATAAGCAAGACGTTCTCTTTCTGTATCTATCATGGGTCGGCGTCCTCCTGCCACTCTAAACACGTTCACAAGAACGATTTTTGCATTGACAAAGAGATTATCTCCGAACATATGTTCATCCGTAAACATTAATACGGGTGAACCTAAGTTTGACCTTGATCCCACTAAATCTCCATCAGGCTTCTCAGGAGTGGCATCTTCTCCTTCGGCCCTCTTAATTTGTGCGAACATGTAAGCTTCAAAACGATTCTCAGGAATAGGCGACCAATTGAATTTGAAATCATAGGTCCAGTTCTTAAAATTATCCGGTTCCCCATAGACATTATAGAGTTTTACTTCCTGAGCACTCCAGGCTAAGAAATACCAGAGTTTATCCCTGATGATAGGACCACCTACATATATTCCAACATCTCTTGTTTCATTGATACTACTCATATAATCAACTCCAGCATCTTTAAGCTCTTGTGTATGGTTATTCCACTGAAAATCTTGATCTGAAAAGAATACTCTTCCACCCATTATTGGAATGTTACTACCCCTTTTCATGATCACATTGGTGGAAAGCCCAGAGGTTTGCTGAGTAACATCCGCCGCTCCACCTACTATAATGTTCGTTTCTTGAATCGAATCATAATTAGAGTAACCAAGTATGTGGCTAGATCCTCGGTTGGACATGTCTACCATACTGACACCGTCCATAGAATAGGTTGTCATATAATGATCTGGGTCTCCCCTGGCTGAACCTGCATCCTGCTGCAGGGATTCACTTCCTCCTATATTCCAATATCGAGAATAAACACCAGGAGTCATTTTTTCAAGCATAAAAATGTCTCTTGAAGTGGGCAGGTCTTGCATGGACTCCTCAGTGTGAAGCATCCCAACTTCAGTCGTTTTCTTGTCGATAAGAGGACGCTCTGCTGTTACGGTTATCTCTTCTTCCAATGTCCCCAATTCCAAGGTAACTGTTATATCAGCACTTCTTCCAAATTCAACAATTATGTTCTCTATCTTTGTTAGCTTGAAACCTTGTAGTTCCGCACTTACAGAATAATCTTTAGCAGGAACCAGTGCCATAAACCTAAATAGCCCTTTGACACCTGTAATGATGTTTACAGGAGCAATCATGGATCCAGCCAAAGTCACGGCTACACCAGGGAGTGGGGCACCGTCGCTATCAACAACCTTTCCGTATATACTTCCTCTTCCAGTTTGTGCATACAATGAACAAGCGAGAATAAGAACGAAAAACAAGCATAAAATTTTACGCATTTTGAACCTCCTTATTTTTTTGATAAAGATTTTAGATCCCAAGAGTGCCATCTGCACTCCTCCATTTTATACTTTTTCTCTTTTCCTATTTATCACCTCCTTCTTAAAAATTTTTATTGGTTACATTTTACGAGGTCTTATTCATATACAATATATGATATGCATAATATGATATGCATATAATGTGCCAACATCTCTTTCTCTATATTTACATTAATATCAATAATTTAAAAATTTTCCATTGGAGCATGTTAACACCATATATCCATAAGATTGGATAATATCCAATTTTTTGGATATTGAAGATTCATTACGATTGCGTAGTATTTCCCTCCCCATTTCTCTTTGCATTGAATCTAATATATAATATATATTATATAACCATTGTTTCTTTAGCATAGGTAAATATCTTTGTCAAGACATAATTGAAAATTTTCAGATAAAAATTAAAAGTGCACTGTTTTATTAAGGTTTAAGTTTTAAAAGTGCACTATTAATGTTCTAAGAGCCTGCTATGATTTAGACCTTGCCTTAAGAAAGGAGGTTTTAGATCATGGCTAAACAACTACATAAGAGATTTCCTGATGAGCAGGTTAAATCACTTCTAGAAAGGTATCTCTCTAAGGAAATTGAAAGCAGCTATATTCTGGATATTTTAGGCATTAAACGAAGGCGATTCTTCGAGTTAGTTAAGAGATATCGGGAGGATCCCGAGAATTTTTCTATCTCCTATCGTAGAGAAAAGAGCACCAGAACGATAAGCAAGGAGATCGAGGAGAATATCATCAAAGAATTAAGCATAGAGAAGAGCCTGATAAAGAACAGAGACATGCCTATCAAATCTTACAACTATAGCTATGTCAAGGATCAGCTCTGGAATAAATACCGCCAAAGAGTTTCCTTGCCAACGATCATAGACAGGGCAAAAAAGAATAATTTCTACTTTCCTCGTCCTAAAAAAAAGTCTCACGACCGCGAAGTCTTAACCAATTATGTGGGCGAATTAATTCAGCATGACTCTTCCTGGCATAAATGGTCACCATATGTAGAGGAGAAATGGCATTTAATCACCAGCCTTGATGATTACAGCCGGAACCTCCTCTATGCTGAATTTGTAGATCCAGAGACTAGTTGGGATCATATTTTATCCTTGGAGAGTGTCATTTTAAGGCATGGTTTACCCTACGCCTATTATGTGGATAGTCATTCCATATTTCGCTTTGTACAGGGAAGAGACAGCTTTTGGCGTAAGCATTATAAAGTGACTGATGAGGTAGATCCTCAATGGAAACAGGTTCTTAATGAGTGCCAGGTGAAAATAACTTATGCTCTCTCACCTCAAGCCAAAGGTAAGGTTGAACGTCCTTATGGTTGGCTTCAGGATAGAATCGTAAGGACTTGTGCCCGAGAAAGTATCCGGACCATTGAACAAGCTAGAGAACTGCTCAAAGCTGAGGTCAGTCGCTATAACAATCATCAAGTTCATAGTACCACAGGAGAGATTCCCTCTTTGAGATTCCACCATGCCCTTGAAGAGAAGAAATCTCTCTTCAGAAAGTTCTCGGTGTCCCCGCCTTACCAATCAAGTAAAGATATATTCTGTTTAAGGGCAGAAAGAGTAGTGAATCCCTACCGAAAAATATCATTTAATAATCTCGAATTCAGAATTTCTGGAGTTCCGATAAGGGAGACGGTTCAGCTGCGCATTATTCCTGATAAAGTATCAGGCGTGGCTGAAATCAGATTTTGGTATGATAACAAATTAGTCGGTATAGAAAAAGTCAGAAATGAAGATCTAAAATTAGTGCACTTTTAAACTTTAAATAGTGCACTTTTAAATTTTAGCTAACAGTAAAATTGATTGTTTTAACGAGAATATGAGGGATTTCTGA